>JADFYF010000022.1 GCA_015233165.1 Candidatus Omnitrophota bacterium
GAACGGCGTATGTGGTGGAGGCTCGCTTGAAGGTGATGTTGGAAGAAGATTATGTTGCCCTCAACAAGAACAACAAGGGCAGAACATCCCCGAAGGGGATTTCCACCAAAAAGGATGTACATACCCTTGGCAGTCAAATCATCCACGAAATCATCATCCCCGAACTCACCCGCGAAGTCAACCAAGGTAAGAACTTCGCCCAGCTGCGTCAGGTTTACAACTCTCTTATTTTAGCGACGTGGTATAAGAAGAAGATCAAGGATTCAATTTTAGCACAGGTGTATGCGGATAAGAATAAGGTGACAGGTGTTGATTATCGTAGAGATGCCACTCATGGCGTCTCCAACATCTATGAACAATACCTCCAAGCCTTCAAGAAAGGCGTTTACAACTACATCAAGGAAGAGTCGGATGTGGTGACACAAAAAAGAATTCCGAGAAAATATTTCTCAGGCGGGTTTGGGGTGAAAGATTTTGCTTTGAAGGTTTTAGAGACGACGGATCATATAGACTTTGCTATGTCGACTCATTTGAGGGGATTTATCGTTAACGCCTCTGTAGTTACGGCTACTACATCAGACTATACGTTGTTGCCTGTTCGTGTTATTGCTAAGGAAACAAATCCTTCGGTTGTTTTAATAGGACCAGCAATGGCGTTTGCGGCGTTTGGGGATTCGGCGATGACGGCTCAGGTGAACGAGCTTTTGTGGATGGATGGTGTTAAAAACGGTATCAATGGGGATGTTAATTATCAAGAGGGGCTGCAGGAGATGTATAGAATATCTAAGAATCGTACGGGTTATCAGAAATTCTTTACGGATAGAGGTCTTCAGGACAATCCTTTTTTAACATTTCTAAAGGAGAAGGGATTTCCTGAGGATATTGAGGATTTTTTAAAGATGGTTAATCAAGAAATGAAGAAAAAGAGGAGTGATCAGACGGAATTCCAATATGGCGCTGCCGTTTGGATCATGTGGTTTATTAAAGCTGACGCTGATTACGATGCGGAAATTATGACTAACAAAAAGAAACCCCAGATTCGTTCTCTTTGGAATCTTATTATTGGTCAGAAGAGAATATCTAGAAGTAATTTACGCAGATATATTTGTGATTCATTTAGTATTTTGATGGTCGTGATGGCAGAAGGAATGGGGTTTGAGTCGGGTGTTTTGACAAGGATTCCTATTCTTGTAGGAGATGATGGTAAGCAATATTCTGATGGCTTGAATCCGACGGAAGAGGCGCATGTGGCAGTTCTTTTTAACCCTCCAGGTAGAGGTGCAGAGATTTTGGATCAAGGAGGTATTCATGTAGGACATAAGGCGTTTAAAGTCCTTGATTCCAACCTTCAATGGAAGGTGGTTAGAAGTTTAGCCGATGTTGGTAATCGTCGGGGAGAAACAGCGGCAGAAATTAAGGAGTACTATCAAATATGGCTTGATAATGTGACGGCGCAGGATGATGTGGTTAATCTTGGAAAGAATTGGGAAAGCATAACCTTTGATAAGGTTAAAGAAGAACTTAATCGTCTAGAAGGTTTGGCTCAACAGCATGAACATAGTCCTGTGATGGCCAGATACGAAGAGCTTCTTAAAATGCAGGATCACCTTCGTGGGATTATTAGAGAAGTCAGGGGTATTGTAGAGAAGAACAGGAAAACTGACGAGGGGAATATCCTTAATCAATTCAATGATTTTCAGTATCAAGAATTTATATTTCGCAGGGTTAATTCTGATTTAGATGTCGCTTTATTTAAGATTGAGTCCTCTGTTAATAGTAATGAAGGGCAGTTAAAATTAAGAAGAGACGTTTCTTCTAATACAGTAACGATAGTAAATATTGATTTGTTTGATAGAAACAAAAGGGGGGGAGGTCTTTTAAGGGCCGTGTTGGATAAGCTCTATCAAATAATGCCCAAAGGTTCTCATCTAAATTTTCAGGGAGTTATAAATAGTACAACATTAGAAGGTTGGGTTGAAGGGATAGCTGCTCAACGTGCTCATCATTCAAGATTCTTTGAGCAGGAGTCGGGAAGGGAGTTGATTAGAATCGATGGTCTTATTCAACAGTGGAATAGTCAGGCCCCAGAGAGATCCTTCTTTGTAAAGAATCCATTTATATTGCATTCATTATATTCTCTATTAAGAGCCTACATGACATGGAGTATTCAGCACCCAACAGATGGCCTTAGGAGTTTAGAAGACATTACTGCAGAAAAGGGGTTTGGAAAGGCATTGTTGGGAGCTAAATTTAAAGACTTGCACATTAATATAGCTAACAATGGAGATATAAATATAACATCCCAAATAGATAAAGCTATGGGGAGTGATAAAACAGGAGGTATTGATTTTAGTTCCAACACAATGAGGCTTCAGACGCGTAATGGTAAAGGAGAAATTAAATTTCATTTAGATTCAGACCAACTGGCCAGGTTTCAAGACGCTCTTGGTTTTACTCCCGTGATTATCAATATCCAACCGATGATGGATTTAAAATTATTTCTCGGCCTGCCAAACGAATGATCTAAATTGAGTCAAAATGCTGCGGTTTGATTCTTGAGATTCCCACTATCTTTCTTGACAATGCCTTATTCCCATTTTATGATTCATGTGCTTAATAGTTAACTTAGTTAACTATCATCAAAGGATAACAACATGGATATTAAATCTTTTAGTAAACGCATGATTGAGTTGATGCCGCAGTGCATTAGGGGGTTTCATAGCTACGAGTCTAATTATCTCTCCAGCGGTAAGATTAGTCTTCCTCAGTTTTGGGCTTTAGAATTTCTTTCCCGGAAAGGTCCTACGTTAATGAATGAAATAGCGTCTTTTCTTAATGTTTCTCGTCCTGCGGCAACCGGAATTATTGATAAGTTAATTGTCGAGAAGTTAGTAAGTCGTCATGTGGGGGAAGATGATCGGCGTAGTGTTAAGGTGGAAATTACTCTTAAGGGCAAGAAGATTGTATCAAGCATTTGGCAGCAGAAGCGTCATGGCTTAGAGAAGGTTTTTTCTAAGATATCTAATCAAGACAGACGTCAGCATTTAGAAATTTTAGAGAGGGTCGTTAAAGCCCTTTCTTCGGAAACCTGTGTAGTTCTCCTCGGTTTTGTTTTATTAGGTTTCTTTATAAAACCAGCTTCTGCTGATGAACCATTAACTTTAAAACAATGTTATCAATTAGCTCTTAAGCGTTCGGAAGCAATTTCAATTGATGAACAGCTGATTAAGGAAACGGAAGGGCAGTTCTGGCAATCGTTGAATGGTCTTTTGCCTCAAGTGAATTATCAGATTTCCAATGAGTGGCAGGACAGGGGATCTAACGATAATCCTGGTTCTATTCGTTACCGTCGATTTACATTCAGTCAGGCTTTGTTTAGTGGTTTTAAGGAATTCGCGGCCATTGCTTCTTCAAAAGCGCAGCATAAACAGAGAGAACATCAATTAGAACGAGCCAAACAACTTCTTTTTACGGATGTTTCCGATGCATTTTACTATTTTGAAAGTTATCAGGAAGATTTACAGGCGATTGAAGATATTCATAAAGCTTTAGTTGATCGGGTGTCGGAGCTTAAACGTCGTCAGGGCTTAGGTCGAACACGTGAAAGTGAAGTTGCCAGCGCGGAGGCATCTTTATATAAGTCCGAAGCCGACGAAGAGGGTGTTCGTAGTCAGTTGGAAGTGGGACGTCAACTTTTAGAATTCTTGATAGGTCAACCGGTCCTCTCTATTAAAGATGAAGAGTTGCCAAATGACTCGGTCATGAGTTTAGACGATTTCTTAAAAAAAGCGGACCAACGTCTTGATGTTAAGGCGGCCTTGAAGGGATTAGAAGCGGCAAGAAGAAATATTACAGTTGCCCGTGCTGGTTTCTGGCCAACTGTGAATCTTAATGGGGATTCTTATAACAAACGCACAGGAAGTGCCAGCGATGTGGATTGGGATATAACACTGAGCGTGAATGTTCCCATTTTTAACGGAACCCAGACCGTAGGATTAGTGAAACAAGCTCAAGCTCAAGAAAAGGAAGCAGAGTCCGTCTTTATTCAATCCAAACGAAATGCTGTTCTAGATATTCAAAATGCGTACACTAGATTCACGACGGATCAGAAAAGAGAATTAGCGATTAAGAAAGCGGCTGATGCCTCGGATCGAAATTATAAATTGCAAGCCTTGGATTATAGAAAAAATCTTGTTAATAATTTGGACGTTCTTCAAGCCTTGCAGGATTGGGAAACAGGACATAGAGAATATGTGGCCATTAAGAATGAAGCGAAACGGTATTATTGGAATCTAAAAGTTGCTGTCGGGGATATTAGCCATGACGTTATCTGATTTATGTATTAAGCGACCGGTTTTTGCCTGGATGTTCATGACGGCGCTCATTGTCTTTGGACTGATTAGTTTCAAAGGGATGGGCGTGAGCCAGCTACCTGACGTGGAATTTCCTGTTATTTCTGTCAATTTGACCTGGACTGGGGCAGCCCCTGAGGTCATGGAATCTAATGTGGTGGACGTGATTGAGGGCGCTGTCATGTCTGTTCAAGGGATTAAGACAGTGACATCTTCTGTTCAAGATGGATCAGCGACGATTACCATTGAATTGGAATTGGGTCGTAATATTGATGTAGCCGTTCAGGAAGTGGAAGCTAAGATTTCACAGGCGCAGAGACTTCTTCCTAAAGATATTGATCCACCGATTGTCACCAAGGTTAATCCAACTCAACAGCCCATTATCTGGTTTACTCTGCATGGAGAAAATGCCAAGGCACGGCAATTAGCGGAATATACCCAGGATCATCTGCAAGATAAGTTTTCTCCCGTGCATGGGGTGGGACAGGTCGCCTTAGGGGGTTTTGTGGCTCCTAATTTACGTGTTTGGGTTGACGCGGATAAGTTGAGCAAAAACGAGCTAACCGTTAATGATGTGGTGGGCGCTATTAATAATGAACACTCCGAAATACCGGCTGGACGTATTGAGACAGCGCTGAAGGAACAGGATGTTCGTGCGATGGGGGAGGCTAAAACAACGGAAGAATTTGGAAATATTGTTATCGCGAAACGGAATGGTCAGCCTAATTATAAGCCAATCTATCTTAAGGATGTGGCCACCATTGAAGACGGATTAGATGATGTTCGTCGTATTTCACGCAGCAATGGGGTTACGGCTATTGGTTTAGGTATTCAAAAACAAATTGGTTCTAATGAAGTGGAAGTTAATCATGGTGTTTTAAAGAAGTGGAAGGAAGTTCAAAAACAGCTTCCTAAGGGGCTACAGTTAGATTTGGTTGTTAATCGTTCGAGGTTTATCGAAGACTCTATCCATGAACTCAACTTTACTCTTTTTCTCTCCGCTATTGTTACGTCCTTAGTCTGTTGGCTTTTCCTTGGTTCATGGACAGCCACGCTTAATATTTTAATGGCCATTCCTACCTCTATCATTGGTACCTTTATAGTGATTAGGATGTTGGGATTTACCTTGAATACCTTTACTGTTTTGGGTTTATCCTTGGCCATTGGTATTGTTGTCGACGACTCTATTATGGTTTTGGAGAATATTGTCCGTTATCGGGAGCAAGGATTAGGTAGGGCTGAGGCGGCGGGACAAGGGGCTCGCCAGATTACCTTTGCAGCTTTGGCGGCAACCTTGGCGATTATTGCCATCTTTTTACCTGTTGCTTTTATGTCGGGGATTATCGGACAGTTTTTCTATCAATTTGGGGTAACAATTTCAGTGGCGGTCGCTTTATCGCTGTTAGAAGCATTGATGCTAACCCCTATGCGTTGTTCTCAGTTCCTGCAGGTAGGTGAAAGAGTCAGTGGAATAGGTAAGGTGATGGATAATACCTTCCATTGGCTTGCGAGTAGGTATGCTAAGGCTTTAGCTTGGGCTCTTAAGCACAAAAAACTTGTTATTCTCAGTTCTATCGTGATTTTTGTTTTATCGTTGGGAATTTCTGGGCATCTGCGCAAAGAATTTGTTCCGTCTCAAGATCAAAGTATGTTTTTAGTTAGCCTTAAAACACCAGTAGGTTCTTCCATTGACTATACCAATGAAATATTTAAACAAGCTGAGAAATTTGTTTTGACTAGACCTGAAGTCAGTCGTTATTTTGCAGCTATCGGTGGGTTCTCAGGAGGACAAGTTAATCAAGGGATTATTTTTGTGACATTAAAAGATCCTAAAGATCGTCCTGTAGATAAAGATAAGAAACACCGGCTGAATCAAGGCGAGCTTATGGGTATTTTTCGTAAAGAACTTAACAAGATTCCTCATTTGAAAGCCTTTATGCAGGATATGTCTTTGAGTGGATTTTCTGCTCAGCGAGGATTTCCTATCGAAATGGCTGTTCAGGGACCAGATTGGAATAAGTTAAAGGAATATTCAGATAAGATTCGTGAGGGCATGAGCAAAAGTAGTTTAATGGTCGATGTGGATACCGATTATCAGGAGGGAGCATCAGAAGTTCAAGTTAAACCTGATCGTATTAAAGCTGCTGAGCGTGGCGTTAGCGTGGAGGATATTAATAGTACAATCAATGCTTTGATTGGCAGTTACAAGGTTTCTCAGTATACGCACAATGATAAGCGTTATGATATCAAGATTCGTTTAAAAGCCGATCAGCGTATGAAGCCGGAGGATATTTTAAATCAGTGGGTTTGGAATAATCGGGGTGAATTGGTTCAGCTTAAGGAATTGGTGACCATTGAACAAAAGCCTACCGCAGTAACAATTACTCGTCGTGACCGTGAACGTGCCATTAATTTGACCGCTAATATGGCTCCGGGGAAATCACAGACAGATGCTATGGCCGAGGCGATGAAGATTGCTAAATCTATTTTACCCGATGGCTATCACGCTATGTTTACAGGGAGTTCACGAGCTTCCCAAGAATCTAATCAAGGGGTTTTGTTTATTTTTGGTTTAGGGATTGCGGTGGCCTACATGGTTTTGGCGTCTCAGTTTAATAGTTATCTTCATCCCTTGACGGTATTGGTGGCCTTACCCTTTAGTATTTCGGGGGCTTTTATGGCTTTGTGGATAGGAGGGCAATCCTTAAATATTTATAGCATGATAGGGTTGATTCTTTTAATGGGGATCGTGAAGAAAAACTCTATTTTACTCGTTGATTTTACGAATCACGTCCGAGAAGAACAGAAGCAGGGGGTCAATGAGGCGCTGTTGCAAGCCTGTCCTATCCGGTTACGTCCTATTTTAATGACATCGTTTGCAACGATCGCAGCGGCTATTCCTCCGGCTTTGGCGATTGGTCCAGGGGCAGAAGTCCGTATTCCGATGTCCATTGCTGTTATTGGAGGGGTGATCGTTTCAACGTTCTTTACCCTCTTCGTTGTACCCTGCGTCTACGTTGTCCTATCTAGATTGGAACATCACCACAAACCACAATCCTCTGCGAAAATCTAAAACTGTCCCATTTTAAGAAAATTGTACTTTTCTGGCAGTTTTTGGAAAATATTGGTATACTTACCGCTTATGTTTAAGAAAATCAAAGATGCCATTATAGGTAAAGCGTTACGGCCTCAAGATCAGGACCTAGCACACAACATGTCTTTGATTGCGTTTTTTGCCTGGGTTGGTTTGGGCGCGGACGGTCTTTCCTCTTCCTGTTACGGTCCTGAAGAAGCTTATTTAGCTTTAGGAGCGGGGCATACCCATTTAAGTATTTTTGTGGCGATTGCAACAGCGTTAACTGTTTTTGTTATTTCAGCTAGTTATAGTCAGATTATTGAGCTTTTCCCTAATGGCGGTGGCGGGTACTTAGTGGCTAGCCGACTGCTCTCTCCTAATGTGGGTATGGTGTCTGGTTGTGCTCTTCTCATTGATTACCTTTTAACGATTGCCATTTCTTTAGCCAGCGGTACGGATGCTTTGTTTAGTTTTATTCCTGTAGAGTATCAGGGTTTTAAACTCAGCTTTTGCGTGGGAAGCCTTTTGTTGTTAATGATTTTAAATATGCGTGGCGTTAAAGAAACGATCATGCCTTTGGTACCTGTTTTTTTAGTGTTTATTGTTACCCACCTAATTATGATTGTTTATGCGATTTATATGCATATTAATAACTTCCCCAGTCTTGTCACGACGACCCAAACAGAAATTCATCAGACGTATCATCAATTGGGTGTTTGGGGAATGCTCTTTTTGATTTTAAGAGCCTACAGCTTGGGGGCAGGGACTTTTACAGGGATTGAAGCTGTCAGCAATGGTTTACCTATTTTACGCGAGCCAAGAGTTAAGACCGGAAAAAGAACCATGGTGTACATGTCCGTCTCCTTGGCTTTTACTGTTTTAGGCCTGATGCTGGCATATTTAATTTATGATGTAGGGGCTCAGCCTGGTAAAACGCTTAACGCTGTTTTATTTGAAACGGTTTCTAATCAGTGGGGGGCGGGTGGTCATGCCTTTGTTTACCTAAGTCTTTTGTCTGAAGCCTTTATCCTTTTTGTGGCCGCTCAAAGCGGATTCTTAGGAGGTCCAAGAGTTTTGGCGAATATGGCCATTGATCGCTGGTTTCCGACCAAGTTTGCAGCCCTCAGTGATCGTTTGGTCACTCAAAAGGGAGTTCTTTTGATGGGGATTGCGGCTTTGGTGACGATTGTAGCTACCAACGCCTCAGTTAAATATCTGGTTGTTCTTTATAGTATCAATGTGTTTATTACATTCTCTTTGTCTCAACTAGGCATGGTGAAACATTGGTGGGCGGTCCGTGCTGAGGTTAAAGATTGGTTAAAAAGATTTCTTATTAATGGCGTTAGTTTAGTATTAACGACCTTTATTTTGATTGCTGTTGTTATCTTAAAGTTTCATGAGGGTGGCTGGGTAACCATGGTGGTGACAGGTTCTCTCATTGCTTTGGCCGTGGTCATTAAGAGGCATTATTTACAGACGGCAAAGCAGTTAAGACGTCTGAATAATTTAGTGCAAGCCGCCTATGTGTCTACTCAGGATGGTGATCAACCGGCTGTTAAACCACAGTTAGATCCTAATTCAAAAACAGCTGTTCTGGTGGTCAACGGTTTTAATGGACTAGGGCTTCACACCCTGTTTAATGTTGTTCGTCTTTTTGGTAAAGAGTTTAAGAATTTTGTTTTTATTCAGGTCGGTGTTATTGATGCGGGAAATTATAAGGGCGGGGATGATGTTAAGAATCTTCACCTCAAGGTGAATACCGATATTGAGAGATATGTGCGTTTTATGAATGAACAGGGTTGTTTTGCGGAAAGTCTAACCCTGACAGGTACGGATGTGATTGATGAGGTTGAAAAAATAAGTCCTAGTCTTTTACAAAGATTTCCAGGCGTTGTCTTTTTTGGAGGACAGGTTGTATTCGAAAAAGAAACCCTGTTAACGAGATGGTTGCATAACTATACAGTTTTTTCACTTCAAAGACGTTTATATAATTATGGCATACCTTTCATGGTGATGCCGATAAGGGTTTAAATCATATGGCTAAATTAAAATTAGACTTACATGATATATTTAATGATGGAAGATCGATAGATTCAGAGTTAACTCGTATTATTGACCAAGCTGTTACAAAAAGAATTGAATTGGTTGAAATTATTCCCGGAAAGGGAAGCGGCCAATTAAAAAAAAGTGTGATTCGTTTTCTAGAACAGAAGCACATCAAGTCCCTCTATCATCGCATTGAAAAAGATGATAAGAATTTTGGACGAATCTTTGTTCATTTTAAGTTTAAATGAGTTCATGATTAATAGAGTTAACAATGGATTCGTTCCCTGCACCCCACGCACCCCAGATAATTCTTCTTGTCATTTTTTGGCCCAAAAGTTATACTAAGCTACATTTTAAAAAGGAGGATTAGATTTTGGAAAGACGACATTTGCGCATCAAACAGCTAATGGACGTCACTTGGTCTATGCCGGGAGAAGATATCACTGGACAAGGTCAAGTACTCAATATCAGTTCATCAGGTATCCTTTTACAAATCGACAATAGTTTTAAACCGTTAAGCAATAGTGTTTTATCTGTTGATTCAGAATTTGAAGAAGAAAAGCCTCCCTTTGTAAATAAAAAAGGTAAGGTGATGTGGTTTCGTAGGATTAACACGTCTAAATATGCTTATCAGTGTGGTTTAGAGTTTCTAGAGGGGCAGAGTACGGATAAGGAATTTCTTGATTGGATTGAAGATAAAACTGTTCAATTAGGACAAACCATGAATGCCAGTATTCTTAATAATTACGGGATTTAAAAAAGGAGTTTAACGTGGCAGAATCAGTATTAAATCAAGAAGAACAAAGAACCGATTCTAAAAGAAATCATTTGGAAGGAGAACTTCCTTTTTATAAAAACAAACGTATTATCGGCTTAATTTTATCTGTGCTGATGATAGGTTTAACTGGGTATGTTTTAAAATTACAAAATGACAATGCTCAGTTGTTAAATCAATCTACGGATTTGGTTTTGAATGCCGGGGTTTCACAAGCATCTAATTATCGTTCTTATGTTAAGCAATACAAAGATACTAAGATTCAGTTAGAAGAAACGACTCGTAAATTAGAGGCTGTTACCAAAGAACTCAATGATGTTACGGTTGAGCTTACTACAACCAAAGGTTTATTGGCTCAAACCCAGGTCATGTTGGCTCAGGCAAATTCTGAAAATACTAAACTCAAGGAAGACATTCAGAGTTTAGATGGTCTTAAAACTGCTGAAGGTGTTCAGAATGTAGCTGATTTAGAATCTAGAGTTGCTGCTTTAAAAGCTAAGAATATAGAAACTACCAAGGAGTTGGGTGATTTGAAGGTTCAGTTACGAGCTTTTCAGGCGGATTTCTCCACATTAAATGAAGGACGATCTTTGATTTCTCTTTTTCAAAATAAAATAAAATTAGTGAAAAGCCGGATGCGTTATTTAGAGCAAGAGGCGTATTTTGCTAAGATTGCCGCTCAAAAAGAACGTGATCGGGTGGCTTTATTAAATGGTAATAACGGTTTTTTAACCCATGGTGGAGAACTTCAAAAGCCTAAAGGGGTTAATAAGAGTTTTTCTGTTGATGTAAAAATGGTGCAATGAAATAGGTGAAAATCTTTTAATTTTTATAAAAAAGCGCATATAACTGTTATGCGCTTTTTTATTGTCATTCTTCTTAAAGAAAAATCCTTTTATTATGAAATTATCTATTAAGGTAACCCCGGGAGCTAAGAAGAATCTTCTAAAACAGGAGGGTGATTTGATTAAGGTTTATTTAACAGCCCCGCCCGTGGAAGGTAAAGCCAACGATGCTTTAATTAAGTTTTTAGCAGAATATTATGGGGTAAGGTCTTCCATGATAGATATTCTAAAAGGATTGAAATCTCGTCAGAAAATCGTTAATATAGAGGGCATTTAAAGGGAGGGTTTGTATGACATTGGAAGAGAAAATTTCACAAGATTATGTTACCGCTATGAAGGCTCGCGATACGCTTCGTTCGTCTGTAGTGAATCTTTTGCGTTCTCAAATTAAGAATGTAAAGATTGATACGCGTGTAGAGAAGGTTGCGGATGAAACTGTGGTTTCTATTATTAAGAAACAAATAAAGCAACGGCAGGATTCTATTTCTCAATTTACAGCCGGCGGACGATTAGATTTGGCTGAAAAAGAAGAAAAGGAAGCCGTGATTCTTCAGGAGTACCTACCAGCGCAGGCCTCGCCCGAAATGATGGCAGCAGCGATTGATGCGGCTATTAAAGAGACGGCAGCAACATCGATTAAAGATATGGGAAAGGTGATGAAGGAAGCTTTGGTTAAATTGGCCGGACAGGCGGATAATCAACAGGTGAGCGCCATAGTCAAAGAGCGCCTTTCGAAAATGTAATGAAGAAACCATCCAGTCGTTTTTTATTAAGCTTTGTCGTTATTGTTTGTGTTGTATTGGTAGGGTTTACGTTTTGGATCCGAGATCGCTATGTTGTCCCTATTTTAACCTATCATCATGTGGGAGAGTATAGCGATAAAGTATTAGCTTTAAATACGGTCAGTACAAAGTCTTTTGAATTTCAGATGGATTTTTTAAGAAGACACGGCTATTTGGTTATCAGTTTTGATGATTTGGTCGAAGGGATAAAGAAAGGGTACGCCTTTTCTCGTAATACGGTGGTTATTCATTTCGACGACGGGTATGAGGATAATTATAGTAATGCTTTCCCTATCTTAAAGAAATATCAACTCCCTGCGATGGTTTTCGTCGTCTCTGATAAGGTTGGGACATCGGGTTTTTTAACCTGGGATCAAATGAAAGAGATGGAGCAGAATAATTTTTTAATAGGTTCTCATACGCGGCATCATGTTTACTTGCCTAAAGTTTCTTTGGAAAAAGCCAGGGATGAAATTGAAGGAAGTAAGAAGATTCTTGAAAGAAATTTAGGTCATTCGATTGATTATTTTGTTTATCCCACGGGAGGTTTTAGTTTAGAAGACAAAGAAATTGTTAAAAAGGCTGGATATAAAGCCGCGGGAACGACGAATCGTGGTAAGGATAAGTTTAATCATGATTTATATGAGCTGAAACGTATTCGTATGAATGAAGGCGATGATCAATTTAGTGGAATCATTATGTGGGCTAAATTATCTGGTTATTACAATTTATTTCGTCAATCTAAGTCGGGTGGGGTATCAAGAGATATGATTTTAAAGTAGGGATTTGACCTAGTTATTTAAGTCCGTACGAGAAAGGTGGGATATGAATTCGCAGTATCATGTGGGCCAAGAAGGTTCTTTTATTATTGAAGATTATCAGCACGCTAAGATTTTTTCTAATTTCTTTCCCGGAGTTGCCGGTCTTTGGGGTGTTCCGATGTGGGCTTTTTATGTCAATCGAGGACAGGGAATTAGTTCTTTTGGTATTGAATCTAAAGATAAAGCTATTCTGGAATTTCAACCCGCTAATCGCGCCTATCGATTGACGTCTATTCAGGGTTTTCGCACATTTTTAAAGATCATCGACGGTAATAAACAGAAATTCTATGAACCTTTTGCCAATACCTTGGTTAGTCCTTACAAAGTTAATCAGAGAATGATTATAACCGGTCATGATCTGACAATTGAAGAAATCAATACGACCCTGGGGCTTAAGACAACGGTCAATTATTTTACCTTGCCTCAGGAGCCGTATGCAGCATTAATTCGACGTGTGACTATCGAGAATATTTCCAAGAAAGATGTTCAGTTAGAGTGTATCGACGGTTTGCCGGCGATTAATCCTTATGGACTTAAGGATTGGCTTGGAAAACATATTTCTCGCACCGTCGAAGCCTGGACGGCTGTTCGTAATGTTTCTAAGAAAGCTCCGTTCTATCAATTTAAGGTTGAAGTGGCAGATACTCCTCAGGTGACACCGATTGCCGAGGGGAATTTCTATTTTGCGTTTAAGAGTGATTCTCATGAACTCTTAGATGTGATTGTCGAGGCCGCTTGTGTTTTTGGCCAGTCGAGCGATTTTCTGGTTCCTGAAACCTTTATGTCTTCTAAGTCCTTTGAAATTACAAATCCTCAGCAGACGTCCAATCGGACGCCTTGCGCGTTGAGTTTTAACCGTTTCTCTCTGAAGCCTAAGATGAAGGAATCCTGGACGGCGATGGCAGGTTTTGCCCATGATTTAGCGGAGCTTAATACTGTTGTCAAGAAATCGCTGCGTAAAGGGTATGTCGATGAGAAGGCGGCGCAGAACAAAGCGGTTATTGATGGGATTAAAGGTTATTGCCTGACGCAGGGGGCTGTGGATAGTTTTAATGAATATTGTGGTCAGACGTTTTTGGACAATGTCTTACGAGGAGGCTTGCCTATTTCCTTAGCGACAGCCAAAGGGGCCGTGTCCTTTAATGTGTATAGCCGTAAACATGGAGATCTGGAGAGGGATTATAATTTCTTTACCTTAGCTCCGACCTTTTTCTCTCAGGGAAATGGGAACTATCGTGACGTGAATCAGAATCGTCGTAATGATGTTTGGTTTAATAGTGATGTGGCCGATAGTTCGATTGTCAATTTTATGAATCTGTCTCAGGCGGATGGGTACAATCCTTTGGTTGTTAAGGGGTTGAGTTTCAATGTCACGAACGGCCAGGCCATTGAGGATATTATTAAAGAGTTTGGTATTGTCGAGGAGGTTTCAACACTTAAGGATCTTTTGCATAAAGGTTTTATGCCTGGAGATTTATTGAAATTAGTCATTCGAAAGAATTTAATTAAAGGGACGCCTAAAGATTTTCTATCGAGAGTGCTTTCAGTTAGTCAAAAGAAAGAAGAGTCTGATTTTGGCGAAGGTTTCTGGAGCGATCACTGGACGTATAATTTAGATTTGTTGGAGAGTTATTTAGGTCTTTATCCTGAGAAGCTCAAAGAAATCCTGGTCGATCGTAAAGATTTCACCTTCCATTTAAGTGATTGCTATGTTCTTCCGCGTTCTAAGAAATATTTGCTCACCGAAAGCGGAGTCAGACAATATCATTCCCTGGCGGAGCACGACAAGGAAGTCAAAGCTAAGGAAAAAGGACATCAACTGCGTATTAAAGCAGGGGCAGGAGATGTTTATCATACAAATCTTCTTGTTAAGATGGTCTGTATCCTGGCCAATAAGGCAGCAACCTTGGATCCCTCGGGTATTGGGATTGAGATGGAGGCCAATAAGCCTAACTGGTATGACGCTCTTAATGGTTTGCCGGGACTGCTGGGGTCTTCGATCTCTGAATCATTTGAATTAAAGCGATGGGCGTTGTTTGTTAAACACAGCCTCGAGCAGTTGAATCATCCGGATTCGGATAAGATGGAAATCTTTGATGAGTTGGCGGATTTCTTAAGTGGGTTAACACATTTGTTGACGAATGAGAAAGATAGCCTTAAGTATTGGCAGAAATCTAATGATTTAAAAGAGCTGTATCGTCAAAGTATCCGTTATGGGATTGCAGGAAGTCAGAAGGTGGTCACCCTTGGTGAGATTAAGAAATTCTGTGATGCGGCTATTGCCAGGGTAGATGCCGGTGTGGCTAAGGCTCGTCATGACAATGGACTCTTTGCGTCGTATTTTTATCATGAAGTCACCGAACACGAGATTCTTGATAAGTCGCATCATGGTCAGCATCATGTGAAGCCTTTGAAATTTCAAAGACATGATTTGCCTTTGTTTTTAGAAGGATTTGTTCATGCGCTTCGAGTCGCTGATAATCGTCAGGCATTGGAGTTGTTCCGTGCGGTTAAAAAGAGTTCTTTGTATGACAAGAAGCTAGGGATGTATAAGGTCAATACGGATCTTTCTAAAGAAACCGAAGAGATCGGTCGTACTCGCGTATTTCCTGCCGGCTGGCTTGAGAATGAATCGGTTTGGCTTCATATGGAGTATAAGTATTTGTTAGAACTTCTTCGTCGGGGATTAACTCGTGAATTTTATGAAGAGATTAAAACGGCGTTGGTTCCTTTTCAGGATCCTGCCCGTTATGGACGCAGTGTTTTAGAGAATTCTTCATTTATTGTCAGCTCCGCACATGAGGATAAGAATCTTCATGGTCAGGGGTTTGTTGCTCGTTTATCAGGGAGTACGGCGGAGTTCTTGCATATCTGGTTATTGATGAACCTTGGTCTTAAACCTTTTACCATGAAGAACGGTCAATTAACGTTGACCTTCGCTCCATTGCTGCCTAGTTGGTTGTTTACAGATAAGGAAAAGGGTGATTTACCAGCGAATGCCTATGCGTTTAAATTCCTAGCTAAAACCCTGGTCGTCTATCATAATCCGATGCGTCGGGATACCTTTGGGCTTAGGGCGGCTGTCGCATCCAAGATTATATTAAGTTATCCTGATAATCGTCGTAAGGTAGAGTTAACAGGGGCAACGATAACAGGTCCTGTTGTCGATGATATCCGTCAGGGGAAATTGCAGCGTATTGATATTATTCTCGAATAAGTTGAAGTCTTTTTTAAATGGGTTGTTTTAAGGAGAGGATTTGACTATGAAAAAACCATTAGTGGGCATCATTATGGGGAGCCAATCAGATTTGAAAATTATGGGATCTGCTGCTGTTTTCTTAGAAGAATTAGGAATCCCTTGTGAAGTCTCAGTAATTTCTGCTCACCGAGCCCCTCAACGCACCTTCGATTATGCTCAAAAGGCGGTAAGTCGAGGATTGAAGGTTATTATTGCCGGCGCTGGTGGAGCCGCTCATTTACCGGGCGTTGTCGCTGCTTTAACAGTCCTACCTGTGATTGGAGTGCCGATTAGATCTTCAAATTCTATTGAAGGGTTGGATTCCTTATTGTCCATCGTGCAAATGCCCGAAGGGGTACCTGTTGCGACGATGGCAACCAATGGGGCTAAGAATGCCGGAATTTTAGCGGCGCAAATTATCGCGACGTCTGACAAAGTTCTAACTCAGAAGTTAGTTGCTTTTAAGAAGACACTAGAAGATAAAGTTGACGCTTCTGCTAATCTAGTTAAGGCTAAAGGTTATCGAGCATTGATGGCTCAATAATAATGTTTTCCGATTATCTGTCTTCAGAAGGTTCATCCCAGGAGAAATTGAGGGGGGATATTAAATTCCTGACCACCATGTTGGCGGATGTTATTCGTCAACAGCAGGGGGAAGAGCTGCTTTTGAAGATTGAAGAAATTCGGACTCTTGCCAAAGAAATTCGTCAGAATCAAAATCCCTTACTGGTTGAATCCCAAAAGAAACTGATTGACTCTTTAAGTTATGAACAGGCGCACTATGTGACGCGCGCCTTTACGATATATTTTCAGCTTTTAAATATCGCTGAAGAAGTTCAGCGTATTCGTCGTCTACGTTATTATGATCAGGATCTCAATGTCTTGCAGGATATGTCCCTGCGTAAACTCTTTGCAGATTTGCAGGTGGAAGGGTTTTCTAAGAAAGAGATCGCTGATTTTCTTTCCCAATGTTCCATTGAGCCTGTCTTGACCGCTCATCCGACGGAAGTAAAGCGCCGCACAGTTCTGGATCACTTGTTTTTCATCTGTAATCAGTTGATTCAGATTGATCGTATGAATTTAACGATTCCGGAATATGACAAAATTACCGCACAAATTCGTGAGTCTCTGGAGATTCTCTGGCAGACGGCTGAGATTCGTCGTCGTAAAATAGAGGTCCTCAATGAAGTCGATCATACTCTTTTTTATTTTGACCGCACCATTATTGAGCTGGTGGCCAATATTCAACAGAAGATTGAACGAGAGCTGGGTGTGGATGATATTAAACCTTTCATTCATTTCGGCTCATGGGTTGGTTCTGATCGGGACGGAAATCCCAATGTCACGCCGGCGGTGACACAGACCACAGCCATTAAACAGAGAAAATTGATTATTAATTTCTATTTAGAAACAATTGAGGACTTTTTAAGATGGTTTAGTCAGTCCGATGCTTACGTGAATGTTTCTAAGAAGTTCTTAGACTCTCTGGAGAAAGATAAAACGCTGTTATCTGACTTTGCCAAAGAATTGATCAAGTACGATCCTCAGGAAGTTTATCGCATGAAGTTTTCATTTATTTATCGTAAGCTGGAACTGGTGCTTTCAGGTAAGACGGGGCGTTACGAGAATGCGGACGCTTTTATTGAAGATCTTCGTCTAGTGCAGGAGAGTTTAGAAAAGAATAAAGGGGCTTTGGCTGCTCATGGAGATTTGGATCGTCTCATTACTCAGGCTAAGGTCTTTGGTTTTCATTTGGCGAAATTAGATTTCAGAGATCACAGTCAGAAGATCCGCAAAACCATTGAAGATGTTTTAGGAGAAGACAGCTATCAGAAGGATGTTTTATTAGCTGAAATTGTTAAGACTAAACGGCGTCCGCTGGTCGCTCATAGCGCGGAGAGCAAGGACGTATTAGGGCAATTCAAAATATTTAGTCAGCTTAAGGATAAGTTTGATTCCAATATTCTTGAGAATTATATTCTTAGTATGACAGAATCAGCGACGGATATTTTAGCGTTATTTTATTTAGGTGTTGCTCAGGGGCTTATCCATGTGGCGCATAAGAGAGTTAAGCTGGCGCGCATTAATTTTGTTCCGTTATTTGAAACGATTGATACTCTGCAAAGATCTCATGAAATTATGGAAGAGCTTTTCTTGATTCCTATTTACCGTTCCTATTTAAAAGCGCAGGGTGATATTCAGGAAATTATGTTGGGTTATTCGGATAGCAGTAAGGACGGTGGTTATTTAGCGGCTAATTGGAATCTTTATCAGGCTCAAAAGAAACTTTTCAAGGTGGCTGAGAAGTATGGTATTGAGCTGAAATTTTTTCATGGTAAGGGAGGAACGGTGGATCGTGGAGGTGGCGAATCCCATCGGGCGATCTTAGGACAACCGTATTCAGCGGCTGGCGGACGCATTAAGATTACCGAACAAGGGGAAGTTGTTTCTCAGAAATACGCTCACCCCTTTGTTGCTAAACGTAATATCGAACAAATGATATCTGCCGTTGTCTGGTCCAATTTAGTGACGGGACGTCAGGTTAAGAATAATGCTAAGATTAAGAGCTGGGAGCATCGTCTCCAGGAGATTTCTGAAGCCTCCTTTGTGTTCTACCGCAAACTTGTTTTTGAAACACCAGGTTTCTTGCAATTTTATCATCAGGCAACACCGATCAACGTCTTGAAGATTTCTAAAATTGGATCGCGACCTTCCGTTCGTAGTGACAAGCAGACCTTTGATCAACTCCGCGCTATCCCTTGGGTATTTAGCTGGTTGCAATCGCGTTATATCCTGTCCGCCTGGTATGGGATTGGCCATGCCCTCGAGAAATATATTCTTGAGAATCCTTCTGGGATAGAAGATTTAAGAGAAATGTACCGTCAATGGCCGTTTTTTAATTCGTTGATTCATAATGTGCAGGTTTCTTTGGCTAAGACGGACTTGTATATTGCCGAATTGTATTCCGATATTGTCGAGGATGAAGCTCTTAGGGTAACGATTCATAATGCCATGGTCCAAGAACATGACAGGGCGACACAGGCGGTGCTGATGATTAGTGAACAACAAGAGCTTTTGGATTATCATAAGATTCTTAAGGAATCGATCCGTTTGCGTAATCCCTTTGTTGATCCATTAAATTATTTGCAATTAAGATTCTTAAGAGAGAAAAAGAATCTTTCTCCGGAAGCTTCTGATGATAAACGAGCAGCGATTGATGAGATTTTACTGTTAACCGTCAACGGAATTGCGTCAGGAATGAAAAGTACGGGGTAAAAACATCTAATCTATTTGCTTTAAAGAAATCTTGGATTAAAATAATTCAAAATTTTGAAACTAACGTACAAAGAAAGGGCAGGCTGATGAAAAAACAAGTGTTTTTGAGTTTAGTTATTTGTGGGGTTGTTTCTTTAAGTTTAGTCACCTTGAGTTTTGCTCAAGATGCTGGAGTTCCAAGTCACCCGGTGCATAAACATAGCGGAACGATTAAACCTAAGAAAGAACATAAACATCATAAAAGGGCTGGGAATAAGACTCATCGAAAGACGCATAAAGTCGTTTCTAAGAATGTTGAACATTCTGTGTCTGCTGATACGGGAGCACCTAAGGTTAATAATTAAGACGGTTTTAAGTTCTCATGAGCCTTTGGAGCTCTTTTAAAGGTTCATGAGAATTCTTGAATCAATGTTTTAAATTCATCTGCAACAAAATCATAAATACAACTCTTCAATAATATACGCAGGTTCAAAACTTAGGGGGCAATATGACAAGTCAAGGCGTAGGCCTCATCAATGAGAAGGTCAAAAAAGAAGCGGCTATTCTTGAAGCTGTCCGTCTGCAAATGAGTAAGGTGTTGATCGGGCAAGCGGGGATGATTGACAGATTGTTAATCGGAATTCTCGGTAACGGTCATATCTTGTTAGAAGGTGTTCCGGGGTTAGCCAAAACAACGGCGGTCAGAACCTTAGCTCAAACGATTCAGGCTAAGTTTCAGCGGATTCAGTTTACGCCTGACATGCTTCCGGCCGATTTGATCGGAACGCTCATCTATGATCAACGGACTAATAATTTTAATATTAAGAAGGGGCCTATTTTTGCCAATATCATTTTAGCGGACGAGATCAATCGAGCCCCGGCAAAGGTTCAAAGTGCTCTTCTGGAGGCCATGCAGGAAAGACAGGTCACCATCGGCGAGCAAACCATGAAGTTGGATGACCCTTTTCTGGTCTTAGCAACGCAAAATCCTATTGAGCAGGAAGGAACCTATCCATTGCCTGAAGCTCAGGTGGATCGTTTTATGCTGAAGGTCAAGGTCACCTATCCGACGAAGGAGGAGGAGCTAAAGATTCTTCGCCGCATGGGACAGACGCAAAGTCATACAGATGTTCAGGCGGTTTTGACCCCCCAGGATATTCTTCGTTTACGTGGTGTTGTCGATGAAGTGTATATGGATGAGAAGATTGAACAGTATATCGTCGATATTGTTGAGGCAACTCGTAAACCAGAGTTGTATAAATTAAAAGAATTAAAATCTTTAATCCAATATCCGGCGAGTCCCCGGGCTACTATTTTCTTAGCCATTGCCAGTAAGGCGCATGCTTTTATTCAGGGACGTGGCTTTGTTAGTCCTCAGGATGTAAAAACCATTGGTGTGGACGTGTTACGTCATCGTTTGATCGTCAGTTATGAAGCTGAAGCGGAAGGTAAGTCGTCGGAAGATTTGATTAAGCGTATATTTGAAGAAGTAGAAGTTCCATAGGGGGATTCCCCTCCCCTTGTGGGAGGGGCTAGGGGAGGGGAAATTGATAGAATTTCTTCTTTTTGCACCCCCACCTAACCTCCCCCATCAAGCCTGCCTGCCGGCAGGCAGGGGGGGAGGGAAATAGCCTATGATTCCAAAAGACGTTTTAGATAAAGTCCGTCGCATCGAGATAACGACCTCACGTCTGGTGAATGATTTTTTTGCCGGAGCGTATCACAGTGCGTTTAAAGGTCGGGGGATGGAATTTGATCAGGTGCGTGAATATCAGATGGGCGATGATATTCGCACCATTGACTGGAACGTCACCGCCCGCACCGGAAAGACGCACGTCAAACAGCATGTGGAAGAACGGGAGTTGAGTGTGATGATTCTCGTCGATGCTTCCGCCTCCAATCGTTTTGCATCCACAGGAATTCTTAAGAATCAATTAGCAGCTGAATTAGCCGCCGTTCTGGCCTTTGCCGCTATTGGTAATAATGATAAGGTGGGGCTTTTAATTTTTACGGATCAGGTCGAGTTATTTATCGCTCCGCGTAAAGGTAAGAGTCATGTGCTTCGTGTGATTCGGGAAGTGCTTTACTTTGAACCCAAGGGGAAGACGACGAATATTCCAGCGGCCTTAGAATATTTGATTCGTGTTGCTCGTCGACGTTGTGTAGGGTTTTTGATTTCTGATTTTTATCAAACCGATTTACGTAAGACGTTAAACCTGGCTAATAAATACCATGATTTAGTTGCCATCACGCTTAATGATCCCAGAGAAAGTTCTTTGCCAAAGTGCGGGGTCATTCAGGTTAAGGATGCTGAGACGGGGGAGTTGAATTGGCTGGATACTTCCAATGCATCAGTTAGAAGTTGGTATGAGCATAAGGCTATGGAACGTCTGGTCGAACGCGATCGACTTTTTGGAAATACGGGAGTGGATCATATTGATATAACCACCAATGAGCCGTATGTGGCGCAGTTAGTGGCCTTCTTTGCGGGGCGACGACGGAGAATATAGAACAGATTCCCCTCCCCTTGTGGGAGGGGTTAGGGGAGGGGAATTGCTGACAGAGTCATTTTGTTTATACCCCCACCTAGCCTCCCCCATAAAGGGGGAGGAAAAAGGTATTAAATTATGAACTCAGACATCAAAGACATCAAATCGCCCATCGATATTCCCAGCCAATGGATGTGGCTTTGGATTGTTCTGGCCGCTGTTGTCGTCCTGGCGCTGTTGACGTGGCTGGTTATTTGGTTCTTCAAGAGACCGAAGGTGGAAAAGAAGATTGAAATCGTTCCTTTGTTTCCCTGGGAAAGGGCCTATGCTCGTCTGGAGAATCTTAGACTGAAGAATTGGATGGAACGAGCGTATCTGAAACCCTATTACGTCGAGCTATCCGATATTATTCGTCATTATTTAGAAGAGAGATTCTCTTTGAAAGCTCCTGAAATGACGACGGAGGAGTTTCTGGATTCGCTAAGACGTTCGCCTGTGTTGAATGATGCCCAGCAGCAGATATTAAAGGAATTTTTAAATATGTGTGACATGGTGAAATTTGCCAAGCATCAGCCAAGCGCTTCTGAAGCTCAGCGGAGTTTTGATTTAGTAAAATTATTGATCGACCAAACTCATGGAAATTAAAAGTCCTTATTTTTTATTGCTGCTTCCTTTGCTTGCGCTCGCCTTTTATTTCTGGTGCAGCCGTAAGAAGGACGCATCGTTTCAAATTCCCTCAGCGACCTTGGCTCAGGGAGCTCCTAAGGGGTGGAAGGCCAGGTTTTATCGTCTGCCTGTTTATTTGAGATGGATAGCTTTAGTGTTGTTGATTGTTGCTTTGTCGGGCCCTCGTAAATTTTTAGATGAAACGTTGGTTACCAGCGAGGGGATTGATATTGTTCTGGCGTTAGATGTTTCGGGCAGTATGTCGGCGGAAGATTTTATGATCAATGGACAACGGAAGAATCGCCTGGATATTATTAAATCGGTGGTGAAGGAATTTGTGGATAAAAGGGTCAGTGACAGGATCGGAGTTGTTATCTTTGGGTCCAGAGCGTATACCGTTTGTCCTCTGACCAATGATTACAATTGGCTTAAGGCCAATTTGAGTCGGGTGCGTCTGGGAGTGATTGAAGATGGGACAGCGATTGGTTCAGGGATCTCCTCGAGTTTGTTGCGTTTAAAGGACAGTAAAGCAAAATCTAG
Source organism: Candidatus Omnitrophota bacterium (assembly GCA_015233165.1). Taxonomy (GTDB): domain Bacteria; phylum Omnitrophota; class Gorgyraeia; order Zapsychrales; family Fredricksoniimonadaceae; genus JACQCF01. The sequence goes on from JADFYF010000022.1 coordinate 22,886, forward strand.
AATTATCATTCTCTTGACGGATGGAAGTAATAATGCGGGACGTATTGATCCGATGACGGCGGCAGAGATGGCCCGGACCATGGGGGTGAAGGTGTATACGATTGGCGCCGGAACCAAGGGATTGGCTCCGATGCCGGTTCAGATGTTTGGTCAGACCGTTTATCAGAATGTTCAGGTGGATTTGCAGGAAGAACCCCTCCAAAAGATTGCCCAGCTGACAGGGGCAAGGTATTTCAGGGCCACCGATACGGAAGCGTTACGTCAGATTTATCAGAATATCGACGCGTTAGAGAAAACAAAGATTGAAACAAAGGGCTATCGTCAGTATCAGGAGTTGTTTTGGATCTTGGTCTTGGCGGCGTTAGGGTTGGTGGCGGTGGATATTTTATTAGCCAATACGTTGTTGTTGAAATTGCCGTAATTTTAAGAATGTCGTTCCCGAATGTTTTTGTCGGGAACCTAGAGGTTTAGCCAACCCTGCCTACCGGCAGGCCTGGATCCCCGACAGAAGCATTCGGGGATGACAATGAGAAAAATCTATGAAATTTGCAAATCCTGTCCTCTTAAATTGGTTATGGCTTCTGCCGTTCTTGTGGCTTTTGCTGAAAGTCTTTTTGCACCGTCGGCAAAAGAAGATGGCGCGTTTTATTGATCAGGGGCTTTTGGATCAGGTGGCGAAGGAGTTTTCACTCCGTCGATACAAGAGAAAGAACTATGCTCTTTTGGCGTGTTATTGTTGTCTGATTTTTGCCTTAGCTCGTCCCCAGTGGGGCTATGTGATTGAGAAGGTCAAGCAGCAGGGATTGGATATTATTCTGGCCGTCGACGTTTCTAAAAGTATGATGACGCAGGACGTCAAACCCAGCCGTTTGGAACGGAGCAAGTTGGCGATTAAAGATTTATTAAAAAAGGTGAAGGGGGATAGAATCGGATTGATGGCCTTTGCCGGTGAGGCCTTTGTCATGTGTCCTTTGACGGTGGATTACGGCGGATTTGGGATGAGCCTGGATGATTTGAGTATCGACAGTATCCCGGCGGGGGGCACCAATATTGCCAAGACGATTAAAGAGGCTTTGAAAACGTTTGGGAATGAGCAGTTAAAATATAAAGCATTGGTGATTCTGACCGACGGGGAAGAAGAACAGGGCAGCGCTTTGGATGCGGCTAAGGAAGCGAAGGATAAAGGAGTTCGCATTTTTACCATAGGTATTGGCACCAAGGAAGGGGATTTGATTCAGGTGCCCCAGCAGGACGGTAGCATGGGTTTCCTGAAAGACGAACAGGGCAATTTTGTTAAATCTCATTTGAATGAAGAACTCTTGCAGCAAATCGCCTATGAAACAGGCGGCGCCTATGTTCGTTCCAGCGGCGCGGAATTTGGTTTGGACTATTTATATAGTCATGAACTCTCCAAGTGGGCTAAACGCACCCTCGAGGAGAAAGAACAGAAAAAGTATTATGAGCAGTATCAGTGGTTTGTTTTATTAGGTCTGATCTTATTGGGATTGAGTATATGAGATTAAAAGTTTTATTGATATCGCTTATCTTGATGGGGTTGATGCCCTGCTCCTTTGCCTCTCAGCAACAACAAGTCCGGGAGGCCAATGAACTGTTTAAGAAAAAGCAGTGGGACTCCGCGATTGACTTGTATCTCAACGCTCTCGAGCATACTCAGAATGCGGATATTGTGCAGTATGATCTGGGAGCAGCCTTCTATAAGAAAGGCAACTATGATCAGGCGATCGAGCATTTGAAGAAAGCAGAGTCGGATAAGAATAAGAGACTCTCACAGAAAGCTGCTTATAATTTAGGCAATGCTCAGTATAAAAAGGGATTATCTTTGGAAGATCAGAAGATCGACGAGGCCATCACCTCCTTGCAAAAGTCGACGGAGGAATATACGAAGGCGTTAAGTTTAAATTCTAAGGATCAGGATGCGGATTATAATCGTAAGGTGGTTGAGAAGGAATTGGAACGTTTGAAGGAGAAAAAAAAGGATCAACAGCAGAAGCAAGATCAAAAGCAAGATCAGAAGAACGAGTCGTCGAAGAAGGATAAGGATCAGTCGAAAAAGGATCAACAACAGAATCAAAACAATAAAGACAATCAAGATAAACAAAATCAACAAAACAGGCAGGATCAGAAGAATAAAGAACAGCAGAATCAACCGCAAGGTGGTTCTGATCAGCAAAATAAAAAGGAAGAACAAGAATCTGGTCAACAGAATCAGCCACAAGAGCAAAAGCAGGACGAGGATAAAAAGAAGCAGGATCAGCAACAGGCCTCTCAAGAAACAAAGGATCAGAAGAAGACTGATCCAAAGCAGAATCAGGCCGCTGCCGAGCAGATGCAGAGTTTAGAACAGAAACAAGCTAAGGAGCTTCTAGAGACGTATGAACGCGAAGATGCTCCGAAGGGAATTTTGAATTTTGTCGATCGTCATAAAGGAGAACGTCATGTGGATCGTGATTGGTAGTCTTTTAAATTTGTGTTTTTGTTTGTGGATGGCCGTATCCCCTCTGACTTCTTTCGCCGAAGACGTCAGCTTTGAAGCCACCGTTAATGCCAATAAGGTGGGTCTTTCCGATATGGTGGAGTTGACCTTAAGTGTGCGTGGGGCTAAGGGGGATGTGACGACGATTGCCTTACCATTAATCGATGGCTTTGATGCCCGCTATGTAGGACCGTCGACTAAGTTTACGATGATTAATGGCGTCACTTCTAATGAGCATGCATTTATCTATGATCTTTTTCCTTCCAAGGTGGGGCATTATCAGATTCCTTCCGTTTCCGTGATCTTAGACGGGCAGACGTATAAAACAACTCCCATTGATATTGACGTTGTTGATAAACCGGCGGATTCTTCGTCTTCAGATTCTGATGGCACAGCGTCGTCGGATCAAAGCATTAGTGATAAAGTTTTTATGAAGGCGTTTACACAATCTACCGAAGTCTACGAGGGGGAGAAGGTTCCATTAGTGATGAAGGTTTTTGTAAAAGGTTTGTCTCTTCAGCTGGCCTCTGTTCCATCTTTGAGCCCGGATGGTTTTGTCGCCGATGCGACGGCCAATATGCAGAAAGCTAAGGAGACGGTCAATGGCGTTAACTATGATCTTCTGAAATTCGATACCAACCTTTATCCCACGCGAACGGGCAAGGTGAATGTGGGGCCCTTTGTTGCTGAAGGAGAGTTGGTGTACCGCGTCCGACAGAGTAATGATATCTTCGGAGATTTGTTTTCTAATAACCAAACAAGACCTTTGACGCTGCATGCGCCGGCGGTTGTTTTGAATGTTCTTCCTTTGCCTGAAGGTAAGCCGGATGGATTTAACGGAGCGGTGGGGCAGTATGATTTTAAAGTCAGCGTCGGACCATCGGAAGTCAAGGTGGGAGACCCCTTGACCTTGCGCATGACGATCACGGGGCAGGGGCGTTTGAAAGGTTTGGTGCCACCGGTGTTTAATGACAGTCGTTTTAAGACCTACGATCCTCAGATTAAAGATGAGGATAAATCCAAGACGATTGAGCAGGTCATTATTCCGACGACCAAGGATATCACAGAAGTTCCAGCGATCAGTTTTAGTTATTTTGATCCTCTGGAGAAGAAATATAAGACCGTCACCCAAGGGCCTTTTCCGATTAAGGTTTCTGCGTTGGCAACAGGGGAGGAGTTTAAGGCGTATGGGTTTGTGGATAAGACCAAGACGTCGTCGGATAAACCTTTTGTATTGAAGTATGATGGGCTTAAGGGTTTAGCTCAAAGTATTTTAAGTAAGATTCTGCTGATCGTTAAGAATTTATGGTTCTGGCTTTTTGTTGTGATAGCGGCTGTTGTCTGGTTGGGCTTTTATTTTTGGAATGAGTTTCAAGATCGTCTGAAGAAAGACGAAGCTTTTTCAAGAAATTGGAGGGCTGATGCTAAGGCGAAGGAGCTTCTTAAGAATGCCAAAGCTTCCTTGCCGCATAATAACGCCAAAGAATTTTATGGAGAGGTCTATAAGACGTTGAATAATTATTTAGCCGACAAGATGCATCTTCCTCTAGCCAGTTTAAATGTTCCCATGATAGAAGAGTATCTAAAGAAACGTGCCATCGACCCCTCTAAGCTACAAACGATCAAGGATCTTTGGGAACGCTGCGACCTAGCCAGATTTGCTTCCGCAAGTATGAGCCAGGAACAGATGACCAAGGACTTTGTTCAACTGGAAGATTTAATAGCCTACCTGCCTAAGATTTTAAAATAAGGGAAGCGTGGATTTAGCAAGGCGAAGAATGAGAAATTTAAGAGAGGGGAATTAAAATGAAGAATAAACATGTAGGAAGTCAATTTGATGATTTTTTAAAGGAAGAAGGTATTTTGGAGGAAGCTCAGGCAGGAGCTATTAAAAGAGTTTTAGCTTATCAGATTCAACAGATCATGAAGGAAAAGAATTTTACAAAGAAATCCATGACGGAAAGAATGCATATGAAAAGCAGAACTCAGCTGGATAGACTGTTAGATCCCCAGAATGTTTCGGTTACGTTATTAACGTTAGAAAAAGCAGCTAATGCGTTGGGTAAGAGATTAAAAGTACAATTTATATAATAGTATTTCTAAGGTTCGATAAAAATACCAATTAGGAAGCGTTTCCTTAAATACACCTCTTGCCCCTTGATTTCATCTCTATATATGTCATATTTTATATAGATATGAAACGAACCCCATTTCTCCATGTCTCTGTTCTTGTTGCCTTTATCCTTAATAGCTTTGGAGTCATACCTACCGTTTATGCAGAGAATTTTATTTTGCCTAAACCTGGTGCGATGGTTCATTTAAGCCCGGAATTTAATCCGCCTATTTTAAAAGGGATTAAGGTCCGTCCGGATAATCCGTTTCGGTTTGAGTTTATTTTGGATAAGGGTGATTCTGACTCTATGTCATCCCTGCCTGTCCGGCAGGCAGGCCCGAACGCTGTTGTCGGGGATCCAGGGATGGCTAAACTTCTAGGTTCCCGACAACGACCAACGGAAGTCCCTGGTACGAGGGGAAAACATTCGGGAACGACAGAAGAGATTAAACAAGAATCCGCCAAACTCATCAAATATTTCCTCGCTTCATTAACCGTCCCTGAAAAAGACCTATGGGTCAACCT
>JADFYF010000023.1 GCA_015233165.1 Candidatus Omnitrophota bacterium
CCCATCACAGGCAGATACTGGTCTAAGCGATAACGGGTAAACTCTTCCTCGCTGATCGCCTGCGGCAGATCCTCTTCCTTCAGCTGAAGTTGTCCCGTCTCTAAATCCAGGTACGCTTTCAGAGGACTCATCTGAATCTTGGTGCCATTTAATTTTGCGTAACGGTCTAGGTGGGCCAGAAGACTTTGCACCGCTAAAGCAGGAACAATCAGGATGACCTCGTCGTCAGAGATCATCTGCTGACGAAAGGTGGATATGATACGACCATGCAAATTCAAGAAGGCATTCAAAGGCTTATCGAGGCTATTGGAAGTCAGCCCCCCCAGCAACTTCTGGGCGTTACCTTTGAGATTTAAAACGGTGTCATTGAGTTTGTATAGACGCATTAAATGAGCTTAACCTTTGTCTTGTGCTGGAGCTGTTTCTGCTTCTTCACAAGTTGAATACTTGTTGCGCCAGGTAAATTCTCCGGCATGATACCACCTAACTCTCGAATCGTCTGACGAACCTTTTGACCAACCTTATATTTGAAAACCTTTACTGAATCGTTCTACCTGTGACCCAATCTTGACCATTTTCTCCACTTGGAGAAAATGCTTTTCAACATCATGAAAGTCGCGCGCAGACCAAAACTCATATCCTTCTTGATTGACATGCTTGACTGTTTCAAAAACTGATTTCTGGCTACTCATCTTTTGTAAATTCATGATCCCCTCCTAAAGGTGTACCGCTATCATCAGGGGAAAATGACAGCTACGGTTTGGTTGAATTGGATTGCTTTATCCTTGGGGAAAGGATGAGTGAATTATAGTCAAATCTTAAATTTTCGCAATCTTCTTGGCTAATGCCAAGGCTTCATTTTTATCGGAAACCTGCCCCAAGGCTTGGGCTTCGGCAACCTTGGTTAAAATCTCAGCGAACAAGGAAGATGGTTTGAGTTTCAGCTTCTTAATCAGATCGTTGCCGGTGATTAAACGCAGCACGGGTTTTTGATTCTTAGATTCTATGAACCTTGAAATGACCATCTGACATATTTTAAAATGATGATCGCTCTTAGGTTTATCCGTCAGAGGCCCGCAAGTGGACCGTTGATCAGCGATGGCTAAAAGAAGAATACTTAAAGCCTCCTCCTGGGTGTCGCGCAGGTATCGAAAAATCATCCGCTCGGAGGGCTTCTTGAAATTCGACAAATATCCCGGACGCAGATGCCAGATCACCGCATCTTCTAGAAAATGACGTTCCTTGACGGAGAGTTTTAATTGTTTGGCAATCAGACGCGTAATATGAGCCCCCACATGCTCATGGCCATGAAAGGTCATGCGATCTGCTTCCTGTTTCTTCGTCTCAGGCTTTCCGATATCATGCAACAGGCAGGCAAACTTGATAAGCGCATAACGCTTATGTCCACCGGCGATGTCTTCCTGAAGATAATCACAAATAAATTGATCCGTAGAGACGCCATTAATGGCGTCTCTACAAAATGAATCTGTTAATTTCTCAAATTGATTCACGACCTCAAGCGTATGCTTCCAGACATCCAAATGATGATACCCCCCCTGATGAACACCTTCCATCACACTTAATTGAGGAATCACCTTTTGTAAAAGGCCTGCCTTATGCATCAGATTGAGCGTCTCAAATGTTCTGCCAGAGGCTAGTACCTTAAAGAACTCTTCTCGAATACGCTCCATCGAGACCTTGTTGATCAAAGCAACATCCTTCTTGATCTGCGTCATCGTCTTAGCTTCAATCTTAAAACCTAGCTGGGCAAAGAGGCTAAAGGCGCGCATCAGACGCAGCGGGTCATCCACAAAGGCCCGATCCGCCACCATCCGCACCGTCTTAGATTTCAAATCCTTCAGACCACCCTGACGATCTATCAATTTCTTTGTCAAAGCGTCTTCGCAAAAAACATCGTTGATCTTAAGACACAGGGCATTGATGGTAAAATCCCTCAACTGCAAGTCTTTATCCAAACTGGCTGCGCGAAAATCTGAAAAATCAAAGGTTAAAATCTGGCCCTTTTCCTTTTTAATGACACGCCCACAAGGATGCTCCTCATCGAGAAGAACAAAGGATCCTTTGATCGTTTGGCTAAAAGCACGCGCTAAGGCAACCGCATTCTTGGAGACGGCAAAATCAAAATCAGCGCCGCTGCGGTTAAGATATTGGTCACGTAAAAAACCTCCGACTAGATACACAGATGTTTTTCGTCGAAGGCTTAAGTTAAGAATGATTTTAAGGTATGGATGTTGTAATGAAAGACTCATTGTGGATTCATAGCAGCTTTGACCAATACTTCTTCAGCTACAAAAATGGGCGCTTTAAAACGTACCGCCATCGCGATACTGTCAGAAGGACGAGCGTCGATTAATTTTAACTCCCCCGACTTAGTTTTAATTTCCAACTTGGCGTAATAGGTGTTGTGTACAATTTTATCGATAAGGACGCGCTCAATCTTGCCGCCCAATTGAGCAATCACTTCCGCCAACAGATCATGCGTCATCGGACGAGGGACTTCCAGCCCCGTCACCTTCATCTTAATACTGGAGGCTTCCATCACGCCAATGACGATCGGAATCTGACGATCACCCTCTTTTTCTTTAAGAACAATGACCTGGTCCTGACGTTTATCATCAATAATAATACGGGTAAGTTCGACTTGTATCATTTGCCCTTCTTCTTTTTATTTTTTCCTAAAATGGTTTGTAACTCCGCCATGAACTGATTGACATCACGAAACTGACGGTACACCGACGCGAAACGAACATAGGCGACTTCATCAATGACAGAAAGATGATCCATCACCATCTGCCCGATATCCTTAGACTCAACTTCCCGATCATACTTCTTACGAATAAGCCGTTCAATATCGTCTACCTGAACTTCAATCTGATCGATACTGATAGGCCTCTTTTCACAGGCCTTAATAATCCCATTAACAATCCTCGCCCGATCAAAAGGCTGGCGGCGCCCGTCTCTTTTAACCACCATCAAAGGAACCTGTTCAATATACTCATAAGTGGTAAAACGCTCCTCGCATTTAGGACACTTACGACGACGACGAATAGAAGTTCCATCGCTATTCATTCGCGAATCGACGACATTGGTATCTTTATATTGACAGGATGGACAACGCATAATTTTCTTTAGTTATAAATCGGAAATTCGTGAGCCAACTTTTCAACGTCCTTGCGAACAGCCTCTAACGCGACGGTATCGGCGCGATGCAAAACAGCACGATCCATTAAATCCGCAATGCGAATCATTTCCTTTTCCTTCATACCGCGGGTGGTCACCGCCGGTGTTCCGATACGCACACCACTGGTAATCGTCGGTGCTTCGGTATCAAAAGGAATTAGATTCTTATTGACGGTAATCTGAACATGATCCAACAAACTCGCCATATCCTTACCATTAATATTCTTAGGACGCAAATCCACCATAAATAAATGATTGTCGGTTCCACCCGTCACAATACGGTATCCTTTGGATGACAACTCCTTGGCCAACATCTGAGAATTAGCGACAATCTGTTTTTGGTAGACTTTAAAAGAAGGCTCCAGGGCTTCTTTAAACGCAACAGCCTTAGCGGCTACGATATGCATCAAGGGCCCTCCCTGGATACCAGGAAAGACAGCCCCATCGATCTTTTTAGCAAATTCTGAACGACAAAGAATCATACCCCCACGAGGGCCACGCAAGGTCTTATGTGTTGTCGTTGTCACAAACTCCGCATAGGGAACAGGATTGGGATGAATACCGGCAGCGACAAGCCCCGCAAAATGCGCCATATCCACAAACAGATACGCCCCAACCTTATCGCAGATCTCACGAAAACGTTTGAAATCTAAAACACGAGAATACGCGGAATAACCGGCAACAATCATCCTAGGTTTATGCTCCAAAGCGATACGTTCGACCTCATCCATATCAATCAATTCTGTCTTCGGATCAACCTTGTAAGAAACAATATTGTACAGACGTCCGGAGATATTAAATTTAAGACCATGGGTCAGATGTCCACCGCAGGCTAAATCCAATCCCATCAGGGTATCTCCAGGTTTAAGCGTCGCTAAATAAACAGCCGTGTTGGCCTGAGAACCGGAATGAGGCTGAACGTTCACATGATCCGCACCGAACAACTGCTTAGCGCGTTCAATCGCTTTGGATTCAACAACATCGACGTATTCACAACCATTATACCAACGGGCGGCTGGATATCCTTCGGCATATTTATTAGTTAACACAGAACCAGCCGCCTCTAAGACAGCTTTAGAAACAATATTCTCAGAAGCAATCAGCTCCAGATTATTCTGCTGACGCTTCAGCTCCTGCTCAATAGCGTTATAAATGTCGGGATCAAAATTCTTAATGGCACTCATGCTGTTCCTCTCGTACTAGTTATTTTAAAAATTCTCTCTCAATTGTCTTAATTTTCTCAACCCGGGCCAAATGCCGTCCACCTTCAAAAGCTGTCTTAAGCCACAGTTCAATAATTTCAATCATTTCATTCTCGGAAATATACCTAGACCCAAGAACTAAAATATTAGCGTTGTTATGTTCACGGGAAAACATCGCCGCTTCCTTACTATAGACAAGAGCTGCATAAGCGCCAGGCACCTTATTCGCCGCAATCGAATGGCCAATTCCCGTCATACACAATAAAATCCCTCGAGAATCTGCATTCTTGACCACACGGGTAGCGACCTCATAGGAGAACTGTGGATAATCACAGGCGACCCCTTCCTCGTGAGTTCCCACATCCACCACTTCATGACCTTGAGATTTCAGCAAGCCGACAATTGTCTTTTTCAGATCAAAACCACGATGATCAGCACCAATAAAAATCTTCATTTAAAGCAGCTCCACTATTTTTTCAATGGCTTCATTGATCGTTAACATACATTCCTGATAAGCACCATGCGACTGACCAATCGGATCAGGGATATCTAAATCCGAATCTCCGCCGATACTCTGAGAACAAAACTCTTTTAACAAATACACCCTGTTTTCAACATAGGGCACGTGATCTAAGATCTGCATACGATGAGATCTGGTCATTGCAAAAATCAAATCCGATTTGCGCAGCATCATTCTTCCTAAAGGCTTAGAAATATGCAGCGTCGCGTTCATGCCCTGTTCCCGCAAGACGGACAATGTTTCCTGACTGGCGCCAGATTTAAAATAAACACTTGTTCCAGCTGAAATCACTTCCACGTCCTCACGACCGATGAGCTTGGCTTTTAAAAAGATATTCCGCCATCACCGAACGACAGCTGTTTCCTGTACACACAAACAAAACAATCTTTTTATTAATCGTGCGATCCACATCGCACTGGCTAATGACCCCTTCTCGGGTGACCGTCGGTTTAGGCTTGGTGAAATCCACAATCGACGATGAAATACCAAACTCCACGGGCCCACCGTCAATCGCCAAGTCTACTAAACCGTCTAAATCTTCCAAAGCCTCCGTGACGTTGGTAGGGGCTTTCTTGCCTTCTAAATTTGCCGACGGAGCTGCAATGGTGCAGGAAGATTCTTCCACCAGACGCAGTGCAATGGTGTGATCCGGCATACGAATACCAATGGTGTGCTCCACCTGTTTGGATGGCACAACGATCGTCATCGGACCCGGCCAATACTTATCAATCAACTTGTACAAATTAGGGTTTGTATAATTCGAATAATTCTCAACAATCCCCCGATGGGCGACCAAGATAGAGTACGGCTTATTCTCTGAACGACGCTTCACCTGATCGAGGCGTTCCATAGCCTTAGGATTATTCGAATCCGCGGCAATTCCATAAACCGTCTCCGTTGGAAAAATGACCAGCCCCCCCTGACGGATGATGCGAGCTGCTTCCGCAATCTTTTCAGGTTCAGGAACAGAGGGATTAATTTTTAGAATTTTGGTTTTACTCATACCTGTACGGGCGATTAGTAATCGCCCCTACCCTTTCTTGGCCGGCTTCAAAGCTTTTTGCGCGATATCCCGACGGAAGAACATGTGATCAAAATGAATTTTCTCAACAGCCTCATAGGCCTTGCCGATCGCCTTTTCAAGCGTATTTCCCATACTAGTGATTCCCAGAACACGTCCCCCGGCTGTGACTAAAACACCCCCGTCATTCCTGGTTCCCGCATGAAAAACAACCGTATCTTCATCCGTCACATCCGCTAAACCCTTAATTTCATATCCATTTTGATATTTTCCGGGATATCCGCCAGATGTCATGACGACACAGATACAAGGGCGAGGATCCCACTGAACCTTCAAATCATTGAGTCTGCCGTCACAGGCAGCGATCATAATATCGACTAAATCTGTTTTTAAACGAGGCAAAATGCTCTGGGTCTCAGGGTCTCCGAAACGTGTGTTAAATTCTAACACAAAAGGTCCCTGGGCGGTCAACATTACCCCCGCATAGAGAACTCCTTTAAACGGAATCCCTTCCTGATACATTCCTCGAATAGCCGGTTCAATAATCCGAGCAATAATATTGTCTAAAACCGCCTTGGTCACCACCGGTGCCGGGGAATAGGAACCCATGCCACCCGTATTAGGTCCCAGATCATCATCAAAAATGCGCTTGTGATCCTGAGCGCTGGGAAGAACAAAGAAATGTTTACCGTCACAAATAGCTAACACAGAAGCTTCCTGACCCACCAGGCATTCTTCAATCACAATCCTATCTCCGGCACTGCCAAAGACTTTCTGAACCATGATATCATCGACCGCCGTCTGAGCTTCTTGTAAATTCGCACAGACATACACGCCCTTGCCGGCAGCAATCCCGTCGGCTTTGACGACTAGCGGAAACTGAGCTTTATTAAGAAATTCCAACGCCTGTGACGATTGATCAAAGACTTTATAAACAGCGGTAGGGATATTGCGTCGGTGTAAGAATTCTTTAGAAAAGACCTTGCTCCCCTCTAACTGAGCGGCTTCCTTGCTGGGACCAAAAATCTTTAAGCCCTTCTGAACAAAGACATCCACAATCCCTTTCACGAGGGAAACTTCAGGCCCGACGACAGTTAAATCAATTTTCTTTTCGAAGGCAAACTTGAGGAGTCCATCAATATCTTCTGCAGAAATATTAACACATTGGGCTATTTGGGAAATACCACCGTTGCCAGGCGCACAGTACAGTTTTTTAACCTTGGGACTCTGTTTGATTTTCCAACACAGAGCATGTTCACGACCACCGGAGCCGATGACTAAGATATTCATAGAATTATTGTCATTCCCGAATGCTGTTGTCGGGAATCTAGAAGTCTGGATCCCCGACTAAAACATTCGGGGATGACAGAAAGTTAATTGAATATAATCTTTCGTTTACTATCCTGAACAACCGTCCCGATCACAAAAGACTCCTGCCCTAGACGACGAAGCATGGTTTGAACACCCACGACATCCTTAGGAGAAACGACCATCACAAAACCGATGCCCATATTAAAGGTGCGATACATATCATGCTCCGGGATATTGCCCTTGTCCTTGATCAATTGGAAAATACGAGGAATAGGCCAGCTACCTTTTTCAATAGAGAAGGCGTGCCCCTTAGGCAGAATCTTGGTGAGCTTTTCATACCAGGCACCGCCCGTCATATGAGCCATGCCCTTAATAGAAAATTTCTCTAACACAGGAAGAACGTGTTTCACATAGATGCAGGTCGGTTTGAGTAAAATCTGAGCATATTCCTTTTGAAGGGTCTCACCCAGCGCTTTACGGGCTAAGGAATATCCATTGGAATGCAGTCCTGACGAAGGAAGTCCGATCACAACATCGTCGACCTTAATCGTTGTCCCATCGAGCAGTTTAGATTTCTCGACAATCCCGACGGTAAATCCAGCCAGGTCATAGTCTTCGCCCTTATACATATCAGGCATCTCAGCGGTTTCTCCACCGATCAAAGCGCAATTCGCTAAGCGACAACCTTCAACAATCCCCTTCATGACATTCTTCATCGTGGCATTATTCAGTTTTCCCGTCGCTATATAGTCTAAGAAGAATAAAGGTTTCGCTCCGGTGCACAACACATCATTGACGTTCATGGCGACTAAATCAATCCCCACCTTATCATGCTTACCCGCTAAATTCGCCACTAACAGTTTTGTCCCCACTCCGTCGGTGGATGAAACCAACACAGGATTCTTATATTTGAAAGCCCCTAAGTCAAACAACGCACCGAACGAACCCGGTCGGTTTAAGACCTGTTTATTGACGGTGGATTTAGACATCACCTTAATGGCATCGACAAAACGATTGGCCTTGGCAATATCCACACCTGCTTTTTTATAGGTTAACGACGTCTTACTCATAAATGGTCTTTCACGTAATTAATCCCATTCTCGAAAATTCTAGCACCTTCCCCAAGCTTATCCTTCTTATCCAATCTGGTCCAGAAAGGATGCTGATGATTTAAGAAATGGCGTTCCGGGTGAGGCATCAGACCTAACACTCGACCAGTCGGATCACAAATACCAGCAATATGTTCGGTGGAACCATTGGGATTATCAGGATAGGAGGGCACCATTCCATTGGAAGTGCAATAATGAAAAACGATCTGCCCCTGTTTCTTTAATGTATCAAGAATCACAGAATCCTTAGGAATAAATTTCCCCTCGCCATGGGCCACAGGCAAATAAATTTGGGTATCCATATTCTTCGTCCATACGCAGGGAGTATGCTGAGCGACGGACAAATTGACCCAGCGGGCTTCAAATTTGGCAGAATCGTTATGAAACAGTGTTGCTTCCTGCCTACCGGCAGGCAGGCCTTGCCTACCGGCAGGCAGGCCTGTCCCTTCATTTGATCCAAGCCCAGGCAAGATTCCTGCTTTGACTAAGATCTGAAATCCATTACAAATTCCAAGAATAAGTTTCCCATCAGCCATAAATGTCTGAAGATCAGCCCCCAACTTAAGACGCAATTCATTGGCTAAGATACGACCAGAAGCAATATCATCGCCGTAGCTAAACCCACCAGGCAAAGCCAGAATGTGATAATCCTTCAGATTCTTCTGACCAGAGACCAGTTCATTAATATGCACCTGGTCGACGACGGCCCCAAAATAGGAAAAGGCGAAAGCTGTTTCTTCATTGCAGTTGGTCCCTGCGGTGCGCAGGACTAGGACTTTTGGTATTTTGATCATATGTATACGGGCCGGGGGACTCTGCCCCTTGTACGGGCTTGATTAATCAAGCCCCTACTTCTTCTTGGAATAAAATTTCTTAATAATCTTAATAACTTCCTCTGGGCTATCCGCCACCTGCATAATATCTAAATCCTCGGCATCAATACAACCCTCCTGCAGCATCGGCCCCTTAAACCACTCCAAAAGGCCATTCCAATATTTGCCTCCGTAAAGAATGACAGGAAATTTATCCATACGCTTCGTCTGAATCAGGGTGATGCTTTCGGATAATTCATCCAACGTTCCATAGCCGCCGGGGAAAATAACAAAGGCTTTGGCGTATTTTACAAAGCAAACCTTACGGCAGAAAAAATAATGAAATTTGATCAGATGATTGATAAAAGGGTTAGGTTTCTGCTCACAAGGCAGATCGATATTAAGCCCGATGGATCTACCACCAGCCTCTAAAGCCCCTTTATTACCAGCCTCCATAATGCTTGGGCCACCGCCGGTAATAACACCATAACCCGCCTTAGCTAAAAGAAAAGCTGTTTTTTCCGCTGCCAGATAATAAGGGGTTCCTGGTTTAATACGCGCGGAGCCAAAAATGCTCACCGCATGACCAATATCTTTAAGCTCTTCAAATCCATCTACAAATTCCGCCATGATACGAAAAATCCTCCAGGGATCTTCCATCATTTCTAAATCAGGAGCTTTAATATGCTTTGGTTTTGTCATAGGGACCTCTGTTTCCTTGCTGGTTGCCCGAATGTCTTCTTTTCCTGTCGGGGATGACAAATTATTTTAATGGAGCCTGCCAAATTGTCTTCAAATC
This sequence comes from Candidatus Omnitrophota bacterium, assembly GCA_015233165.1. Lineage (GTDB taxonomy): Bacteria > Omnitrophota > Gorgyraeia > Zapsychrales > Fredricksoniimonadaceae > JACQCF01. Next base: position 9,976 of record JADFYF010000023.1, read on the forward strand.
AAAAATATTGGAATTCATAATGACCTGATCTTTAAGGCCATACACAATCAGCTCCGGCGTTGCTTCTACTATGCCGACCTTAGCGTGGGCCACCCCTTTAAGAGTCGCTTTAAATGCCTTCTCACGACGAGGATCGACTTCCACTAAGAAGCGGGAATTGCTCTCCGAGAACAGGATCACATCTTCCCGACGGCGCTTGCCTTGATAGGGGACATCCTTTGTCATAGCTGTAACGCCTAGGGCTCCGGCAAACGCCATCTCGGCTAGAGCAACAGCTATCCCGCCTTCAGAAATATCATGCATGGAGGTGATAAGTCCTGATTTGACCGCTTTTTCAATCGCCTGATACGTTTTCATCGCTGTTTTGTAACGTACAACAGGAACATTCTGACCTAGCTGATCTTTATTGGCCAAATAAATAGACCCACCTAATTCATCAAAGGTGGATCCGACGGCATAAATGCTGTTGCCGGGTTTCTTTAAATCCATGGTCACAACCTTGGACGTATCCTCGACGATGCCAATGGCGGATATCAAAATTGTACCAGGAATAGCCAGAGACTTTCCCTTGTGAGCATATTCATTATATAAACTATCCTTACCGGAAATAAACGGAGTGCCAAAGGCTTTAGCCGCCTGATAACACCCTTGGGCACAACGCACCAAGGATCCTAAACGATCTTCCTTATCCGGATTACCCCAACAGAAATTATCTAACAACGCAATCCGATCCAGGGTCCCACCGACGGCAATAATCTGGCGGATCGCCTCATCAATACAAGACGCGGCCATCCATAAAGGATCAATCATCCCAAAACGAATATTGATTCCATTGCTGATCGCCACCCCTCTTTTAAACCCCAGACGAGGGCTGATCACAGCTGCATCGGAAGGTCCGTCGGTATGAATACCCACTAAAGGTTTAATGACGCTGGTTCCCTGAACTTCATGATCATACACGCGAATGACTGACTCTTTAGAGGCCACGTTAAAATGAGAAAGGGCATCGCAAAGATCGTTGGTTAAATCTTTTTCATTAAAAAGCTTATCGGCTTTCAAGGTGGGGGCCAAATAGAGAGCTTCCTTGGTAATCTTAGGAAGACCGTCATGCAAGAAATGCATATCTAGATCACAGACCTGATGCCCCTGAAAATACAGTTGCAGACGTCCGCTGCCGGTAAATTCACCGAGAACAACAGCCTCAACATTCTCCACCGCAAACAATTGAAGCAATTCATCAATCTTAGAGGGAGACACCGACAAAACCATACGCTCTTGAGACTCTGATATCCAAATTTCTGTGTAATTAAGTCCCTGATATTTCAAAGGAGCCTTATCAAGATCAACGCGGGCACCTGTCTCCAATCCCATCTCACCGACGGCACTCGAAAATCCACCGGCACCGCAATCAGTTAAAGCGGTATATAAATTCTTGTCTCTGGCCTTTAAAAGGGCATCTAAGACCTTCTTCTCTTCAATAGGATTTCCAATCTGAACAGCTCCAGATGACACGGTTTCAGACTCACTGGTTAGTTCTCCTGAAGAAAACGTCGCACCATGAATACCGTCGCGTCCTGTTTTCCCGCCGACAGCGACAATCAAATCCCCTTTTTGAACCTTCTTTTTTTCCTTACCCACAGGAATAAGTCCGACGTTACCGCAGAAAACCAAAGGATTCCCTATAAAATGCGGATCAAAAAGAATCGCTCCATTAACGGTGGGAATTCCCATCTTGTTGCCATAATCACGAACGCCAGACACAACCCCCTTCATCACACGCTTAGGATGCAACGCACCTGTGGGGATATCACCCTCCGGGGTCGTTGGTGGAGCAAAACAAAAAACGTCGGTGTTAGCCAACGGTTTAGCCGCCAAACCTGTTCCCAGGGTATCTCGAATAACTCCCCCCAAACCTGTGTTCGCACCACCAAAAGGTTCTAAGGCTGACGGGTGATTATGCGTCTCGACTTTAAAACACACATGAAAATCCTTATCAAAAGCAATCACACCAGCGTTGTCATGAAAGACGGAAACACACCATTTTTTCTTAAGATCATAGGTAACCTTGGCAATCGTCGTCTTAAAAAGACTTCGAATAATCTTTGCCTTCCCCTTTTTACCCTCACGATAGCGGATAATTCCACGAAATGTTTTATGATTGCAGTGTTCGCTCCAGGTCTGAGCTACTGTTTCTAATTCGATGTCGGTTGGATTGCGACCCTCCTTCTTAAAATGGGCTTGAATCGCCTTCATCTCATTAAGATTTAGATATAACTGCCCCTGAGATGAAAGTCTTATCAAATCTTTATCCGTGGCTTTCAAGAGTTCCACGACGACAACATCAAATTTCGTTTTAGGTGCCGCCGCTAACATTAATGTAGTCGGAATCGACTGCGCCTGAGACTTAATGGCATGCTGAATGAGTTTATTCATAAGCACGCGGCTTGTAATCTGTTCGATATCTTTCTCGCCAAGCACCCCATAAAGATGATACTGCTTAGCTGTCCGCACCGCTTCAATCCCCAAAACACCCAAATCACGGATACCTTTGATGGTGGAGGCCTCCACAGGATCCATGACGCCAGGATTATAAGCAATTTCAATAATATGATGGTCTTGGGATTGTTTCGAAGCAGACAGGGTAAAGGCGTATTCTTCGACGATGGAATCAACCAGCAACTCTTCGCAAATACGTTTAGCTTCTTCACGGGACACATTCCCCTCTAGAAGATAAACAGCAACTACACAAACCTTGCTTACGGTTTTGATACCTAAATCAGCAATGTCTTTTAAAACAGCCTGACCGGCGGAATCTAAAAGACCGCTTTTTTGTTTAATTTCAACACGCCAAATCATTGTTTACTTTGTGACTCTTCGCAGAACTTCTTTGTAAGCATCTTCGACATTACCTAGGTCACGACGAAAACGATCCTTGTCCAGCTTGTTTCCTGTTCCAACTTCCCACAAGCGGCAAGTGTCTGGAGAGATTTCATCGGCAAGAATAATATCGCCTTTGTAACGGCCGAATTCTAACTTAAAATCAATAAGTTCAATCTTGAGATCTAAAAAGAACTTCTTTAAATGCTCATTGATGGCAAATGCCATCTTAGTAATTGTTTTCATTTCTTCATCCGTCGCTAATCCCAAGGCTCTGATGTGATACTCATTAATCAAAGGATCCCCTAAAGAGTCATTCTTATAACAAAACTCTAACGTGGGACATGCTAATTGCAATCCTTCGGTTAATCCAAGAACACGACAGAGAGAACCTGCGGCGCGATTACGAATAATCACCTCAATAGGAACAATCTCGACTTTCTTAACCAGCATCTCACGCTCATTTAAATGTTTTACAAAATGAGTCTCGACACCAACAGAGGTAAGATTCTCAAAAATCTTGGTGGCGATTTGGTTATTCATAACGCCCTTTTCAAGAATTGTTCCCTTCTTCTGGGCATTAAAAGCCGTTGCATCGTCTTTAAAATACTGAATTAAAAGATCCGGATCCTCTGTGGTATAGAGAATCTTGGCCTTGCCTTCATATATCTTATCTAATTTTCTCATAACCTATTTAATCCCCGCTTTTTTAAAGATACTATCGCGATGGCGAATATAATGCTTGATGTCAAAGCAACCATCGATTTCATTTTTAGACAAATGCTTGCGTACACGTCGGTCACGATAAAGCACATCCTTAAACTCAGAACTTTCCTGCCAGACCTGCATCGCACAGGATTGGATGATTTCATAAGCGGCATCGCGGGAAATCCCCTTCTTCATCAGTTCCAACAACAGACGCTGAGAATAGATAAGACCGCGGGTCTTGGATAATGAGGTGATCATATTCTTTGGATACACCAACAATCCCTCGACGATAGGAATGAAATTATTAAGCATGTAGTTTAAAGCAATGGTTGAATCTGGCAAAATGACACGTTCTGCAGAGGAGTGGCTGATATCACGCTCATGCCAAAGATTGATATTCTCAAAAGAAACCATCGCGTTCGCTCTTAAAATACGAGACATCCCACAAATACGTTCGCAGGTGACAGGGTTTCTTTTGTGTGGCATAGCAGATGAACCGATTTGTCCTTTGAAGAACGGCTCTTCGACTTCCAGAATCTCCGTCTTTTGCAAAGCACGAATTTCGGTGGCAAACTTCTCTAAAGAGCAACCAATCAACGCAATCGTTGTCATTAACTGACAGTGCAGATCGCGCTGTAGAATTTGAGTGGCCACATTGGCAGGCTTTAAACCTAATTGTTCACAGACATATTCTTCGACGGTGGGATCAATGTTGGCATAGGTACCAACAGCGCCGGATAACTTTCCATAGCGCATCATTTCACGAGCTTGATTCAAACGTTCTAAGTTACGGCCCATTTCATCATACCAAATCGCCAACTTCAAACCAAAGGTGGTTGGTTCAGCATGAACACCATGGGTACGGGCGATGCAAACCGTATCCTTATATTTCTTAGCCTTCTCTTTAATGACTAACATCAGTTTCTTCACATCAACAATGATAATGTCGCAAGCTTCCACACACTGTAACGACAACGAGGTGTCTAACAAATCCGACGATGTCATGCCCATGTGCAAATATTGGGCTTCAGGTCCTAAACTTTGGCCGACATTTTGAATAAAAGCAACCACGTCATGTTTAGTGCGTTCTTCCAAACGACGAACTTCTTCTAAATCAAATTTAGCATTCTTACGAATCTTATCCATGGCAGCCTTAGGAATCATTCCCAATTTTGTCATGGCTTCGCAGGATAAAATCTCAATTTTAAGCATAAGTTCCATCTTATGCTCATCAGACCAAATGCGGCTCATTTTTGACAAAGAATAACGATCAATCATGGCAACTCCTTAACAAAGGTTAGTTAAAAAAAGGAAGAAATGTGGTTCAAATATAGCAAAGAATATTTATAAGGTCAATCTAAAAAAGAGATTGGGATAGGCGACATATCCGTAAGCTGTTGATAATAAATGGTTTACAGATATAATAAATATCACTTATTATCTATTTCAGGAAATTTCTCTTTTAAATAGGCTGTTCCCACTTCAATACTGTCCTTCATCACAAACCCTATACTAGAAATTAATTTTTGACCTTTTTCGGATGAATAGAAATCAATATAGGTTTTCAAATCTTCTGAAGTAAAATATTTATCATACAAAGGAATCAGCCTATCGATGACTTCATCAATCTTAAATCCCTCTCTGATTTTGGCAGCATCTTCGGGCTTTTGCTGGGCCAAGGTATCCAGTAAGGTTTCAAAATTACGTGTCATGGCTTTTCGAGTGCCAAAAACATCGATAAATTTAAGAATCAAAGCCTTTTTTTCTGCAGGGTTATCAGATACGGGGGCCGTCGCTATAGGTATTTGTGTCGCTGTTATAACAGGAGCCTTGGGGGCATCCCCTCCAATGGGATTTCCGTCAATATCTTGAAGTTCATCCGCATAATAAGTCATGGGGATGCCATTCACATCCACCTTGACTTCGCTGGAAGTCCTCTCTAAAACCTTCCCATTAACACTTCGGCCATCTTTAAAATGAATGGTCTCGGCAAAGACAGAGCTGCTTAAGAATAGGAAAGCTACTACCGTGAATAATGTTTTCATAAGAATGTTCTCCTTTTTGCAAGTATTGTAAAGGGCATAAATTTTTAGGCAATTAAAAACACAGATAAAGTTTTATTGAGCCCTCCAACCTTGTATGCTAGGATGCGTCCTGCCATTGAATTATATCACATTCGATACCGTCATTTTCATTATCGCCACTCATTTAAAGGATGGATAACATTATGATTGAAGATTTACGCAAAAATATTGATAAAAGTTTGGCTGTCTTTCTTAAAACCGTCCAAAAAGACTACAAACTTCATTTAGCCTCTCCTCTGTTGTTTGAAAGCATTCGTGAATTTACCCTGCGCGAAGGCAAACGTCTTCGTCCCTTGCTATTAATCCTGACCTACAAAGCCTACTCCCCCGCTAACAAAGAAATCTCTAAAGAATTATATAATGCCTCGACCTGTATGGAGTTCCTCCATAATTTCATGCTGATTCATGATGACATTATCGACCGTTCCGATTTGCGTCGTGGAAAACCCACCCTGCATAAAGTTCTGGCGCATACGGTCAAAACAGACAATCCTGAAAAACTTGGCATTGATTTAGGGATTATCGCCGGCGATATTGTTTATGCCTTAGCCATTGATGCCTTCTTATCGATCAAGGAACCCTTAGAACGTAAAGAACGTGCGTTAAAATATTTCATTCAAACAGCAGCCTTTACCGCCATGGGAGAATTTATTGATACTGTTTTTGGGGTCAAACGCATTGATCAAATTACAGAGAAGGACGTCTTCTTAAACTACACTCTCAAAACAGCTCGCTATACCTTTGACTGCCCTATGGTTACCGGAGCTATTTTGGCAGGGGCACCTGAACGTGATATTAAAAAACTTTCTGATTTTGGCATTCTCATCGGTCAGGCTTTTCAGATTCAAGATGATATTATCGGCATCTACGAAACAGAAAAGAATATCGGCAAGTCCATTTTAAGTGATTTGGCAGAAAGCAAAAAAACCATCATGGTGGTCCATGCTTATAAAACCTTGACTGGTAAGCAACGTGCAGAATTTTTGAAAATCTTTGGAAAGAAAACGAAAACACTCAAAGACTTAGACATTGTAAAAAAAATCTTTATTGAATCCGGAAGCCTCAACTACGCTTTAAAACATGTCAAATCCCGTTTGGCTAAAGCCAAAAAGATTATGGCTGAACTGGATATGAATCCAGAATACAGGACTTTAATTGAACAATCTCTTTTAAAGTTATTTGCTCATAGTCAAAGGATCGTCGACCTATATCAGCCGGGCAGATAATTCATCCAAAACAAGCCGTCCCTTATTCGTCGCCTTAAGCCTTGGTCCCTCTAAAACAAGAAATCCCTCCTTAAGGAATCCTTCGACGATACCCTTCTTAGATGACGGAAGTATCTGTAACTCAATGCCCTCATTCATACGTAAACCAAAAAGAACCCTCTCCATAATAAGAGTCTCTTCACTCAAATCTTCAAAACCTTCTATAACCTCTTCCTGATTTAAATAATCCTGAAGCTTGGAAGTATTCCAATAGCGACGATGGCCAACAAAACCATGAGCCCCCATTCCCAAACCAATATATCGCCCGCCCAGCCAGTAATTCTGATTATGGCGGGACTGAAACCCTTTTTTAGAAAAATTACTAATTTCATACTGATGAATCCCATATTCACGAAGAATGGAAATGACATCCAGATATCCTTCTGCAATTGTCTCTTCATCATCTAATTTCATCGCACTAGCATGAAAACGGCTGTTGGGCTCAATGGTTAGCGTATACAACGACAGATGCTCACTTCTAAGCGAAGCAATGGCGCGGACATCCCTCTTTAACTCTTCCCTGGTCTGGGAAGGAAAGGCATACATCAAATCTAAATTAATGTTCTCAAAACCAGTCTGCCTTAAAATATTGTACGCCGCAACAGCCCTGGCAGCGTCGTGCTTTCGTCCTAAGAATTTTAAATACCGATCATCCAAAGATTGCACCCCTAAGCTGATGCGATTAATACCCAGACTTTTAATGACGGCGGCTTTTACTTCATCAATCCCTTCGGGATTAGCTTCCATGGTGAGCTCGCAATCATCACTGAGAATATATTGCGTTCTAATAATGGTCATCAATCTCTTGAGTTGCTCAAAAGACAACATCGAAGGCGTCCCTCCGCCGATATAAACACTCTCTAGACGAGCGCCCTGATGACTCTTCGCTTCTTTTTCTAAACGATTCAAGTAATCCTCTATGCGATGTGTCTGCGCAATCGCAATTACAAATGAACAAAATAAACATTTATGTGAACAAAATGGAATATGAATATATAACGCTTGAGGTTTCATGAAATTTTTTAAAACTCCGACGACAAAAATACGTTTGAAAAACAACATCGCAAGAAATATTTTTTAATTTTTTTTTGCATAAATAAAACTCAGTGGTATTATAAATTTAAGAATTCAATCCTTAAGAAAGGAGACACATCATGGCTACTAAGAAAAAGGCAGTTGCAAAAAAGAAGACAGCTAAAAAGAAGTAAGACCTGTTTTCAACTAGAAGTTTCATAAAACCCTCTGAAGATTTCTTCAGGGGGTTTTATGCTAATAGGCCCTTTGACTTCATCAGACCTTACCTTTCATTTCAAATATTTAGATTCTACTTTTGTAGGAAAATTTAACGAAAATAATTCCTATCTCATACAAGAGGATCAGCGGTATGGCTAAGAGCACCTGCGAAACAACATCCGGCGGAGTCACAATGGCTGCTAAAATCAAAATAATCATAATCGCATGACGACGTTTCTGACGAAGATATTCCGGTGTTGCAATTCCTATCTTGGCTAAAAATGCCAGCACCAACGGCAACTCAAAGGTAACCCCGAACGATATCAACATATTAGCCAAAAACCCCATGTAACTGCTAACGGTAATCATCGGCTGCATATAGTCGGAAGAAAAACTCATCAAAAATCTATACGTTAAGGGGATGGCCACATAAAACGAAAAGGCAACGCCTAGAAGGAAGAACACAAAGGAAAGAGGACCAAAAATAAAAACAAACTTCTTTTCATCAGGACGAAGAGCCCCTCCAACAAAACCCCAAATTTGATACAGCGTCCACGGCAGGCTGACTAAGAGGCCCATCACGGCAGCCACGGTCATATAAGCGGAAAAAGCTTCGATAGGGGCCGTGTAAATTAAATGCCCCGCAGGGGCTGTTAGCCACGGAAGGATCTTACCCACAAAGTTATAGCAGACTAACGTCGCGATGATAAAAACAATGCCTATTTTGATCAGTCGACTACGAAGTTCATCTAAATGAATGAGAAAGGATTGAAGCTGCTCGGAAAAGTTCACTTAAGGTTTCTGTTCAACAGGCTTTTTGACTTCATCTTGAACGTCATTCATGTTCTTCTTAAATTCACGAATAGCCTTCCCTAAAGCAGCCCCCACTTCAGGCAATTTCTGCGCGCCGAAAAGCAAAACAAAAACCAATAAAATTAAAATTAATTCTCCAGTACGTCCACCCATACAAGACTCCTTTAGCTGGTGTTGATAAATGTGCGTTATTTTACCTTAGTCCAATAGAATTGCCAGTTTTTTCCATTGATGGGAAATTCAAAGACCAAGAATCTACAACAGTTGTTCACTCTTTTTTCTACTCAATTGTTTAATATAACTATCCTTTGTAATCACTTTCTTTCCTGTTTTTCTTTCAATAGATCTTCTAGCTTTTCCGGCGATAGATCCCCCCTCGTAAGCAACCTTCTTATTATCATCAAAGGTCTTTGGCTCTTTGACCTGAGAAATCTCCGTTGTGCTGGCTTCAGCGAGCATATTAAGGATCAATTCCAAATTAGTCATATTATCGCGTAAGTTTTCCTTGGTTAACTCCTTGAGTTTCTTGTACTGCTTCGTCGTCATCCCAGCCCAGGCGAGAGCAATTTCATCTGTCAATTTTGCGAATTCATCCGCCGACTTCACACCCCGATTCACCCACTCATCGGTTAATACCTTACGGATCTCAATGCTTTTCAGCCGCATATTGATCCAGTCTTTCGTATACCCCTTTTTCAGGTAAACTTGCATCGCCCGTTGAATGGTCAACTCTGGATCAGCCGTTTCTACAACACGGTCGTACCCCACCTGTGCCAACCATAGTTTAAAAGGCTCGGCATTGGGTGAGGGTATTGATTGAATGATCCGAAACATCGTCTCAGTATCTGCAGCATCGCTTAGATATTTCTTGCCATCAGTAGCTAGAAATTTGAGGTGTACGATTTTTTCGTACACCTGACTTCCTTCTGATAAAAGTTTTCGTTTAAGATCAGACCAATACCTTTTGGGTATAGAAGTTTCTGTGAGGGCTTCCACAACATCCACCACAGAAAAGAACCATTTTTCTTGAGCTTCATCCCAAATTCTACGTATTTGCTTACCTTTAAACATCGAAACTTGTTTTTGATCTTCAGACATGTTCCCCTCCTTAAGGCAGGTTAATAATGTTTGTGCCGGGGAAAGCACGAATTACAAATTTATTTGATCAGTCTGGGGTGACTGTGGCCTTATTCTTAGCATAAATGATCCACTCGCTCAATATTTATAATTGCTTAGACAACCATGACTGAAGGATTGGCATTGTTGAGACCGAAAAATCCTCTTAGATCCGTCATGGGTTGAATGCTGATAATGACAGGAGTAAATCCGGGAGCATTTTGAAGTTGAACCAGTTGAGCGGGGTCTAAATGAAACTTAATTCCTTCTCCTGAATTCTTAACCACCAAGGCTTTATCGGAGGATAGATCGATACCACCGTTGGTGGTCATTGCCCCATCAACTTTATGAGGACTAGGATTGTCACTTCTTTTCAAATCAACTGAACTATTATTTGTAGAGACAGATCCATCACCCACGCCACTTTCTACAGCAAGAAATAAATTCTTAAGAGCCGCTAAGGCATGTTTTTTGTCTTGTGTATTTGTAACCAATGCCTGATCCCCTTGTGCGGCCAACGAAACAGATTGAGTTAACTTACTTAACAAATCAACGTCCCTCCTACTCACATGACCAATAACCGCTTCCATTAGATCATAACCAACAGGATCAAACTTTTGTAACACAGCAGGATGCAATACGTATAATTGACTATACTCTGCAATTAATTCGATAGGCTCCTTTCTAACCAACTCCTCGCTGTCAGAATCTAAAGCAGGTTCTTCAAAAATGTACTCTATGGATAAAGCAGGGATATTCTCCCTATCAGAAAACCTCTCCATACCTATACCATATTTTGCCTCAAATTTCTTTTGATCTCGGTCTTTAAAAGGAATGTTAAGATCTTCGATTCCTTGTTCCTTATTAAATGCTCGCCAAGCAGCAAGCCTCATATTAAAAAGAGTCTGAAAGGCCTCCCATACGACATTGCCAGGATTATCTTTCCAAGCCTCCTCACTAAACCCCTGAGGAAAGACATCCAAGTTCTTCTCAATAGCTCGTTGAATACGTTCCTTGATTATAGGGGCAGCAAAGCTTCCTCTTTCTCCATGCAACGAATGCCCCCACTCATGAAACAAAGTCTGCAACATATGATCGGACTCTAAGTCCACTACTATTTGATTATGCTCAATCGAATCTGAATGAGAAAAGTTTGCCCGAGCTTCTCTGACAATCTGAAACCGTTGCAAAGAGATGCTATTAAGCACAAGCCATCGCGGTAATAACGCAACTGCTTTGTCCAACATTGCCAAACGTTCCAAGATCCTACTTATATCCTTACGACTATAATATTCTGGAATATTACTCATTGACCGATTTTTGTGACGATCGTAACGAGAAAAATCCTCGTCATAGGGGATATCCAGAACAATACCATATTTAATTGAAAAATACTCTTTAGCCCTCTTTAAATTTTCTTCTTTCGAAATATCCCTATCAAACGCTTCTTCTAAATTCTTTACTATTGGCACAACACTATTTTTTATATTTCGATTTAAGGCAACGCTTTCTTCATGCAAGCGAAGCGAAAGTTCTTGAAAATCCCTTTCTATGCTATCGATACTTCCCTTTGCAACGTCAGGAACAGCTTCCAGAATCTTAGCCTTACGTGATTCCGTACTGTCAAAAAATGCCTCATTATAAATAATACCTACCTGTAAGGCCTGCTCCTCAGTCAATGTTTTTGAAGCTAAGATCCTTTCAATATATGCCTCTCTATACTGAGAAAAAATCTGTTGATTCAAATCAATAGCACGCTTTGTACCCAAAAGGCGAATACCGGGCAACAATACAAGAAACCTGTTCATTTCCTCCAAAGAAATCTTTGATTTCTTACTAGCAATCTCCATTAAAGCTAATGCATAATAATGATCATTACCTTGTAATGCCCTTTGTATTTCGTTTAAAATCTCATTAATTTCTAAATTCGCCTTTTCTTGAGCCTTTAAACTGGCATTACTCAACAAATCCCGCTCCTTCACTTGCTTATTTAAAACCAATAATCTTGCTTTCTGACTAATAGAATTAGGATCAATTGATAATAATTTGTTAACAAAAGAAATTTGTTCATCAAGAGTATCTACCCCTTCATCACTCATCTTTTCTTCAGCATCCCACATTTTTCTAAACAAGAAACCCATTTGCCTTATTGTTCCCTCTAACTTCTGCCATTCCGCATACTCCGCTCCTTCATATAAGTTTCCTGCAGAAACAACAATGCTCAATGCTAAAGAAAGTGAATCTAAATTCATCTTCGCTCTATGAGTATTAAGAAATTGCTGGAATCTTTCTAAACGCCCACCTTTAAAGAGTCCCCTTCTAGGTCGTTTCACCAAATCATTGAACCTACCAGCAAGATGTTGAGTTTGCAAAGCTGCCTGAATAATTTCAAGATGTTCATCATCGGATAATAAAGCAAAATATTTTTTCTCAACATCAAGAATCTCTGACTTAAATCCCAAGAGTTTATCCATCTTTCTGGGCCGCTGAATAGCTCGAAAAAATCTCAGTAAAAGTATCTTCACCGCCAATTCTTTAGGAAGTTCTTGAATAATCTCTTTGTCATCTTCATACGGGGCAAAAACTTCTATATAATCTTTCTTATACAACCCCTTTCCCCAAGAATATAACTGTCTTTCTAAAGCTCCCCATTCATATTCATTCGAACTATTCTTTCCCAATTCCTTCTCCGCTACTGCAATAAAGTCTTCATTGGAAATGCCTATTTTTCGAAGAATCGAAGCCATACCAGAACGTATAACCACATTAACCATTGAACCGTTCTTTAAGGTATATTGAAAAGCAACAGAACTATCCTCTCTTTGATTACTCTTTTGTGTTTGTTCAATTTGATTACTTTCTTGCCCGACTAATTGATTCTTATCATTTATCGTTGAGAAAGAATTTATCTGATTCTCTCCTGCAGCCACAACATTCACAGCCACTTCCGCTGCATCGGCTAGGGCTGCATTATCTGGAAACATACCTACTTTTCGAATAAGATCCCCTAAGCCTACCATCGCGGTATCTCCTTTTGAGAAGTTAACCCCGCCTGAGAAATATTTTCTTGGGATTCTTTCCTGGGTCATGGGATCAAAATCTTCTTTAATGTAGTTATAAACACCTTTTTTGAATGCTTTCAAATACTGTTGATAAATCTTCTGCTTCTCCTGAGGGTCGTCGATATTCACCCCAGCGATCTTATTTCTGTCCTGATACACCGAAGATAAAATACTGTCCTTAATTTTCTTTTTATACCAGGCTGCCAGAATGAGGGAATTGTATACCTGACGCAGCGAAGAGAAATTCTTCCCCTCATTGACTTCTCTGGTCAGTTCAGGAATCACCACTTCTCTGACAATTTGATTACCCAGCTGATTCGTATCTGAACTGACCGCACCCTTACTCTGAATCCCTTCATGTTTCTCCAACGACAGATAATCCTGCTCGAGCATGACCTTTAATTTCGCTTCCACAACGTAGGCAGCCCCGACCTTAGCATTCTCATATACCACCGCCTTCTCAGGAACGATCCAAACCTTATTGAAGGTGTTCACAGGAATATTCGTCGTCCCGTATTTCTTAGCAGCCTCTTCATAGATCCTCTTCCAAAATTTCTTACCCACGGCATCTTCCGGAAAGATCAAACTGGCCGTAATCTGCTTGAGCATGTAATCCTCAGACAACAGGTCTCGTCCCATTCCTGTCTGACCAAAAGATTCGGGAACAATGCGGTCCTTTTCATAAGGGGACAGGTTGACCCACAAATCTTTCTCAGGAATCGTTAATGAAGCAAGAAAATATTTAATCAGTTTGCTGGACTCTTCTTTAAGCTGATCATTGGCTAAGGAACTATCGCCTTTATTTACAATAAAATCAAAACGAAATGGATTATCCGTATGAACTTTAAGGCCCTTCAGAATAGGAGGATTAAATTCAGGACTTAAATGGACCATCACTCCAGGTTTAGGTAGGTTTAACTCTGCGGCACTCGCTAAAGGCAATGCTCCGAAACTATTGAGTAAGAAGGCTGTCAGAATCCCTATGTGGACAAATGGGGTTCGTTTCATATATTAAGTATGTTCTATATATACTTAAAATCAAGGGCTTGGGAGACCTTCTCGGGGAGCGTTTTCTTATTCCGAAAGACGAATGACGATGCCTTTTCGTCTGGCACGCGTGTAGGCGTTGGCTAAGAAGCGTAGGAACAGCCACAGATAGATGCCACTTAAGGCAAAGCCGATGAATAGCGGATGAGTGCTGTGGGCTTTAAAGCCGTAGGATTGGCGGAAGAATTCTAAAAAATGCGTAATGGGAATCATCAAGGCCACCGACTGGAAGAACGGTGGCAGAATATTGACCGGATAATAAATGCCGCAGAGAATCATAAACAAGTGGGCAAACATCCAGGCGGTGATTTCTACCTTCTGCCCAAAGGAGAGGATCAAAATATTCACCAGAATCCCTAAAAGCAGGGCGCAAATAAAAAGACCTAATAAGAAAAGCGTGGTGATCCAAAAACCCGGCAGATGAAATCCAAATCCCCAACTGGCAGCGATGGCTAATAATCCAAACGCAAACAATCCACGCGCCATCCCTGCCACCCAGGTCCCAAAAACTCCCTCGGTGACACCAATCGGTGTCAGCAAGGTATGCTTTAAACTCTTCGACCACAGTTCATACAATACGGTGTATCCGACATCCAGCTGTACAATCTGAAGAACACCAGCAGCCAGGGTTCCTGTCATGACAAACGCCAGCAAACCCTCATTGAGATTCACAAACTTAGCCATGAGACCGATAGACACTAAACTAATCATCGGCCAGAAGAACAAGTCGGTCATGACGAATAAGTTGCGGATAGCAAAAAGGGCGCTGCGGAAGGTGAAGGCGAAGCAGCGGTTGAGCCAGGCCTTAATTAAATTGTCATTCCCGAATGCTTTTGTCGGGAATCCAGGGTTGGCAACTTCTAGGTCCCCGACTAAAACATTCGGGGACGACAAGCCTTGATTGGTTGATGCCGCTAGCTGAATAAACACCTGCTCCAAATCATCCGTATGATGCAAACGTTTAAGCTCACTGATCGACGACAATTTAACAATCTGCCCCTTTTGAATAAAGGCGACCCGCTGGCACATGTCTTCCACCTCATCCATGTTATGGCTGGTCAGAAGAACGGTCACCTTTTTCTGCTTCAAAATTTCTTTAACAATATGACGGGTCTTTAAGGCAACATCCGGATCAAGTCCGATCGTCGGTTCATCTAGGAACAACACCTTAGGATCATTCAACAGAGACTTGGCTAAGGATAGACGCTGTTTGGTTCCGGAAGACAATTCATCAAAACGACGATGGGCATATTCTTTTAACGCAAACAACTCGATCACCTCATCGAGCTTCTTCTCTAAAGCAGTTCCGGATAATCCATACAACCGCCCATAAAAACTCAAATTCTCCCTCACACTAAGGCTAAAGGCATAATTGGGATATCCCGAGGACATATTAATCAGTCGACGAATGACAGAAAAATTCTTTGGTGTGGATTCAATCCCTAAGATTTGAATTTGTCCGCTATCTGGAAGAAGCAAGGTGGATAACGAATTTAGAAAGGTGGTCTTACCGGCGCCATTGGGCCCAAGAATTCCTAACACCTCTCCTTCCTCGACATCCAGATCAATGCCGTTTAAGGCATGGACTAATTGGGACTGGGAGCGGTAGGTTTTAGTGAGGGATCTAACTTGAATGACGGGAGGCATATCAAAATATTCTGTAGGGAACGGTCGCGACCGTTCCCTACATGATGGTTTTATTTCTTCCCCAGAAGGGCAAACATCTTCTTTTTGTAGGCTTCCACACCAGGCTGATCGAAAGGATTGACGCCCAGAAGATAACCAGAAACAGCGACGGCCTTTTCGTAGAAATAAAACAAATGTCCTAAATGAAAGGCATCGGCCTTACAAAGATTAATGGTCATATTAGGAAC
>JADFYF010000024.1 GCA_015233165.1 Candidatus Omnitrophota bacterium
AAACTTCTCGCTGTTTAATGATCGATTTCTTATTACTGTGCACATACTCAATAGGATCTTCAACACTGATAATAACACAGGCGCGTTCCTGATTAATCAAGTCGATCATAGAGGCCATGGTTGTACTTTTTCCGGTACCCGTAGCGCCAGTAATAAGGACCAATCCATCCTGTTTACGGGCTAAATCACCGACAATGGGAGGCAACTGCAACTCTTCTGCTGAAGGAATAAACAAAGAAACTCGACGAAAAGCCGCCTCCACACAACCGCGTTGAATATGAACGTTAACACGAAAACGATCCAACCCTGTCATGGCTAAAGAAAAATCTAATTCTTTTGTATCTTCAAATTGTTTGCGTTGAGTGGGAGATAGGATTTCAAAAATAATTTGCTTTAATTCTTCAGCAGTAAGTGTCTGAAGATCTGTTTTAACCAAGGCTCCATCAATACGTAATACAGGAGGAGTGTTTTCTGTTAAATGAAGGTCAGATGCTCCTTTTTCAATAGTCAAAAGTAGAAGCTGACGTAATGCAGTATTTTGTTCCATGCCGTTGAACCGTCTTAATGGTCGTAATTAAACTTTGCAGGAAGCTTGGGCTTCCACCCACTTACCGATACGGCTAATTCCATCTTTAATCTTTGTTTCTGATGTTGCAAAACTTAAACGAATGTATTCCGGGGCACCAAAACTATCCCCGGGGATAACAGCAACCTTAATATCATCTAACATTTGTTTAGCAACGCTAGCCCCATCACCAATCTTAGAGACATTACAAAATACATAAAAAGCTCCCTGAGGCCTGATATAACTAATCTGTGGAACCTGATCCAGACATTGTAGAATCAAATCCCGACGAGCTTTAAAAACCTTACACATAGATTCAATTGTGTCGCTAGCAGCCCCTAAAGCAGCTACAGTAGCCGCCTGACTGATCGATGTAGGATTAGATGTGGAGTGATCTTGATACTTCTTAATATATTCCATAATCTCTACGGGACCTGCCGCATAACCAATACGCCAACCTGTCATGGCATACGCCTTAGAAACACCATTAACCGTTATCGTCAAATCATATATTTCTTTGCCAAGGGAAGCGATAGAACAAAACTTGGTAGAATCATAAACTAGCTTCTCATAAATCTCGTCGCTGATAACAAAAATATTATGCTCCACACAGATTTTTGCCAACTGGGCAAGCTCTTCTTGAGAATACATGACACCCGTAGGATTTGAGGGGGAATTTAAAATTAAAAGCTTCGTTTTTGAGGAAATGCTTTTCTTTAATAATTTAGGTGTGATTTTAAAACCCGTGGACTGACCTGTTGCAATGACAACCGACCTGCCACCTGCCGTCTTAACCATCTCAGGATAACTAACCCAATAAGGAGATTGGTAGATGACTTCATCGTCGTCATCTACCAATACCTGAATGATATTAAATAAGGAATGTTTAGCCCCGCAAGAAACAACGATTTGATTAGGCTTATAAACAAGGCCATTATCTTTTAAGAATTTTGCTGCAATGGCTTCTCTTAATTCTTGAGTACCAATAGAAGGAGTGTATTTTGTAAATCCACTATTAATTGCTTTAATAGCTGCTTCTTTAATAAACTCAGGGGTATCAAAATCAGGCTCACCTGCGCCAAA
The DNA here is from genome assembly GCA_015233165.1 of Candidatus Omnitrophota bacterium. Classification (GTDB taxonomy): domain Bacteria; phylum Omnitrophota; class Gorgyraeia; order Zapsychrales; family Fredricksoniimonadaceae; genus JACQCF01. The sequence goes on from JADFYF010000024.1 coordinate 1,649, forward strand.
ATTGACGACATCATGTCCCTGAGATTGAAGCTCTTTGGCTCTGGCAGTAATCGCTAAGGTAGTAGACCCGACGACATCCTTGATGCGGCGATTAACCTTAAACATCGAATTTATTCTCCGCCGGTCTTACGTTGAAACATTTTCTTAGCAGCAGTTGGTTTAACCGTTGCCTTAGCTCCCTTAACATCGGCCTTGGATTTCTCCACCTTGACAACAGCAGCCTTAGGATCTACAGCAACTGGTTTAGTTTGAGCGTCCTCAACAGTTTCTTCTGCAGACTGTTTCTTTAATTTCTGACCGCTAATAATAACGCGATCTTTTTCAGTCAGTTCTAAGAAAACCATCTCTGCATTATCACCGATACGATTATTGAATGGAATAATACGAGTATATCCACCAATACGATTCTTGAATCGAGGAGCTATTTCTTTAAAAAGTGAAGAAACTAACGAATGATCGCAAAGAATCGCAAAAGCACGACGACGAGCCGCCAACGTATCTTTCTTACCCAAGGTAATGAGCTTCTCAACTAATTTTCTACCTTCCTTAGCCTTAGCTTTGGTGGTGCAAATACGCTGATCAATCAAAGTGGACTTGGCTAAATCGCGCAAGGTAGCTTTGCGTAAACTGCGGTTACGGCTTAAACGATTTCCTGCAATTTTGTGTCTCATATTAGGTCTTAGCTTTCAATTTTTTAGAATCAATTTTCATCCCTAATGACAGCCCCATGGCTTTAAGGATATCTTGAATTTCTGTTAAAGATTTCTTACCAAAATTTCTGAATTCCAAAAGTTCAGGTTCTGGACGTCTGACTAATTCACCGATCGTTTTGATGTTAGCATCTTTTAAACAGTTAGCAGAACGAACAGATAGTTCTAATTCAGAGATAGGAAGACGTAACTTGCTGTATAAAGTCTCTTCTTCTGCAGAAATTTCCTCCTCTTCAACATCTTCTTCAGGAAGCTGACCATAAGCAACAAACACATCCAAGTGTCTCTGTAAAATATTAGCTCCATACAAAAGGGCTTCTTTAGCATTGATAGCCCCATTTGTATAGATCTCGACGATCAAACGATCGTAATCCGTACGTTGACCAACACGAGTATTCTCAACGCTAAAATTAACTTTAACAATAGGAGTAAAAATAGAATCTACAGAAATGGTTCCAACGGGAGCCCCTTCTTTTTTATTTTGATCAGCCGGCACATAACCCCGTCCACGGGACACTTCCAATTCCATGTTAAAGGGAATATCCTGAGTCAAGGTAGCAATATAATGCTCTGGATTTAAAAGTTCAATCCCCTCGTCAGTAATAATATCCTTGGCTCTAATCTCACCTTTTTTATTAGCTTTAATATAAACACTTTTAGGTGCTTTAGAATGTGAGCGAACTATTAATCCCTTGATATTTAGAACAATCTCTGTGACGGCTTCTAAAACACCAGGCATTGTTGAAAATTCATGAGAAACACCTTCAATACGAATAGAAGTAACAGCAGAGCCTTCTATAGAAGATAAGAGAATACGACGCAAGGAGTTACCTAAGGTAACACCATAACCACGTTCAAAAGGCTCAGCGACGAACTTACCATACGTGTTGGTATAACTTGACTCATCACAATCTAAACGCTTTGGCATTTGAAAATCGCGCCATTTAACTCCCATAGTACTCTCCTTGTTTTATGTCCCCTTCAAAGAGATTTTCGAAGGTCATATGAATTAATAGTTTAACTATTATCTAGAATACAATTCGACGATTAGCTGTTCATTAACAGGATAACCAATATCCTCGCGTAACGGTAAACGTATAACTTTTGCTGTACAATTAGCACCATCGGCTTGTAACCAGGTTGGAACCTTACGTTCCTTGGTGGTTTCAATGTTTACTTTAATAGCATTTAATGTCTTAACATCTGTCTTAATTTCAACAACATCATTAGGTTTAACTAAATAAGATGCAATGTTGACACGACGACCATTAACAGAAACATGATTATGGCTAACCACTTGACGAGCATCTTTACGAGATTTAGCAAATCCTAAATTAAAAACAACACTATCCAAGCGACGTTCTAAAAATTGAAGCAAAATCGCACCAGTAATACCTTTGGTAGACGCTGCTTTAATAAAATAATTACGAAATTGCTTTTCTAAAACACCATAAATACGTTTTACCTTTTGTTTTTCACGCAACTGAATCCCAAAGTTGGAAAGCTTTGCTTTTTTAGCACCATGCTGACCAGGGGCATATTCACGACGAGATATAGCACATTTATGTGTATAACAACGAGTTCCCTTTAAAAAAAGTTTCTCGCCTTCACGACGGCACAAACGACAATCTGGACCAAGATCACGTCCCATTTTATAATTTTTCCTTTCTTATGTACGAGCTTAATTAATCAAGCTCCTACTTTAAATTAAACCCTACGCTTCTTTCGTGAACGGCATCCATTGTGTGGAATTGCCGTAATATCTCTAATGGAAGTTACAGCTAAACCAGCAGCAACAAGGGCTCGGATTGCAGATTCACGACCTGAACCAGGACCTTTAACCAAAACATCAACACTAACTAAACCTAAATCTTTAGCACGACGGGCTGCATCTGTAGCCGCTAACTGAGCCGCAAAAGGAGTAGATTTCTTAGAACCGCTAAAACCCACTAAACCTGGTGATGCCCAAGTAATCGTATTGCCTTGTTTATCAGAAATGGTAATTATAGTATTGTTGAAAGAAGCTAAAATAGTGACTATCCCAGAAGTAATCCCCTTAAGGGACTTCTTCTTTGCTTTTGATGCTTTCTTGTTAACAACGTTTTCTGCTGGTTTTGTTGCCATAATTTAAAATATCCTTACTTGGCTTTAGCTGCTGGAGCTGCTTCTTTTTTAATGATATGCCCAACAACAGGTTTCTTACCCTTACGAGTTCTGGAATTAGTTTTTGTTCTTTGTCCACGGACTGGAAGTCCTTTTCGGTGACGTATACCCCGATAGGATCCCATTTCCATATGACGACGAATATTCTCGTTGGTATCTCGACGCAAATCCCCTTCAGTAACATAACTCTTTTGAATAATACTGGTCAAACGAGAAATTTCTTCTTCTGTTAAATCCTTGGCACGTTTATCCAGATTAATTTGTGCTTGATTTAATATAAGCTTTGAACGAGTAGGGCCAATGCCATAAATATAAGGCAAAGCAGCCTCGATTCGTTTTTCCTTTGGAAGATCAATACCTAAAATTCTTGGCATAGCTGTTTATCCTTGTCTTTGCTTGTGTTTAGGATTGCTGCAAATAACACGCACAACCCCTGATCGACGAACAATTTTACAATTACCACAAATTCTTTTTACTGATGATTTAACTTTCATTTTTATTTCCTATTTCAGTCGAAATGTTATACGCCCACGGGATAAATCATAAGGGGACAATTCCACCTTAACCTTATCCCCCGGTAAAATTCGAATAAAATTCATACGAATTTTTCCGGATACATGAGCTAACACTTTATGGTTATTATCTAACACGACCCTAAACATGGCGTTAGGTAACGCTTCTTCTATTGTTCCTTCAACTTCAATAAGGTCTTCTTTAGCCATATTTATCGTGTTAGTATTTCCGCTCCATTGGATGTTATTAGAATACAGTGCTCAAAATGAGCTGACGGTTTCCCATCTTCTGTAACCACTGTCCACCCATCGTTTAAGACCCTTGTCCGATGTACTCCCATATTAACCATAGGTTCTATGGCCAACACCATGCCTTCTTTTAAAACAGGCCCTTGATGAGCTTGGCCATAATTTGGTATTTCAGGATCTTCATGCAACTGACGACCTATTCCATGACCTACAAAATCACGCACCACCGAGAATCCATGTAACTCTACGTAACTCTGTACAGCATGTGAGATATCTGATAAATGCCTACTGGCACAAGCTTTTTCAATTCCTTTATAAAGAGCAACCTCTGTGACTTCTAAAAGTCTTTGTGTTTCAGGGTTTACTGGCCCCACCCCAACAGTTACTGCCGAGTCCGAATAGTAATCTTCGTAAATAATACCAATATCAATGCTAATGATATCCCCCTTACGAATTATTCGCTGATTGGGAATTCCATGAACAACAGCTTCATTGACTGAAATACACGCACATGCAGGAAACCCTCTATAACCTTTAAAGGCTGGCTTAACCCCATATTGCTGGATTAAGGATTCCACCTTTTCATCAATATCTTTTGTCGTCATTCCTGCTGTTAAAGAGCTTCCTACCTGCTTAATAATTAAAGACAGAATCTTACCAGCTTTTTTTAAAATGTCAATTTCTTGAGAACTTTTGATTCTTATTCGATTTGTCTTCATTGAGTATCTTAATTAAATCGTTACGTACATTTGCAGTTTCTTTTTCGCCACTAATCCTTATTAATTTCCCCTGCATCGAATAATAATCAATAATAGGTTTTGTGCTAATTTCATAAACCTCCATACGCTTACGAATAGTCTCTTCGTTATCATCACTACGCTGATACAGATCCCCTTCGCAAAGATCACATACATTTAATTTCTTAGACGGTTTATTCTTAATATGAAACAACGCTCCACATTTACGACATACACGACGCCCCGTCAGACGGCTTAAAATTATTTCTAAGCTTGCTTCCATACAAAGAACAAAATCTAAGGGCTTTGAAACTTTATCTAAAATTTGATCTAAATCTTTAGCTTGGTGGGTTGTTCTTGGAAAACCATCTAACATAAATCCTTTGACTAAATCAGGATCAGTCGTTATCTTTTGTTCAACCAACTTAGTCACAATTTCATCTGAAACCAAAGATCCTTTTTCTATCAATCCTTTAATTTCAAGACCTAGAGGGGATCCTTTTTTCATTTCTTCGCGCAACATATCTCCTGTAGATATATGAACAATACCCAGCATGTCTTTAATAAGACCAGCCAAAGACCCCTTACCCGCCCCAGGAGGTCCTAAAATAACAAATCTCATGTTGAGCGTCCCCGCAAGTGACCCGTTTTCATAAAACCTTCATAATGATGCATCTGTAAATGCGATTCAATTTGTTTCATAGTATCTAGCATAACACCAACAGTAATTAAAACACCTGTGCCGCCAAAAAACGATGCTACTAAATAAGGAACCTTAAATGAAGCCATAATAGCGTCCGGCATAACAGCAATAATACAAATAAACAAAGAACCTACCAATGTAATGCGAGTTAAAACATAATCTAAATAATCAGCTGTTTCCTTTCCTGGACGAACGCCAGGAACAAATCCCCCATGCTTCTTTAGATTCTCAGCAACATCTACGGGATTAAAAACAATAGCTGTGTAAAAATAACAGAAAAAAACAATTAGAATAGCATAAATTGAATAATATGCCGCATGTCCTCTGGAAATCCAACTTGCAAAATGTTGCAAGGGACCATTGGGAAAAAAACTTGCTATAGTTGCGGGGAATAAAATAATCGACTGCGCAAAGATAATAGCAATAATACCAGCTGTATCTACTTTTAACGGAATAAAGGTACCTTGCCCACCATAGGTTTGCGTACCAACAGTTCGTCGTGCATATTGAACAGGAATACGACGCTGACCTTGAGATATCAAGGTTGTTCCAAGGATAACTGAAATGAGAAAGAAGACCATCACAACTAAAGCCATCGGTTGAAGCTGACCACCACCACTAGAGGGAGACAATAAGAGTTTTAAATAATGAAAGGCTGTTGGCGCAGAGGCTAAAATACCTGCCGTAATAATAAGAGATGTTCCATTACCTATGCCCCGTTCCTGAATTCGTTCTCCCAACCACATCAAAAACAATGTTCCTGTTGTAAGCGTAACCATGGTGGTTAATCGAAACCCCCAACCGGGATCATTTACAATTTGTAAACCACCAAATGTGGAAGGACTTTCAAGCCAAAGAGCAATAAAAAACGATTGAATAGCACCCAACCCTACCGTGCCATAACGAGTAAATTGATTAATTTTCTTATAACCAGCTTGTCCTTCTTTAGATAATTTCTCCAAGGATGGAATAACGGCTGTTAACAACTGCATAATGATAGAACTGGAAATATATGGCATGACCCCTAAAGAAAAAATGGTCATCTTACCTAAAGCTCCACCAGAAAACATATTCATAATACCAAAGACATTTCCCCCACCATTGGTACTATTCATTCTTTGAAAGAACTCGTTTAACGCTGCTCCATTAATACCTGGAGTAGGAATATAACAGCCGATGCGATAAACAGCAATAATTCCGATAGTAAATAAGATCTTATTGCGAAGCTCTACAATCTTGAAGCAGTTCGCAAATCCTTTTACAAACTGTGAAATCATTCTTTTCCAATCACTTGAATTTTACCGCCGGCTTTTGTAATAGCTTCAGATGCAGTCTTGGAAAAACGATGTGCTACAACTGTTAATTTCTTACTGATAGCCCCTTCACTTAAAATCTTGACCGGACGACGAAGTGTCTTAATTAAATTCTGATTCTTTAATGCTTCAGGATTTACTGTAGCCCCATCTGTAAAACAATTTAATGAATCCAAATTAACAATCTGATACTCCGTAGGCCATTTGCTATTAAAACCAACCTTGGGTAAACGACGCAATAAACGCATCTGTCCGCCTTCATAGGCTGACATAACACCACGACCAGCGCGAGAATTTTGACCAGTTTGACCTTTACCGGAGCGTTTACCATGACCAGAACCTCGACCACGTCCAACTATAACCTTACGTTTACGAGAACCTGCTGGAGATCTGACTTGATGCAGTTGCATAATATTTCCTTATTTTTCAATATAAATTTTTAATCGTGATAAACCATCAAAAGTTGCTTTTACGACGTTGATAGGATTATTAGATTTATGACATTTAGTTAAAATATTGGTAATCCCAGCTCCATCACAAACAGCACGAACAGCACCAGAAGCGATAACACCTGTACCTTCAGAAGCAGGTTTCAGAAGAACACTCGCTGAACCACACTCACCAAGAATTTCATGAGTAATAGTTGTTCCACGACGAGGAATTACAATCATAGCCTTTCTAGCAGCGTTTAAAGCTTTTTTGATAGCTGTAGCAACTTCACCAGCTTTTCCTAAGCCATACCCCACCTTACCTTTAGCATCCCCAACAACAACTAAAGCTGAAAACGCTAGACGTGTACCACCTTTAGTAGTTTTAGATACACGATTGATAGAAACAACTTTTTCTATTAATCCGCTATCCGTTAATGAAGATTTCTTAGGAGCTGCTTTGCGTTCTCTTTCTCCACCACGACGACGACCAGCTCCTTTAGGAGCAGCAGCTGGAGCCGCACCGGTAGTAACCTCATCAATAGGAGATTTTTTCAAAGCCTCTTCTTGTTCGAGAATTTGTTCTGCTTGCGCTACGCTTTTTACAACTTGTTCACTAGAATCTTCGTTTTTATTAATTTCTTTCATGCTTTAAAACTCCAATCCCGCTTTACGCGCGGCTTCTGCAAAAGCTTTAATACGACCATGGTACAAATAACCTCCGCGGTCAAAACAAACCTTTGTTATCCCTTGCTTAATAGCTTGAGATGCAAATGCTTCACCCAACATTTCAGCAGCATTAACATTTCCGCCTGATTTAATCTTAGAGCGAATATCTTTGGCTAAAGTGGATTTACCCAACAAAACCTTCCCTGAAGAATCGTCGACAATTTGAGCTTGAAAATTATTTAAACTTTTATGCACACATAGACGAGGACGTAAAGAATCGCCTGCCATATTTCTGCGTATACGTTCATGACGATATATTCTTTGTTGCTCTTTAATATTTAACATAATGACTGCCCTTAATTTTACTTAGTAACTTGTTTACCTTGCTTGCGTTTAACTACCTCACCAACGTAACGAATCCCCTTACCCTTATATGGTTCTGGTGGTTTGAACTGACGAATTTTCGCAGCAACCAACCCAACCATTGCTCTATCAACTCCCTCTACAGAAATTTCAGTAGGCTTAGCTGATGTTACTTTTACTTCTTTAGGTATTTCAAATTCTACTGGATGAGAAAAACCAATATTCATAACTAATTTCTGTCCTTGAACCGCGACGCGGAACCCAACACCTTGCACCTCTAAATCCTTCTTATGACCGGTAGTTACACCATCGCACATGTTTACAATTAAACGCTTGGTTGTACCGTGATTAGATCTGGATTGTTTTGTATCATTTAAACGATTAACAAAAATCTGATCATCTTTTTGTTCAAGCTTAACACCCGAAGGAAGATTCATTGAAAGCTTACCTTTAGGTCCTTCGATATTAACTTTAGTAGTATCGAAAATAACTTTTACATTCTTAGGAACAATTACTGGAGTTTTAGCAATTCTAGACATCGAGATAATCCTTTATTTTACCAAATAGCACAGAGTACTTCCCCGCCAACTTTAAGTTTTCTTGCATCACGATCACTAATTACTCCCTTAGAAGTAGAAAGAACCGCTGTACCAAGGCCATTTAAAATACGAGGGATTCGACTATTATCAGCATAGACTCTTAATCCTGGACGAGAAACACGTTTGATTCCCATAATAGCAGGTTTATTATTTTCATACTTTAAATAGACCTTAATTCTTCCCTGCTTTTCATCTTTTAAAAGACGAAAATCTTCAATATAAGCATCACTTTTGAAAATAGCCAATATTCGCTCTAATAATTTAGAAGCAGGGAACTCCACTGTTTCCTTACGAACATGCACACCGTTACGAATGATTGTTAATGTGTCTGCAATGGGATCTGAAACTGACATCTACCAGCTCGCTTTCTTAACTCCTGGAATTTCACCCTTCCAGGCAAGTTCTCTGAAACAAATACGACACACCCCAAAACGGCGTAAATACCCGCGAGGACGTCCGCAAAGTCCGCAACGATTATGCTGACGAACAGAGAATTTTGGTTCTTGTACTGATTTATTTACTAATCCTTTTTTGGCCATAAATTTTCTTCCAACTCTTTAAGATTTACTGGGTTCTTTAGTAAACGGCATGCCTAATAACCGTAATATTTCAAAATTCTGTTCTTTATTACCATTCTTGAAAACAAAAGTAATATCCATTCCTTGTATTCTATGATCTCTCACGCTGATATCAATTTCAGGAAAAATCCCTTGATCGGTAATTCCTAACGTGTAATTACCTTCCCGATCAAAAGCTTTTCTTGAAGTCCCATTGAAGTCACGAATACGAGGCAATGAAATATTGACTAAGCGATCAACAAATTCATACATACGTCCCCGACGAAGCGTAACCTTGCAACCGACAGGTAAATTTTCACGTAATTTAAAATTTGATATAGCTTTCTTTGCTCGACGGATTAAAGCCTTCTGACCCGTAATAGTTGCCAAATCTTGAGCAGCACGGTCTAAGATTTTTACATCACTAATAGCTTCTCCAACCCCCATATTAACAACAACTTTGTCCAAATGAGGGACAGCCATAGGATTTTTAATCTTGTATTTATCCTGCATCTGTGGGATCACTTCTTTACGATATTTTTCTAATAAACGAGCTGACACTTGATTACCTCTCTTGAACCTTTAAAAATACTTAGGTCTTTTTAAACTTTATTTAAATCGTTTCGCCAGTTTTCTGAGCAATACGAACCTTCGCTCCATCCTTTAAAACCTTAGCTATAAAACGCGTTGGTTTATTTTCCTTTTTATCTAATAACATTAGATTTGATAAAGATATAGGCTTTTCTTTTTCTATATATCCACCTTGAGGAAAAGTATCACTTTTTTTAACAGAACGCTTAATAATATTTAAATTCTCTACAACAGCCGTGTGTTCTTTAGGAAATACACGAACAACCTTACCAGACTTACCTTTTTCCTTACCAACAGTTACAATAACTTGATCATTTTTTTTAATGCGAAGCATATTACACAACCTCTGGGGCTAAAGAAATAATTTTCATATATTCCATATTACGAAGTTCACGAGCTACTGGTCCAAAAACACGAGTACCTTTTGGATTTCCTGCATCATCAATAATTACGACTGCATTCGTATCAAAACGAACATGTGTACCATCGGAACGATGTATGGCTTTTGTTGTGCGAACGATAATTCCTTTAGCTAATGTTCCCTTTTTTACAGCTGCTTCTGGAGCACTTTCTTTGATATTAACCTTTACAATATCTCCGATTTGAGCCCAATGCTTTCCTTTACACTTAAGGACACCAATGACTGAAGCCTTGCGAGCTCCGGTATTGTCTGCAACATCTAATATGGTTTTCATTTGAATCATAATATTCCTTCGGGCCTATGCCTTTGAACCAACAACTTCCTGAATTATCCAACGTTTATCTTTTGACAAAGGACGAGTTTCCATAATACGAACAACATCTCCAACCTTTGTAGCATTCTTTTCATCATGAGCCTTATACTTAACAAATCGACGTACAGGTTTTTCATACTTAGCATGCTTAGCTACTTTTTGAATTTGGACAACGCGAGTCTTATCCATTTTATCGCTGACTACGGTAGCCGTTAAAAGTCTACGACGATTATCTCTTTTTTCCATTTGCTTTTCTTTCACTTAAGACTGTTAAAATACGGGCAATATCTTTTCTATTATTGCGAAAGCTTGATGGCTTTTCTACTCGGCCTAATTGACGTTGGCTATTAAGCTGAAATGTTTCTTTTTTAAGCTCATTTTCTTTAGAAAATAATTCTTCATCAGAAAACTCCTTTAGATCTTTGTATTTCATAATCAATGCTCCCCACGAGTGACGAATTTTGTTCTTACGGAAAGTTTAAATGCAACCAAACGAAGGACTTGTTTTGCAAAATCTTCCGGAACACCACCTAATTCAAATACAATCTTACCGCGTCTTACAACAGCTACCCAATGATCCAAATCACCTTTACCTTTACCCATACGAGTTTCTGCTGGTTTTTTGGTAATAGATTTCTGTGGAAAGGCATTGATCCAAAGTTTACCTGTACCACGTAATTTACGCGCAACCACAACACGAGACGCTTCTAATTGACGGGCAGGTACAAAACCATTTTCCAAGGCTTTTAAACCAAACTCACCAAAGTGCATTTGACTACCTTTAACGGCAATTCCGCGAGATTTACCTTTTTGTGTTTTACGATATTTAACTCTTTTTGGCATTAACAACATACAATCAAATCTCCTCTATCAATTACACAGTCGTTACAGCTGCTGGTGCTGCTATTTGTGGCTGAGCTTGAGCCTGTGTAGATAACGCTTCAATTTCTGCTTGATCCTTAATTACATCACCCTTATAAACCCAAACCTTGATACCAATAAGTCCATATGTCGTTGAAGCTTCATAAAAACCATAATCAATATCAGCCCGAAATGTTTGTAATGGAACGCTTCCTTCATAATATTTCTCAGTACGAGCCATTTCAGCCCCACCTAAACGACCTGAGCAACGAATTTTAATACCCTTTGCCCCTGCAGCACGAGCCTGTTCAATTGAACGTTTCATTGCTCGACGAAAAGCAATACGTTTTTCTAATTGAAAAGCAATTCCCTGAGCTATCAATTGAGCGTCAATCGATGGGTTTTTAATCTCTTGGATATCAATTTGAATTTCTTTTTTGGCAATATCATGTAGATCACTTTTTAAACGATCAATATCAGCACCGCGTCGACCAATAATTACACCAGGACGAGCTGAATGAATACGAACCTTGATTTGCTCAGCTAATCGTTCAATCACAATTAATGAAACAGCAGCTTGCTTGAATTTCTCATTAATGTACTTACGAATCTTATAGTCTACTTTAATATTATTGGCAAATTCACGACGTTCAGCGAACCAAAGACTGCGCCAATTTTTAGTATAACCAAGTCTTAATGCTATCGGATTAACTTTTTGTCCCACCTGAGTATTCTCCTATTTTCCACCTAAGCGGATCAGCCTTTGGCTGAAGTTTTTAGATCCAATTGAACGATTAAATGAGTTGTTCTGCGTAAGATAGGTGTAGCTCTACCAAAAGAAGCTGCACGGAAACGTTTCCAAGCACCGCCATGATTGGCAGTAATACTTGATATAAACAATTGCTCTTCAGTCAGGCCTTTTTGTTTGGCATTGCTAACAGCAGAATCTAAGACTTTTTTGACTAAAGCTGTAGAACCTTTGTTAATTTGAGCCAGAAGGGCTTGAGAAGTTGGTATATCTTTACCACGGATAGCATCAATAACCAGACGAACCTTCATCGATGAAACTCTTAAAAATTTTGCTTGGGCAGTTGCGATCATTTCTTATTCCTTACTTCTTCTGCATGGCTTTTTTGGCTTTAACACCACCATGCGCTTTAAATGTACGGGTTCCTACAAATTCTCCTAATTTCATACCAACCATATTTTCTGTGACAAAAACTGGGATATGTTTACGGCCATCGTGAACAGCAAATGAATAGCCAACAAAATCAGGAATAATTGTAGAACGGCGAGACCAGGTTTTAATAGGCTGACGTTGGCCACTGGCACCCGTCTTATCGAAACGACGTCTTAAAGAATCTTCTACGTATGCACCTTTTTTAATAGAACGTGACATATATTATTTGGTCCTTCTTCTAACAATAAATTGGTCTGAATATTTATTTGGTCGACGAGTGTTATAACCCTTTGTTGGTTTACCCCAAGGAGTAACAGGATGAGGATTTCCTTGTGGAGCCTTTCCTTCACCACCACCATGTGGGTGATCAACCGGGTTCATAACAACCCCGCGGGATTGTCCTCTACGCCCATACCAACGACTACGACCTGCTTTACCTATGGAAACTGTTTCATTCTCTACGTTGCTTAATTGTCCAATTGTTGCTCGACAATCAATTGCAATTTTACGAACTTCACTCGACGGTAAACGAACATGCGCAAAAGCACCATCACGAGCGATCAATTGAGCGGTAGCTCCAGCAGACCTGACAATCTGTCCACCTTTACCAGACGAAAGTTCAATATTATGAATTCCTGTCCCTAATGGAATCTTAGATAAAGGTAAACAATTTCCTGCAGACATTTCAACATCGGCACTATTGGTACTGATAACGACCTGTCCGACTTTCAAATCAAGAGGAGCTAAAATATAAGCCTTGCTGTTATCACTCTTATATTGAATGAGAGCAATTCGACATGTACGATTAGGATCATATTCAATAGCTAACACGGTTGCTGGATCATCCATACGCGTACGCTTGAAATCTATAACACGGTACATACGTTTATGACCACCACCACGATGACGCGATGTAATACGACCATACGAGTTACGTCCACCCGAACTTTTTAAAGGACGTAATAAAGCTTTTTCTGGTTTTCCTTTAGTAATTTCTGCGTAATCAGAAATTGCAGTATGACGAAGACCATTAGTTATTGGTTTAAATCTACGAATACCCATTATGCAACCTCAATTTTTTGCCCCTCACAGAGAGAGACCACTGCTTTTTTCCAAGAAGAACTATATCCAGATCTAACACGGACACGCTTTAATTTGCCAGAAACATGACTGGTATTAACATCCTGTACTTTAACTTTATAAATTTCTTGTATCGCACGTTTAATATCAATTTTGGTAGCAGTTGTAGCTACACGAAAAGAATATTTACGTTGCTTTTCTTGGGATGTACCTTTTTCAGTACTGACTAAATTTTTAATAATATCGTATGAAGTAATCATTATTGAATTCTCTTAAGTAATGTTTCTAAGGCTGTTTTAGTAACTAATAAATTCTTATTGCTTAAAATGTCACGAGCATTAACATCACTAGCACGATTTAAAGTTAGACGAGCAATATTTCTTGAAGCTAAAAATGCTTTCTCATCACTTCCATCGAGCAAAGCCAATACTCTACCATTTAATTTTAGATTCTCAAGAACCTTTGCAAAATCTTTTGTTTTCCCAGTTGAAGCTTCTAACTTATCGATACATACCAACTCATTGCTTAGAAATTTAGCATTTAAAGATTCTCTTAAAGCGGCAATACGCACTTTCTTTGGGACTGCCACAGAAAAATCTCTTGGAGTTGGTCCAAAACAAATACCACCTTTTTTCCAAAGAGGAGAACGACTTGATCCAGCGCGAGCACGACCCGTTCCCTTTTGCTTCCAAGGCTTCTTTCCTCCACCAGAGACCATTGAGCGATCTTTTGTTGAAGCATTTCCTTGACGAGTATTAGCTTGATACATAACAACAGCTTGATGAATAACCGCATCATTAACATGAACTCCAAACTTCTCTTTAGGCAGTTCAATGCTATTTGATTTCTTACCCTTTATGTCGACAACATTTAATTCTGGCATATACTTATCCTAAACATTACTTTTTAGTGGTTTTACCCGCAGCAGCTTTACTTTGCTTCATAGGGTTACGCTTGACTGCTACTAATTCTTTTTTCTCATCAAGAGCTTTGAAAGCTTTTCTTTGAGATTTATTTATAATAATCAAACCATTCTTAGAACCAGGCACGCAGCCTTTAACTAAAATTAGATTTTGATCAGCTTCAACACTCATGACACGTAATCCTTGAACAGTCACAGTATCCATGCCCATATGACCAGGCATATGCTTTCCCTTGTAAGTACGAGAAGGATCGGAAGACGAGCTATTAGAACCAATGCGACGGTGATGCATGGATCCGTGAGCTCCTGGACCGCCTCTCCAATTCCATCGAACCATCCCACCCTGAAAACCTTTACCAATGGAAGTTCCAGTTACATCGACGAAATCACCAGCTTGAAATAGATCAGCTTTAATTTCCTGACCGATTTTATAATCTTTATTATCGGTGCTAGTAAATTCATGAACACGCTTTAAGGGCGCAACACCGATTTTCTTAAAGAATCCTGCACGAGGTTTATTTAAACGGTTTTCTTTAACCGCTTCAAAACCTAGAACAACCTTATTTGGATTTTCTTTTAATCCCAAAATGGTACAAGGACCTGTTTCGACGAGAGTAACGGGAACAATATTACCTTCATTATCGAAAATTTGGGTCATCCCTACTTTTTTGCCCAGTAAACCTCTAATCACGACGGACTCCTTAAATTACTGTTTAATCTCCACATCTACGCCAGCAGGTAAATTCAGCTTACGCAAAGCTTCTACCGTCTTAGATGTTGGATTAACTAAATCAATCAAGCGTTTATGCGTAGCTAATTGAAATTGTTCACGACTCTTTTTATCAATAACCGGCGAACGAAGAACGGTGTATAATTCTTTTCTCGTCGGTAAAGGTACAGGACCTAATACCTGCGCACCAGTGCGGATTGCCGTATCAACAATTTCTTGAGTTGATTGGTCAATCAACCGATGATCAAACGCTTTGAGTTTTATGCGTATTTTTTGCATTACTTAATCACCTCAGAAATAACACCTGCACCAACCGTACGACCACCTTCACGGATAGCAAAACGTAATTCTTTTTCCATAGCGACAGGTGTGATTAATTCAACTTCTAAGACTACGTTATCCCCAGGCATACACATTTCAACACCAGCTGGCAACTCTGCAGTACCTGTAACGTCTGTCGTTCTAAAATAAAACTGAGGACGGTAACCTTTAAAGAATGGGGTATGACGTCCACCTTCTTCTTTAGTTAAAATATAAACAGAAGCCTTGAATTTTGTATGAGGTTTAATGGTATTTTTAGCAGCTAAAACCATTCCACGCTCTACATCTTCCTTAGTAACACCACGCAATAATAAACCGAGGTTATCACCAGCTTGGCCTTCTTCTAAGTCCTTACGAAACATTTCAACACCCGTCACAACGACGTTTTTAATTTCAGGACGCATACCAATTAATTCAACTTCTTCACCAACCTTAACACGACCACGTTCAACACGACCAGTAGCAACAGTTCCACGACCAGAGATAGTGAAAACATCTTCGACAGCCATGATGAAAGGTTTATCTAACTCACGAGTAGGTTGAGGGATAAAGGAGTCAACTGCCTTGATAAGATCAAGGATAGGTTTAGCTTTACCTTCAAAATCTGTAGGGTTATTTAAAGCATCAAGAGCGGAACCACGAATGACAGGAGTATTATCGCCATCAAACTTGTATTTTGTTAATAAATCACGAACTTCTAATTCAACTAAGTCTAATAACTCAGCGTCAGCAACTTGATCGCATTTATTCATAAAAACAACGACCTTAGGAACATTAACCTGACGAGCTAATAAAATGTGCTCACGGGTTTGAGGCATTGGACCATCGGTAGCAGAAACAACTAATATAGCACCATCCATTTGAGCAGCACCAGTAATCATGTTTTTGATATAGTCAGCATGTCCCGGGCAATCAATATGAGCATAATGACGAGCTTCTGATTCATATTCCAAATGGGAAATATTAATCGTAACGCCACGTTCTTTTTCTTCTGGGGCATTATCGATAGAATCATAAGCACGTTCTTGAGCTAAACCTTTTTTACTTAAAACGGTCGCAATAGCTGCAGACAAGGTTGTCTTACCATGATCGACGTGACCAATCGTACCGATATTTAAATGTGGTTTATTACGTAAAAACTTTTCTTTTGCCATTTCCTAATCCTCCTGATGTATTTTTTTATCTTTATCTAGTTTTATATATCAGATATTAGTTACTTCTTGCGGCGACCTCTTGACGGGCACCAATGATCTTTTCAGCGAGTTGATTGGGCACCTGTGCATAATACGCAGGTTCCATTGAGAATGATGCGCGTCCTTGTGTAAGTGACCGCAGTGCATTCGCGTAGCCAAACATTTCAGCCAAGGGAACATTAGCAACAGCAGTTTTAAGAGCACCGCGGTTACCTGTTTCCTTGATTTGAGCTCTTCTTGTCATCAAATCACCGATAACATTTCCCCAATAATCTTCAGGGACAGTGATTTCTAATTTCATAACTGGTTCTTGAAAAACCGTGTTAGCTTTACGAAATGCTTCTTTAATAGCTTGCTTCCCTGCTAATTGGAAAGACATTTCATCAGAGTCAACATCGTGATAAGAACCATCTACTAAAGTTACGGTAAAATCGGTAACTGGATATCCAGCAAGTATACCATTTTGTGCGCCAATTTCAATACCTTCTTTTATAGGCTTGATAAATTCACGTGGAATGGCTCCACCCTTAATTTTGTCGACGAAGACATAACCTGTTCCTGGTTCGCCAGGTTTCACATCAATAACGCAGTGACCATATTTACCACGACCACCACTTTGTTGAACATACTTTCCAACAATACCATTAACCTCTTTTGTGATCGCTTCTTTGTAAGCAACTTCAGGGCGACCAACATTACAATCCAGATTATTTTCACGTTTCATACGATCAACGATAATTTCTAAATGCAATTCACCCATTCCAGAAATAATTGTCTGTGAAGTTTCGTGATCGAATTTAACACGTAGAGAAGGATCTTCATCTAAGAATTTACGTAGAACCATACCCATTTTATCTTGGTCAGCTTTTGTTTTTGGCTCAATAGCTAAAGATACAACCGCTTCGGGAGGAGTAAGGCCTTCCAATAAAATAGGATTTTCTTCAGAACATAAAGTATCACCAGATTTAGATTCTTTGAGACCAACTAAAGAAACAATCTCTCCAGCGGATGCTGAGGTAATAATTTCCTGCTTATTAGAGTGCATTAGAACAATCTTAGCAATCTTTTCTTTTTTTCCGTTTGAAGAGTTTAAATAGTTTTGACCAGGAACGAAGGTGCCTTGATAAACACGTGTATAGAAAATTTTTCCTACATAAGGATCGGAAGCAATCTTAAATACAAGACCCACTGGTGGTAAATTGGGATCAGATTTCAATTCAACTACATTTTCTTTATCATCAGGATCATGCCCCTTCATAGCAGCTTTTTCAATAGGATTAGGCAAATAATCCACGATTGCGTCCAAAACCATCTGGACTCCCCTATTTCTTAAAGCGGTTCCTACCAATACAGGGATGAATTTACAAGCAACAACAGTACGACGAATAGCTGCCATGAGTTGCTGTTTAGATGGCTCTTTTCCATTAAGAAACATATCAGCCATTTCATCATCAACGTCAGCTAATCTTTCAATTAATTCAGTTTTATATTTCTTCGTTTTTTCTTGAAGTTCTGGAGTTAAAGGAATTCGATTATACTCCATACCGTCAGCATCTGTATATTGAATATACTGTTCATTAATGACATCAATAATACCTTTAAATTTATCTTCTGTTCCGTCAGGAAACTCAATACCAGCAGCATTAGCGCCAAAGCGTTCACGCATTTCACCGACGACACGGTCAAAATCAGCACCTAAACGATCAATTTTGTTAATAAAACCAATACGAGGAACATTATATTTATCGGCTTGACGATATACTGTTTCAGTTTGTGGCTGAACACCAGAACATCCGCACAATACAATGACGCAACCATCAAGAACTTTTAAAGAACGTTCGACTTCGATAGTGAAATCGACGTGCCCTGGAGTATCAATAATATTTAAACGGTGATCACGCCAAAATGTAGTAATAGCAGCTGAAGTAATGGTAATACCGCGTTCCTGCTCCTGAGCCATTGTGTCCATGGTGGTATTTCCATCATCAATATTACCCATGCGATGAATAGCTCCAGAATAATACAGAATACGCTCAGTGGTAGTGGTTTTACCCGCATCGATGTGCGCGATAATACCAAAATTACGAAACTTATTTAAAGGGATTGTATTGGCAGCCATAATATTTTACCAGCGCAAATGACTGAAAGCTCTGTTTGCCTCTGCCATCTTATGAACTTCATCACGTTTCTTTATAGCCGGACCTTCCGACTTATAAGCAGCAACTAACTCTTCAGCAAGTTTAATTTCCATAGACTTGCCCTTCTTCTTTCTTGCAAAATCACGAACCCAACGCATTGCTAAAGACATCCCACGAGCTGGAAGAACATCTGTAGGAACCTGATATGTTGCTCCACCAACACGACGAGCCTTAACCTCTAAACGAGGACGGACATTATCGATAGCCTTATTCAAAGCTTTGGCTGGATTTTCTTCTTGTGTCTTTTCTTTTAAAATTTCTAAAGCATTATAGACAATACGTTCAGCTGTTGTCTTTTTGCCTTCAGTCATAATAATAGATACGAAACGAGTGATTAAATCACTATTGAATTTTGGATCCCCAACAACTATTCTTTTTTCAGCACGACGTCTTCTCATTTTTATTTTCTACCTTTATTTAGCCTTGGCTCTTTTAGCGCCATACTTAGAACGACTTTTTTTACGATTAGCAACTCCTGCTGTATCCAGCGTACCACGAACAATGTGATAACGAACTCCAGGAAGATCCTTAACACGACCGCCACGAACTAATACTATAGAGTGTTCTTGCAGGTTATGTCCTTCTCCTGGAATATAAGAAGTCACTTCAACTTTGTTAGATAAACGTACACGAGCAATCTTACGTAAAGCCGAGTTAGGCTTTTTGGGTGTCATTGTTTTGACTTGCAAACATACACCGCGACGTTGTGGACAACTTGTAAGCGCAGGAGATTTACTGCGCTTGATTTTCAACTGTCTGCGATGTCTGATTAACTGGGATATCGTTGGCATATTTCACCGATTCAATTTGTTTATATTCACTAATTCCTGTACCTGCAGGGATCAAGTGTCCGACAATTACGTTTTCCTTCAATCCGCGAAGGAGGTCTACTTTACCAGATGCTGCTGCTTCTGTCAAGACTCTTGTTGTTTCTTGGAAACTTGCAGCAGAAATAAAACTCTCCGTCGTCAGAGAAACTTTTGTAATACCTAACAGCAACGGAGTTGCTTGCGCAGGCTTACCCTTTTTCTTTAGCACCGCTTCATTCGCCTTCTTAAAAGTCACACGATCAACTTGATCACCGACGATAAAATCAGCATCACCCGCATCATCAATACGAACCTTCTTTAACATCTGAGAAATAATAATTTCAATATGTTTATCATTAATACGAACACCTTGTAAACGATAAACTTCTTGAACCTCATTAAGAAGGTATTCTTGTAACGCTTTGTCGCCGCTGACACGTAAAATATCATGAGGAACAACAGGGCCATCCGTTAATTGCTGACCCGCAAAAACATGGTCACCCTTATAAACGTTCGGATGTTTTCCATGAGGAATTGTATAATCCTTAGCCATGCCCGTTGCGCTCTTAACGATAATTGTACGCAAACCTTTTTTATCTTCACCAAATTCACAAACACCATCAATCTCAGAAATAACTGCTGGATCTTTGGGACGACGAGCTTCAAATAACTCAGCGACGCGTGGAAGACCTCCAGTAATATCACGAGTCTTGCTTGCTCCTCGAGGAATTTTAGCAATTAAGGCGCCCGCAGATATAACATCCTTATCATTGACGAGAATGTGGGCCCCGACAGGAATCGAATAAATCCCAACAACTTCACCATCTTCATCATTAATAATAATTTGTGGATGATACTCCTGCTTATGTTCAACAACAACGCGTTCTACAATCCCCGTTACAGGATTTTCTTCACGCTGATAGGTTGCATCTTCAATTAAATCTTCGAAAGACACCTTACCTTTAGCTTCAGTAATAATAGGAATCGTGTACGGATCCCACGTGGCAATAATTTCCCCCTTGGCAATACTTTGACCGTCAGCAAAAGCTAACGACGCACCCTGTGGAAGCGGATGACGTTCAAACTCACGACCATATTCATTATTAATACTAACCGCACCATTACGATTCAAGACAATGAATTCTTTGCCACGCTGAACAGCGCGCAGTTGATGATATTTCACAACACCGTCTTGCTTAACCTTGATAAAGGACTGCTCGATGGTACGAGAAGCTGTACCACCAATGTGGAACGTTCTCATAGTTAACTGTGTACCAGGTTCACCGATACTTTGAGCAGCGATCGTACCGACAGCTTCACCGATTTCAACTAAACGATGAGAAGCCAGATTGCGACCATAACATTTGACACAAATACCCTGTTCAGCTTCACAGGTTAATACAGAACGAATACGAACTTTCTCAATACCTAATTGTTCGATCAAATCCGCCTTCTCCTCTGTAATAACATCTCCGGCAGCGACAACCTGAGTATCTGTAACAATGTCGACCATATTATCTAAAGCAACACGACCAACAATGCGTTCTTTCAAAGAGACAACCAGCTCATCCCCTTCTGTGATCGCCGCTACAGTAATACCATTGACCGTACCGCAGTCCATGATATTAACAACAACTTCCTGAGCAACGTCAACCAAACGACGAGTTAAGTAACCTGCGTCGGCAGTCTTAAGAGCGGTATCAGCCAACCCTTTACGAGCACCGTGAGTAGAAATGAAATACTCCAATACAGTTAACCCTTCGCGGAATGAAGCGGTAATAGGATTTTCAATAATCTCACCGGATGGCTTGGCCATAAGACCACGCATACCCGAGAGCTGACGAATCTGTAATTTAGAACCACGAGCACCGGAATCAGCCATGATGTAGACGGGATTAAAAGGATCCATCTTTTTGAAAACCATGTCTGACAACGTTTCTGTCGTATGGGTCCAAATATCGATAACTTTGTTATAACGTTCACGGCCGGTA
This sequence comes from Candidatus Omnitrophota bacterium, assembly GCA_015233165.1. Taxonomy (GTDB): domain Bacteria; phylum Omnitrophota; class Gorgyraeia; order Zapsychrales; family Fredricksoniimonadaceae; genus JACQCF01. The sequence continues at coordinate 23,262 of JADFYF010000024.1, forward strand.
ATAATACCTTTACGATATTGATCATCAACCTTGGCAACTTCGCCCTTGGCTGCTGCAATAATCTTTGGCTTATCTTCAGGGATCGTCAAATCTGACATCGCGATAGAAATACCCGCTTCCGTTGATTTAATAAACCCTAATTGCTTGGCATCATCAAGTAACTTGACCGTACGATGCTGACCGAACTTCTTATAACAATCCGCAATCACCGCACCAATACGCTTCTTATCTAAAAGATCGTTAACAAAACCATACCCTTCAGGCAAAATTTCATTGAAGAATACGCGTCCGACGGTGGTTTCAATAATCTTGCTAGATTTAGATTTAATCTCTTGTTCGGTTGCCTTACCCTTAGCATCCGCTTGGATAACTAAAGAAGGCTTTTCTTGTCCCCAAACAGGGATATCCAAACGCAACTTAACACGAGCATGCAACGCTAAGTAACCATCGTAATACGCAATCGTTACTTCTTCACGACTCGCGAATAAATGTCCTTCTCCCTGAGCTCCCGCACGTTCCTTGGTTAAATAATACAACCCAAGAACAATATCCTGTGTCGGAGATACTACCGGACGACCATCCGCCGGTGAGAATAAATTATTAATCGACATCAATTGCAAACGGCATTCAATTTGCGCTTCCAAACTCAGAGGAATGTGAACAGCCATCTGATCCCCGTCGAAGTCAGCGTTAAAAGCTGTACAAACAAGAGGATGCAATTTAATAGCTTTACCTTCTATAAGAACAGGCTGAAATGCCTGAATAGACAAACGGTGAAGTGTCGGCGCGCGGTTAAGCATAACAGGGTGATCTTGAATAACTTCATCTAAGATATCCCAGACTTCAATCTTAGCACGTTCGACCATACGCTTAGCGCCTTTAATCGTATGAACAAATCCCTTATCACGTAATTTACGGATAATGAAAGGCTCAAACAATTCCAGAGCCATCTTCTTAGGCAAACCGCATTGATGTAATTTTAATTCAGGTCCGACGACGATAACTGAACGACCAGAATAATCAACACGCTTACCCAACAAGTTCATACGGAAACGGCCTTGTTTACCCTTAAGCATATCTGAAAGAGATTTCAAAGGACGATTACCGCTACCTAAAACTGGACGACCATGACGACCATTGTCCAGAAGAGCATCCACAGATTCCTGCAACATACGTTTCTCGTTGCGAACGATAATCTCAGGAGCATTAAGATCAATTAACTTCTTTAAACGGTTGTTACGGTTGATAACACGTCGATAAAGATCATTTAAATCCGACGTAGCAAAGCGTCCGCCTTCTAGAGGAACTAAAGGACGAAGATCTGGAGGGATAACTGGTAACACATCTAAAACCATCCACTCTGCTTTATTTCCAGAAGCTTTGAAATCTTCGACAATCTTTAACGTCTTTGCTAATTTCTTAAAATTAGTTCCAGCTGGATTAGCATCACCTAAATCTTTGCGTAGTTTCTTGCAAAGAACAGCTAAATCAATGTCTTTAAGCAATTCACGAACAGCCTCAGCCCCAATTCTAGCTTTAAAGGCTCCGCCATGCTTGACCATAGCTTCCTGATATTCATCTTCAGAAAGAAATTGCTTCGCTTTCAAAGGTGAACTACCAGGATCAATGACAATATATTCTTCATAGTAGATAAGCTTTTCTAAATCACGCAAACCTACTTGTAATAAAGCAGCCAAACGGGAAGGCACCGCTTTGTAAAACCATATGTGAGTCACCGGACAGGCTAAATCAATATGGCCCATACGTTCACGACGCACCGATGAACGAGTTACTAAAACACCGCAACGGTCGCAGGTGATTCCCTTGAATTTAATACCTTTATATTTACCGCAGTTACATTCCCAGTCGCGAATAGGTCCGAAGATCTTCTCGCAGAAAAGACCATCTTTTTCTGGTTTCAATGTACGGTAATTCAAAGTCTCGGCCTTCTTTACAGGACCGGTTGACCATGAGGCAATAATTTCTGGAGAGGCTATTTTAATCGTAATACGATCTTGTTTT
>JADFYF010000025.1 GCA_015233165.1 Candidatus Omnitrophota bacterium
CCCCGACGAGTATTTTGACTGTATTGCTGGCGGTTTTTTTGATCTGGGCTATTGCGGGATCATCCAGGGTAAAGCCGGCAATTCCGCAGGAACGAGCGAACATGGCAAAATCAATCGGATGCAACTCTGTTCCGTATTCAGGGTTTCCTTCAAAAACAATTTGCTCCCACTTAATCATACCAAAGGCATTATTCTTAAAGATGATCACCTTAACAGGAAGATGATACTTGGCAATCGTCGCTAATTCTCCCATCAGCATTGAAAATCCTCCGTCGCCACAAAGGCAGATGATTTGACGCCCCGGAAGAGCCATCGCCGCGCCAATCGCGTAGGACAATCCATTGGCCATACTCGAAAGATTCCCCGATAGGGAAAACTTCATCTCTTCACGAAGAATAATATGACGAGCCGCCCAGGCTGTTACTGTCCCTGTGTCTACGCATAGAATACAATCGCGCTCGATCAGAGCACTTAATTGAAAAGCCACAACCTGCGGTTTCAGCGGCCGGTCCATACGTGTCCCTTGCTCTTGCAAAAGCTCCTTCCATTGTTTCATCCGTTCCTGAGACTTTTGTAAGAAAGTTTGATCTTCTTTCTGTTTCAATAGTTTGAGTAAGGATCGCAAGGTTTCCCGGCAATCTCCGGTTAATCCCACGTCGATGCGATGCCGCAGTCCGATACGGGTTGAATCGATATCGATTTGCACCGTCCTGACATCTTGTTTAGGATAAAATTCCAGATAAGGAAAACTTGTTCCCACCATCATCAGGGTGTCGGCTTCCTGCATCGCTTCCGCAGAAGGAGCTGTTCCCAGAAGGCCTAATCCACCCGTCGTGTAAACGCTGTCATCCGGAACAACGGCTTTTCCCAGAAGCGCTTTAATAATAACCCCCTGGGTCATAGCTGCCAATGCCAGGACTTCTTTTCTTGCATCCAAAGCGCCCTGACCGACTAAGATAACAACCTTCTGTCCTTCATTAATAACAACAGCGGCGGCATTGAGTTCTTCCTGTGACGGGACAGGTCTGGGCATCTTATAGATATCCGCGCTGTGCGCAGGGGTGTTCGCGCCGGAACGCTGCCCATCCATCTCCCACCCCTGAATATCTTTTGCAATATTAATATGGGCAACGGCGCGCTGACTTAAAGCCGTTTTGATCGCCTCGTCGACAACATTATGAACGTGCGATGGCCCCATAATCCGTTGATTATAAGCAGCCACATCCATGAATAATTTATCAAGATCCAGATCCTGCTTATAGTGAGTGCCGATTAAATCATGAAAGGTATGTCCGGTAATCGCTAACACAGGCTGACCATCAAACTTTGCGTCGTAGAGTCCATTAAGCAAATGCACTCCACCGGGACCTGACGTCGCTAAACAGACTCCCAAGCGTCCGGAATATTTGGCATACGCGCACGCCGCAAAGGCCGCCGCTTCTTCATGACGCACCTGAATCAATTTAATATGCTTCTCATGAACACGAAGAACTTCATAAATACCGTTGATACCGTCCCCGGGAAGACTAAAAATAGTATCCACCCCCCATTCCATCAGACGTTCTACTAATAATTCTGCAACCGTTTTTTTGGACATAGATCCCTCATCATTAAAAATCCCCCTCCTCTTGTCCCAAAAACAGGCCAAGAAGAAGGGGATCGATTTCGTTTAATTAAGCTGTTGTAAAAAGAACGGCAACACGTCCCTTGCGTCTTAAATGCTTATCACCTATTTCACCTGTTCTGATGATACTAGGAGACACCCCTGCGTCAATCAAGGCGGAGCGAATGGTATCCACTCGACGATTATTCACTTCTTGATAACGTGAACTCACAGCTGTTCCATCAATTCCAACCTGCAAGGTAGGGTTATTCTTAAGATACGATGCAATTTCGTTAATTCTATTCACTCCTCTTTCATCAAGGCCGGTTTCATCAGCACGGAAATTAAATTCCTTATAAGCCGCCCAATATCCGACCTTACCAGCAACTCCCTGATAACCAGACTCCCCGTTTCCTCCTCTAGCCCCCTGATCTCCGGCAGGCCCCGCTAAACCGGCAATACCTTCTGTCGTGCTTCCCTGATTACCTGCCGCACCGACTGTTCCTTGTTCGCCTGAAACACCTTGTCTACCCGTAGGACCTGAAGGACCAAATGTCGTAGGGCCGACCGCACCCGCTTCTCCGACCGGACCTCTTTCACCCTGAGGACCCGCAGCTCCTCGTGGACCGGCATAGCCCGCTAAACTCCCCCCCTGTTCACCACGTTCTCCGACGGCACCCTGCTGACCTCGAACGCCAACAGCTCCGGTTTCACCCATAGGACCTCTTTCAACATTACCTGCAGGACCTCGGGCTCCTGTAAACCCCTGTTCCCCTGAAGGACCAGCTGGACCTTCTGCGCCGCGTTCACCCATTAAAGCTGCTCCTGCCGGACCTCTGGGGCCCGTTAAACCTTGTGCTCCTTCATAACCTGCAGGCCCTGTAGCCCCACGTGGTCCGACGAGACTATCATACTTGTTACCCGGAGTGCTGCATCCTGCCACGATCGCCAAACTTCCCAAACCCAGTAAAACCATACTTAATCCAAAACTATTTCGTAATTTCATAATCATTCCCCTTTTAATGTTAAACGCATTAATAAACTTATACGATATTAAAACGTCCCCGTCATTGAACGGCACGCCTTATAGAATCACCCGCATCACGTCCTATCGACTTTAGATCATTTCCTGCGCTTCTAAAGAGAGGCCTGTCTCCCGCAATAGCCCAGATCAAAAAAACCGCCAGCAATACAGTCAAAATACTCGTCGGGGCATATCCCCAGGATCGACTGTGAGGCCAGGCCGGAAGAGCCCCGATTAACAAAACAATCACCAACACAAAGATTAACGTTTCTGCACTCATTGAAATTCTCCTTTGATTGAAACCCGCTAAAGACAACACCTTTATTCCCCTTAACTTCTATGGTCATACTAGAAGCCCTCGCTCATTTAAACAATTGTACCGAGGTATAATATGCGCGTGTCTTAAAGCAAGGTATGCTTGAGTTACCATGACAGACATATCTAAGGTAACCGAAAATTTATACGTAGGATCGAGAATCGGAAAAGAACATGCCGATGAATTGAAGCTACTTAATTTCAATCTGATTATTTCCATGATCGGACAAATGGCGCCTGACGAAATCTACACGCTCCCTCCCTTTAAGACATTATGGATTAGAACGTTTGACTCCTTCATCACTCCCATCTCCATTAAAAAATTACTCTTGGGAGTTGAAGCGGCCTTACCCATTATTCAAAACAACGGCAAGGTTTTGGTCTTTTGCATGCAAGGCCGCCGTCGAAGCATTGCCATGGCTGCCGCCATTCTGATCAGCCTGGGGCACAGCAGCGAGGACGCTATCAACCTATTAACCACCGCCCGTAAGGTGGCTGATCCTAGACGCTGGTATATTCGCAATCAAATCCATGCCTTTGAAAAATACTGGCAGAATAGGACATAATCATGGAAAAGAAACTCAAAAATATTCACATCATCATTAATCCTGCCGCAGGAAAAGGAGAATCCTCCCTGGCTATTATTAATACCTCTTTAAAAGAAGCCGGTATTAAGTGGGACGCCTTCATTACCCACCAAAAAGGTGACGCCATCCTGTTAGCCAAGGCTGCCGTCAAAGAAGGTGTCGACGCCCTGGCTGTGTTCGGCGGAGACGGCACCCTGATGGAAGCGGCCAACGGCCTGATCGGATCAGACCTTCCTTTAATTATTCTGCCCGGCGGGTCCGCCAATGTGATGGCCAAGGAACTGGGTATCCCCTTAGACCTTAAAGAAGCCTGCGTGCTTTTCAGTCACCATCTCTTAGAAACCAAAGCCATTGATGTGGGGCATTTTAATGGCCATTATTTTATGGTAGGCATCAGCATTGGTTTTGGAGCAGATCTGGTTAAAGGAGCTAATCGTGAAACCAAAAATAGAATCGGCATCCTGGCTTATTTCTTTTCAGCCGCTGCCGCTTTAAAAAAGCTCAAACTGACCGACTATCAGCTTAAAATCGATGGGAAGGACTACACCGTTTCCGGCTTAACCTGCTTTATTAGTAATGCAGGGAATCTGGGATTTACCAGAATCTCTTTAGATAAACATATCGATGTCAGCGACGGATTATTGGATGTTGTGATCGTTAGAAAAGCTAATCTTAGCCTCTTTAAACTTATGGCCATGACTCTCCTGAAAGGAGAGCGGCCTGATAACTTTGAAATCGTCAGGAATTGGCAGGGTCAGGACATTAGTGTTTCGACGAACAGTCCACAAATGGTTCAGTGTGACGGTGAGGTCTTAGATAAGATTCCTCTTCACATTAAAGTTATTCCAAACGCGATCCAGATCTTCGTTCCCAGAAAAGAACATCAACCTCATGAATAAACATCTCATCGCCTTTTACGCCTTAATTGCAATCAGTCTGATTGCCTTAACCTTCTTTGTTCAGTATTATCCCATTTCCTTTTTAGATACGTTTGTCACACACGAAGTTCAAGAAATCAAAATGGGACATTTTACATTCCTGATGACCTTTATCAGCGTCTTTGGCAATTCTGTCGTTACCCCCCTGTCCGTCCTCTTTACGTCATTATGCTTCTTTGCAACCTATCATCGACGAGAATCATTATTTACTCTGGCGACCATCATCCCGGATCTTTTGAATATCTTAACGAAGATATTAATCCATCGCCCCCGGCCAACATTAGAAAACGCCAAAATATTGTTAACCTTTACCCAATCCGGTTATCCCAGCGGCCATGTGGTCCATTATGTAGTCTTCTTTGGTTTTCTCTTAACGGCGATGTTAGTAAACAACAAGCTTCATTTATTCTGGAGAATCCTTATTGGTGTTTTCTCTGCCTTCTTAATCATCACCGTTTCAATCTCACGAATTTATCTCGGTGCTCATTGGGTGACCGATGTGGTGGGAGGATACTTATTTGGTATTATTTATCTGGGGATTATTCTGAAGTTTTATTTAAGACGATGAACTCTTAAAAACCCAACATTTTTTGCTGATAAAACTCATTAAAGCGGTTAATAACGACGTGATCACAATCGCTAAGAAAACAGCCTTAGGCCAGTGACTCAAAATAGCTTGATTAATGAGGATGTTTCCTGCAAATAACAGGATATCCACCATGAAATAGCGAGCCGCTTCAGGGGCGGATGCCTTCTTTTTTTTAAATATCCAATACTTATTAAATACATACCCGATGCCATTTGCAATCACATAGGAAATCGCCTTAGCGACGATATTCGGCAGAAAGTGAATTAACAGATAATAAATTCCAATATCGGTGGCCCCTTCAAAAGGCGACACAATTAAATATCGAACAATCTCTTTCTTCTTAGTTTTCATATCAATATTGACCAACACCCTTCTTAAGGGAATTTTTGGAATCTACATCTTTTAAATACAGAAGAATCACAACTCCAAGCATCATAAATCCAACGATATAGGCCGCCACAATATCGGTCGCCCAATGAGTTCCCAGATATATTCGCGCCACAGAAACGCCCGCGATGAGAAAGACACAGAGCAAACTGACAATCCCCCTCAACCCCTTATGAATACTTGAATTAAACAGCATCACCGCCAGAATAAACCCAAAGAACACCACATAATGGACCACATGCCCGCTGGGAAAACTAGCCTGTTGGAATTTCGGAAAGATAACAACTTCGTCCGGACGATGCCGATTAATAATTAACTTTAAGAAAATATTAACAATATCCGCAACAAGTACGCTTAAAGTAAACCATGCCTCTCTTTTATAAGAAGCCAGAAAGAATAGTAACGACGCACAAAAGACCGACACAATCATCACATAAGACATCCCCCACCAACTAATAAATCCCATCACGGCTGCAAATGCTTTGCCTCTGTCTTGGCGAATCACCCCTGCGATATCGGCATCAAAGGTGGACCAGAAGAAATGGATATACAGAGAGAAAAGGACCAGGGAAACAACTCCTGCAATATAAAACAGGACAATCCCTCGATGATCAGAACAAATCTTCTTAATTGAACTCATTTAGATACTCACAGGGTTAATGCCTACCTGCATTAATTTCTGCTGGGCTGCTTCCATCGGATTCCAGAACCAACCCTGAGGATCCCAACATTGCGCAAAAGAAAATTCATTAATCACTTTATTATAGGCTCTGGTGGCATTTTCATTTTGACCGGCATTACGATAAGCTTCGCCTAAAATAAACCAGGCAGTCCCCACATCATTCAGAGCCCAATACTTGAAGATCTCATCATTATTGCCTGAAGCATAATCTAATAGACTACCCTGCATTTCTTTCGCCTTACTAGCGTAAAGATCATCCGTCTTATTCACATACGCCTCGACTCCCTTTAAATCATTGGTCGCTAACGAAGCCCAGGCTTTTTGGACCAAGGTGCTCGAGGTGTAATCACCAAAATCCAAATTCAGACCGGATTGAATCATCGCAATCTTTTCTTTGGCCGCTTGGGCAGGCTTCCAGAACCAACCCTTAATATCCCAGCACTGACTATAAGAAAAATCACTGATCACTTTATTGAAAGAACGAATGGCTTCCTCTTTATTACCGGACATACGATAAGCCTCGCCTAGAATAAACCATGCGGTCCCGACATCATTGAGCGCCCAGTATTTAAAAATATTCTCCTTACTACCAGAGGCGTAATCCTGAAGGCGGCTCTGCATCTCCTTCGCCTTACTGGCATAGTATTGATCCGTCTTATGCACATACGCTTCTGTGGCCTCTAAATCCGAGGAGGCCAAGGAGGCCCAGGCTTTTTGAACCAATCCATTGGAAGAATCATTACTGAAATCGAAACTTCGAGCTGATTTTGAAAGATCATGGGTTGCCGCAAAAGCGGGAACACATTGAACAGCCATCATCACCCCTAAAACAAAACTGAATATTCTCATAGCTTCCTCCACTTATAATCCGACGATTAAACTTCGTTATGTCCTTTTTCTTATTTCCTTATAAAAAACATGATCCTTATATTCATACGTCTTCACACAATACCTAACCCACCAGGGTTGACCAAATCGGTGGATATTTTCAAAATGATCTGCCCCGTGGGTATAGTTTGTGTGGGCGGATATTCCCCAGGCCTTGGCGGCCATATCCTTCACAGATTTTTGATTTCTCTTAAGTCTATTCAATTGATATCCATAAAACCCTCTGATACTCCCTCGAACCCTCAAGACTTCTGCGATACAAATCATCCCTTTTAAACCCTGATCAGCGCCTTCACTAACAATAACCCTGACGGCAACATCCTGTGGGATTTCCTTGGCTTGAGCCTTTGGAATAAAAGCTGTCATTACAAGAAATCCCAAAACTAATATCATTGTTCCTTTATGAAATCTGGTAAAGAACCTGAAAGCTTCCCTCATAATAAATCCTAGTCGCTAAGCTCATCTATCGATAGCGATTGCTTAAACACCTTATTAACCATATGGAGCAGGTAGTGATCATCAAACGGTTTTTGTAAGAAACCCACTGCTCCCGCTTTTAAAGCCCTCTCCTTAAAACTATCATCCTTATCCGCCGATATAACAATAACCGGAAGCTTATATCCTTCATTGGTAAGTCTTTGCTGTGTATCCCATCCGTTTAATCCCGGCATATGAATATCCAAGATCAAACAACCCCTGGTGGTGTTCGGCACACTAAAAAAGAATTCCTCTGAAGAAGAAAACACATCTACTGCAAATCCATAACTTTCCATAAGCACTTTAAGTGAACGACGTATAGAATCATCGTCATCCACAATATAAATCTGTTTCTTGTCGGAAGATGCTTCATCAAGCTCCTTAAGCTGTGTTTTCTCTGTTTGCATAATACTATTCTAAGGAGGGATCAAAAATGAGTCCATTGTACTGGGGTATAACAGCAGATCAAAAGCAAATAGCGACGATCTTTACAAATTCTTAAACTTTTTATTCCATTGATTTCTAAGTTTGTCCAATTCTGCATAAAGCTGGTCTTTAAGTAAGAGTTTCTTTCCTGACAGTAAAATAACGTAATAACTTTTATTCGTGTGACTGGAGAAACTGGCGACTCTTGCAATAAAATCCTCGGTGGTATAAATATTTTTCTTCTCCTGATTAAATTTAAATCTCAGAATATACGCAGCCACCTTACCATTCGCTTTTTGGCCATTTCTTTCAAATGACAGTGAAGAGTTCTCAATCAGATTAAGGAGATAGTTGATTTCATTGTGTTTCTTATCATGGTCTTTAAGATACCTTTGATAAACAGCCCCACTCGAAGACTCCTTGCTCAGAAGAGGTATGGGGGTTTGAGCATCTCCCCAGGAAGCAAAGATAAATGACAAACCTATGATCAATACTCCCAAAGAAATTCTCATAAACAATGACAACCTTTCCACCCACACATTATTCCGCCGGAATCACCACAAACTTATAGGCTTTGTATTTGAGCCCTCGTTTAACGTAATGCAGTCGACCACGGACAACCCTGTCATCATGATTGATTAAATACCTCTCCATCTGATTAATGATAACGGCCTTAGTCACAGCGCATGGAAAAGCCTTAATGTCTTTCAAATCCTTATCGAACTTATGAAAAATCTCGGAATCATCTTCGATGCGTGATTGTTCCGTTACAATCAAAACATGCTGAACATTTTTGGATCCGACAATCCTGGCTGTATTCTTGGCATTTTCACGTGTCGTCTGAGACTTATCCTCCAAAATAATTCTCAAAGGATCAATCCCCCTCGACCAGGCAATGAGTCCCATCATTCGGGCTTCAGGCGTATGCCCTTTCGTCGCTCCTCCGGACATAATCATAATCGCATCAGGAAACTGGGTGGCTAACTGAATCCCCTTAAGAACTCTATAGACCATATCTACCGTCGGCATGGTGTCATCCAACGGCCTGTCCCCAAGGACAATAATCACGGTTTCAGTGTTGTTCTTTAAATCCTGAGGCTTTAAGAACCTAACCTCTTTTATCAAATCATCCGAAATCGAATGACGTATCGGAAATTCCTTATACTGTATGCTTGAGCTATTGGTAATCATACTTGCATACGGTGATTGACTACTGCTGTTCACCCATGGCAATTCTTTCGCCACTTCGAGACGATTCTTCTGCTCCACCAAGGAACATCCTCCAAAGGCAATCACTAACGCAATACCTGCAAGTACAGTAAAAATAATCTTGGATTCGCTGATGATGCCCTCCTTCCATTGTTCTTGGTGTAACAGCCCCTAAATATCCTGAAGCAGGATGTTCTTCGGAGAAAGGCGAATGAGATCTTCAAACTCTTTCAAGCTTTCCTGCAGATGTGTCAGCTCCAAAGAATCTGTCGGCGGAATATCGCCGGTTTTCTGCTTGTCGAGAGCATTGATGACAAAATAAATCGTCAGCTGATGAATATCCCTGGCCGGCTGATACGTCGATTGTTTATGCGTTGCTTCCTTGATCTCAGTGAGAATTCCCACCCTGGTCAATTCAAAAAGAAGAGCCTGCACTAAACGAATCGGGATATCTAAGCTATCTGAAATTTGTATCGCGTTAAGAGGTGTCTGCCCTGTTGTAAAACGTTTAACCAGCACCGTTGTAATATGCAGCGCCAGCAAACGCCGAAAGGCATGACTCACATTCAAGCAATCCTGTTCAAACTCGTAGGTATCCACATTCTGATGGGCAAAAGAGACCTCAGCGCCAAACAACAAGATTCTCCAGCTCATCTGCAGCCAGATCAAAAACAAAGGAAGCGCCGAGAAGCTTCCATAGATCAAATTGGAATTCGCGACTCCAATCTGAAACTTAATATAAACAATCTGGACGATCTGATAGATCGTCCCGGCGATAATCCCCCCGATTAACCCTGAGCTAAACCTAACCTTCGTATTCGGCATGAAAATGTAAATAAAAGTAAAAAGAGCCCAGACAATGACATAGGGCAAGATGTGCAAGGACAATAAAAGACTCGAGCTAAAACTGCCAAGAAAGGATAAATGCGTAAGAATGAAATGAACCTGCGTGGATATAAAAACTGTGACAGCGCCCGATGCCACCATAAAAAACGGGCAGATCAGCATGATCGAAAGATAATCATTCACCTTACGTCCAACGCTACGTCCGACCTTAACTCCCCAAATATCGTTAAACGACTCCTCGATACTATTGAGAACCTTAACGACCGTCCAGAAAAGAACAATCACCCCGATGCCGGCAATCAATCCGCCCTGAGCATCTTTCAGAAGATTATTAGCAAATCCAATAACCTGTTGCGTCGTCTGTTCCTGTCCGGGAAACTTGGTTAAAAGTTCCTGCTCCAGTTTTTGATCGAAACCAAACCCCTTGGCAATCCCAAAGGCCATCGCAAAGACCGGAACGATGGAGAGTAAGGTATAAAATGTCAGCGCCGACGCACTAAGCTGACATTTATTATCCCGAAACTCCCTAAGCGCCAGAATAACGACGCGTAATTGTTTGATAAAGAACGATTCCCTACGTGACAGCTTCTTGGTATGAATCCGCCAGATATCTCTATCAATAAAATTGATAAGCTTCTTCAGAAGTTGCCACATAGGTCATGACAAATTAAGGATTAACCGTCATATCATTAATGACGCGTACAACCCCATTAATGTTCTGCGCAACCTTGGTCGACATATCTTTCCCAGCACCACTAAGCGCATCACCTGATAAGGTAACAACACCGTCGGTCGTTGATACTCCGGTCTTAAAAGCGCTGGTAGAATGATGAGACAAGAAGGCCATCTTAACCTGTGCCGTGATGGACGCATCATCAATCTTCTCACCTAAGGTCTGTTCCGGTTTACTTGGAACTGGCTCAAGGGTCATTTCATTATTAACAGCCTTAATTCCTTCCACATCCTTGGCATATTCACCCGCCAAATCCTTCTGCGCCTGACTATCCGCTTCGCCTTTTAAAGTCACAACACCCTCGTTGACAAACACCTGAGTCTTCAGAGCGCTCACATTACGATTAAATAATAAAACACCCTTAACCTTCATGCTCAGCCACGTATCCGAATGTTCAGCAGGTTGTTCACCTTTATACTCCAATTGATTCTCCACCTTCTTGACTCCAGGCAGACTTGAGACGGTATCCTGAGCTAATGCGCGATGAGAAGCTTCTTTAACGGAACCTGTTAACGTCACAATGCCATCCTTAGCTTCTGTTCGAATAGAGTCCTCTTTCAAATACGTCTTAAACACATACGAATTCTTGGCTGCAAATTCAATGCGCTCATCTGTCTCTGAAGCATGAACGGCGACTCCGCTTAACACCAACGCTGCTGTAACGGCAAAAAACACTTTTCGATAATGAATACTCATAGAACACTTACCTTCCCTTTAGATTGTTTTTTATAAACTCCTCTTAGCTGCATACGAGCATTCTGAAGAAAAGACGCCAATGAATCAATGATACCGAGGTATAACAGGCCTAAAATGTTGTCCTCTCAGACAATTACATGCCTGAAAAAATAAACATCCTTATCCCGCCGCTGGCAGAATAAGGATTAAACTAGAATGACTATTTAAATGTATTTTAAATCACTCCCTGCAAACCCTTCTCATCAATAATGTGTAACAATTTTAAAGCTGTTCCTGAAGGTTTCTTAATACCCTGTTCCCAACCCTGGACAGTTTGCACACTCGTATTAATAAATCTGGCAAAGGCTGCTTGGCTTAGTTTTAATTTTCTTCGCAATCTAACGATCGCTTTAGGCTCATACGGCTTCACCTCAAGAGCGAGGGCTTTTACTTCTCGAAGAGTTATTTCTTTAATAGCACCCAACTTATAAAGATCTTCCATCGATTCTAAAACCATGTTTTTAATGTTGTTTTCCATGCTTTATTCCTCCGACTTTAAAATTTTAGAAAACTTCTTTTGTTGGATACCTTCAAGTATTATCTCTTCGTTTAAAACCTGATAGCCGTCTGACAGTTTATGAAGAAAATTTAATTCGGAACTGCTCAAATTACTCTGTTGGCTTTTCTCAAACCCGTAACAAAAAATCAACTTTTTGCCTAATTGATAAAATAAGATGGTTCGAATCCCTCCACTCTTGCCTTTTCCTGCCAGTGCTATTCGTTTTTTGTACAAATGGTTCCCTAAATTTGCCTCAAACAGTCCTTTTTCAAATTCTTCAATAGCATCAAAAAGTGTTTTGTCAGTGATTCCTTGCTTTTTGGCCCAACGATAGAAATATCTGTTTTTTAAATAGTACATTTTCTCTCCATACCACTAAGTAAGGCACAAAAAAAGTGTACTACTTAGTGGTATACTTGTCAAGTATGAATTCGCTTCAGGGTGAGTATGACTTTTCTGATGATGCGCTATGATCGAGCTATTCCTCCTGACTATATCCGGATCCGGCAGCGCCCATGGAATAATCCTGCTCGGCATCATGTCTGGAGTTGGAATAATCCAGAAAATCTGAATTATCGTCCCCCTTCATGGCGTCGAGATCACTGTCATGTTTGAAATTTGAATCCGTGCTATAACTGGAATGACTAGACTCCAACATACTCTGATGATTATCATGCGCTGCGTTAGAGTTGTTCCTAAACGTATCCGTGCCAGTTTGCATAATGCTCTGACCGGTCACGTTATTACGATTAGCCGCCTGATAAGAATTATTGACCACATTCGGCCCCATATTATCCGCCGCAGCTAAGGTCCACACAGACCCAACACATAAGAAACAAATGGCCATCACTATTTTCTCTTTCATACGCACCCCTTTGTGTTTTTCATTAACGACCTCTAAATTATTTTCTAACAAACTTACCCCAGATTTCAATTCCACCAACGCTTGTCTCGCCGCTATACAGATCGCATCGTAGTTATCTTCTGATCCCATGGCTAAGCCTTGTTTCTCCAGATCTTCCGGTAGAAGGGGTTTACCAAATTTAACCCTGATAGGATAACATCGAGGATTCTTGACGGTACTCGACCACGCTTCATGAGCGCCCTCTATGGCGACAGGAACAAGCTTGGCTCCTGTTTCCTTGGCTAAGACACCAAATCCTCTTCGAAATTCTCCAATGCCACCCGTAGCGCTGCGTAACCCTTCCGGGAAAAAACATAAACCTTTGCCACGTTGAAGAACATAATAAGCGCTGCGCAACGCTTCTAAAAAATGTGTCGAATAATCAAAAGGAATAAACCTCCCCATCTTGACCAGATTTCTTAATACGATGTTCTTTTCAAAGGGTCTAAAGAAATAGGGTCCAAAAACAAAATAAAAAATCTGAAAAACCGGCCGTCGCGGCAAACAGGCTCCGATCGCCGGACCGTCGAGAAAACTGGTATGATTGCCATAGAGAATATACGCTCCTTCTTGAGGAACATTCTCAGCCCCCTCCACCTTAATATTAAAGAACCCTTTAAATATCAGGCAATCGATGGCCGTGAGTGTAAATCGAAACAGCCAGGCAAAATATCCTGTCCCTAACTCAAGCATCTCCAGGTTTTCTTGTTTCGGCAGTACCTGGAGATGTTCTTTCCAGTAATCTGGCCCTAAAGATAATCCCTGATCCTCAAAAGGAATATCCTTCACACCGCGTAACGTATCTGTTATTCCGACGATCAGGTCTTTAACACTGAAAGCCTGGGCAACGGTCTCAACCGTAATCTCGGCATCAAAAGCTATCTCAAGACAGGATGCCAACTCTATTCTGCCTAAGGAATCGATACCAAGGTCCAGCTCTAAGGAATCCTCCAGAATAATGGGTCTTCTCATGCCGCTTTCCATCCGAAGACATTTTAAAACCTTTCTTCCCGTCTCAGACTGGATCAACAACCTGTCTTCTAAAGGCATTTCTTTGGACACCGAAAGAGCGCCTTCAATTCCTGCGATCACTCTGCTTTCATAAATTCTCTTAACAGCAGACCGTTCTAACAAACCGGACTGATTGTGAGGAAGATTCTCCATCGTGATGGTAAAGCCTTTTAGCCTCTTATAAAGTTGCAGCGACTGCGACGCATTATCTAATCTTTCCTTAATGACCAGGCGCAGATTAACCTCACTGAATTCTCTAAAATCATCTAAGTTCGGCTGAATAATCGCCCAAAGAGCTTTGGATTTCTTAACACCTTGCATTCCATAAACCATAAAGACACACATCTCTTTGACAGGGGCAATCTTCATATAAAACTCTTCAATCTCCTGAGGGAAAATCTTAACTCCTGAATTTAAGACAATAAAATCTTTATAGACGGGTGACATAACTTCTTTCATGACTGCGCCTCTTCTTTCAATGCCAAACAATTGACCCCGGCTAAAACTCTGACCTTTTTAAAACCGGGTAACTGAATATCAATCACAGGTTCTTGCGTAAACCATTGTCCCTGCCACTCTATTTGAATCATCTCTCCCAAAAACGTCATCGAAATGTGAATATCTCCGAATCTTGTCGGAGCAGGACCAAAGATCATGGGTTCTTTCGTCTTCAGCCAGCTTGGAGGGATTCCTGAACACAGAATCAATCCTTCCTCTTCTTCCCTGACAAAACAATTTCTGATCATCAAAACCCATTCTGCAGCCGCCCAGACATGCTGCCCGTCTCCCATACATCCGCCGCCGGTCCGTGGATGCACCGACTCAGGCCATTGACCTGTGGGTGAAGCCAACTGAGCCACCGCGCTCATCAAACCTAAATATCGAGAGTCTCCGGCGCGCAGATATACCTGCGCCAGATGCAACGTCAAATACGGATTAATTCCTGAATGCGTCATATCGTGAAAAAATCCCCCATGGACTAAACAATTTTGCATTAAATAATTAGCGGTATCTAAAACCCTGGCATCGTCCTGTTGAAGAACACGAAGAGGATAACTGGCCACTAAGGAACCGATAGCCCCTGTATCCATCCGACGATAAGGAGAGGCAGGCATGGCTAATCTCCCCAGACGCCCTTCAACCTTCTTTAAGCTTTGATTAATGTAACCCAGCAACACCTGAGATTTTGTTTTAAAATAGGCCGCTTGGCCTTCGTCGTTGTAAGCTGCGCTCAAATACGCTGACGCGCTTAATCCCGCAACGCCCCAAAAATCATCCCAATAATAAAAATCATTGGGGCCCAAATGCTCTGCGCTAAATCCCGAGGGTAACAATCCCGCATGAGGAGAATCTTCCTTAGCCGACAATCGCTTCTTACAAATCCACTTCCCTGCCTTATAGATCGATTCCTTCCATTCGTCGGGGGGAAGGCTTCCTGTCATCTCACAATACTGACGCATATTCCATAGAGCTTCGCCATTAGAATCCCATTCCCCTTCCTGAGACAGAAAATATCCCTGAGCTGTTTGACGAGCGCGAAAACAGTCCAGAGCTCCCCGGACACGAGCTTTAAGTCCGACACACAAGAGGGCATAAAGAATAAACGCCGCATCACGAAACCAGAATCGTCGGTAAATAAATGGCCCCGGGTAAACTTCCTTGGGAGAATGCAAAATCATGGTATGGATAGCCGCTTCATAGAGAAATTGAAAATGTTTGTCAGGAATTTGCAGTTGGCAAGACCCTTGAAGACTCTTGTTCCATGCCAATTGAGCTACGTCTTGATTCTCTTTTAAGGATTCGTTCTTAAATATCTTTTTGGATAAAGGCGCAGAGATTATCACTTCCTGTGTTTGTCCTGCTTCTAAATGATAGACCGCTGCCGCCGTCGCCATGCCGACCTTGCAGACAATGGCTTCTTCATCGCAGGGCAATGGCTTCGGTCCCCCTGCCCCTCGAGACGAGGCAGACACAGAACTGTAGACATCTCCTCGATGATAGTCCGAAAATACCCATTGATCCGCAGGCTTATCCAAGAAAATCAAATGCTCATCATTAACCTGCCATCCCAACGCATCCTCCAGCAACGTAATCTTATGGACAAAGCTCACGCCTTCAGGATTATAGGGTCTAAGAGCGATGACCAGTTGCGCCTCTACAAACACTTCTGCGGTCACTTTAAGCTGACAGACAGGATCCTTAGCGGAACCGATCACACACGCATTTAATTCGAGCTTGCATTGATCCAGTCCTGATTGTGTTGTGACGCAAAAATTATCATGGATATGCATCTTTTGGGATATGGTAAGAATGCTCGTCTGCACCTCAGGAAGACGCGATGGAATTAAGGGATAACCTTTTTTAGGAATGATCCATACATCAATCGACCAGCTATCATAAAATGGCGTCAAAAGTCCCCTGGGATCGACCAAAGGAAATTCACTGCCGCCGGGAACGCCTAATGCCGTCCAGTTTCTATGGGTGAGATTAATTTGAGTTAATGAAAATGATCGGGGAATAAACGCATCGTTGTTGGGATCATACTGACATTCCACCCAATAAGGCCAGACCCAATCTAAATTATGCTGGATTGCTAAACTATTGATTAACCCGCGGGCATGCAAGACAACCCCTGAACGAATCAACTCCGTCGGAGCAGCCACTTCTGAAGGCTGAGCAAAATTCTGTAACTGAGACAGCAACTTGATAGGATCCAAAAACCCCTGACTACGCGCCGCATCCTTAACTAAGAATCTCCACGGAAACCATTTCCACCACATACCTTAACCCCCGTTAGAAACGTAACTTCCCTGAGCGAATAATCTCTTCGTATCGTCTTGCCGATTCACGAATTGTTCTTTTTTGTGTCGTATAATTGACCTCAATCAAACCAAAACGCGGCACAAAGCCCTGAGACCATTCGTAATTATCCAACAAAGACCAATAAAGATACCCTATCACAGGAGCTCCCTCTTCCATCGCATGAGCGATGGCTTTGAGATGTTCCCTAATAAAATCTGTACGCTGCGCATCATCATTCGTGGCAATCCCATTTTCTGAAACTAACAGAGGCAACTTGTAACGAGAGAAATCTTTTAAAAACGTATCTAATCCCTTGGGATAAATCTCCCAGGATAAAGAGTTATCTTTTCCTGTATGCTGATCCTGTGTCACTGTGGCCGTGCAGGCCTGACCCAGAATTCCCGGAAAACCAAAACCGCTATGTTGGACAAAATCCCGGGTGTAATAATTTAACCCTATAAAATCCAGCGTCTTGGTTTGAGGCAGATGAATATTAAAAACTCCGACACAATACGCGTGCCCCCGAATCAGAGCCTGAACAAATAAATGATTGAACATCCAATGTCTAAACCGGGCGGCCACCCGATCCCTCAGGGAATAATCAGAACAGGCCCTGAATATCAGGACACTTTGAGAAATGCCCACCATCGGTTCCTTCCAACCCTTCCTTACATACATAGCTTTAATCTTTTTATACGCTAGGACATGTCCTAGAAGTAAATTATCAATAACCTTAATCCCTTGTTCTGGAGACTTCTCTCCCGGCGGCCACTCCCCCACCAAATACCCCTTATACGCATACACCCCGGGTTCATTAAGAGTCATCCAAAAAAAGACATCACTACCTAAGTATTCCGCAACTTTCTCGACGTATCTGGCAAAAAGCGCAGGGGCCTTCTGTGAAGTCCAGCCTCCCTGATGCGCCAACCATAATGGGATTGTAAAATGATGCAGGGTGACAATAGGCTCCATGCCTTTGGATCTCAAAGAGCGAATCACCGAAGCATAATGCTCAAGGGCGACGATATCCCATTGCCCTTCCTGAGGCTCAATACGGCTCCATTCAATAGAAAAACGATGCGCGTTATGACCCAGTTCTTTCGCCAACGTAAAATCTTCTTCAAACCGATTCCAATGATCCGCTGCCATCCCTGAACGAGCCCCAGAAGAGTGAGTTTGTTCCCATTCCCACCAATCGTTATTTGCATTATTTCCCTCCACCTGATAGGCCGAGGTAGCAGCTCCCCACAAGAAATTCTTAGGAAACGTAAACTCATGCGGTGTCTTGGGTGTGATCGCTAAGTGGATGCTCGCACAGCCCGTTCCCATGAAGACTGCGCATAAAATAAGAAATGTGATTTTCAAAATGATCTCAATACTCGCAAACCCTTAATTTTAATCGTCTGCCACAAACACTGCCAACAATCCACCTCTTGATCCACCGCATAGGAATTAAAATTATTTTCTGCGATAAGCAGCACGCTGAGGTTCTCTCCTGAGTCTTGATATTGTTCTAGTCTGTTGTTCATATCTCACTGATCCCTAAACGAAAGATGATTAATCTTCCGCCCCTTTCAAGGCGGAAGATTTTAGAAGTCCCTCTAAACTAAGTGCTCATAATGTTGCGACCGGCGGGACGATTCTTGACACTTCCAACTCCGCCTGGTGTCTTAGCAGCGCGACTCTTTGCAGCTGTCATTCTTCCCCCACGACTTTTCTTTGCCATTAGATTTTCCTTACTTTGTATACCCCCGTACTATGGAGTAGTGGTTACCGTCGTTGTTGTCGTTGTACTACTGCTTGTCACTCGCGGTGAATACAACGTAATAGAATGCACCTGTCGTTTTCCGTCTTTGACGACAAACAGAATCTTGACGACATCCCCGACTTTAAGTTCAAGAGGGATAGGCGCTCTCGTCGAGCTCTGCATGACAATAACGTCCTTGGTGTCAAAAACGAAATACGACTTATCCTCACCTGTTTCACCCTCTTTTAGCCTTACCGCCAGAGTCAGCGTCCCATCTTGGATATTGACGGCATTAATCTGACCATAAGCTTCCTGGTACTCAGAGACCGGCATGGGATCAGCCGTAATTCTCTGAACGATCTTATCTTCCTTCCCATTGACAACATCAACAGTGACATGTTGACCCGCCTGTAAATCCTTCACGGAAAGAAACTTGTCATCAGAAGGATTCTTCACGCGAGTCTCATACTCTGTGAGTCTGTACTCGGTGACTTCCCCTGTCCTTGGGGATTGATCCCGTTCAAGCTGAAGCTCTCCTGCTTTAAGATCTATCCACGTAATTTCTCCTGAGATATGACGCACATTGGCTTCCTCAGCCGCGCGTACCTGGCCGCTTGCCATTAACATCACAGCCCCCACAGCGACGAACATTTTCAAATCATTGACTTTCATAGAATACCTTTCTTTAACGCTCTTGGTTGATACTAATCTGCTTAAACGGCTCTTCTTCTTCCAAAAAGAAAAGAAACAACAGCTAAGACCAAGAAAACAAAGAATAAAACCTTGGCGATATCAATAGCTGACCCCGCGATACTGGTAAATCCCAGCAATGCGGCAATAATGGCTACAACAAAAAATGTAACGGCCCAATTTAACATAGCGTCCTCCTTCCTTAGATTTAAACGAAATGTTCCAACCTGTTCTTTTGATGATCTGATAGGGATACCGTTTTTGAAACCTCTGGCTCACCCTCATTTAGATCCATGCCAACACGTCCACCCTGCGTTGTTCTATGAGCGCTCTCCCAACCCAAACTCGCAAAAATAAAAAGCCAATCGTGCATGTTAACCTCCTTAAAACCTTGTGTTTTGTTATAGGGCTGATCTGTTTTGTTCGAATAAGCTTATTCTAGGGAGGTCACGCGATGATTCAATTGTACCGAGGTATAACAGATTTTATCGATGGAGAATTAATCTAAGGAAGAGGAAAGGCCTGCTTTTTGGGCGAGGTGGATGAGTTCTGTTGCTGTTTTGGCCTGCATCTTCTGCATGACACGACCACGGTGAACCTTGATAGTCTGAAGAGCTGTTCCCCATCTTGAGGCGATTTGTTTGTTCATCAATCCCTGCGCCACCAAATGAAAAACTTCTAACTCCCTGGGAGAGAGCGTCTTAATACGTTCTTTAATTTTATCGACATCCCCTTGAGATTTATTATCGATTTTATTCTTTGCAATAGCGCGTTCGATGGCTTTGAGAAGATTGTCTTCGGTAAACGGTTTAGGAAGAAAGTCGATTGCCCCGTGCTGCATGGCTTTGACACTCATAGGAATGTCCCCGTGTCCGGTGATAAAAACAACAGGAATGACAACTTCCAATATAGCCAGGGATTCCTGAAGAAGCATCCCACTTACATCCGGAAGCTGGACATCTAATAACAAACAGGAAGACATCTTAAGGTGCTTAAACGTCAGAAAATCCTTAGCGCAATTAAACGTCTCCACCCGAAACCCATGGGATTCTAACAACAGCTTCAATGCCAAACACACAGACACATCATCATCGACAACATAGATGATCTGTCCGCGTTTGTTCATTGTCTTCATCAATCAAGTCTCCGCAATATTGAATCTTACCACCGCTATGGTCATCCTAATTTAAAAACACCCGACCAAGCAAATCAATTAACTCCTGATCATGAAATGGTTTTTGCAAGTAACCAAAAGCCCCTACTCGATTGGCCCGATCTTTAAAATCCCCATCTTTATCGGCGGACATTAAAATAACAGGACGACTGGACTCTACTTGGACTCTTTTCTGAGCATCCCATCCACTTAATCCCGGCATATAAATATCTAAAATCAGACACCCCGAGGAGCTATTAGGGACAACGCCAAAAAACTCTTCTGCTGATGAAAATGTCTCCGTCTTAAACCCGCAAGCCACGGTCAGTAATCTCAGCGCGCGCCTTACAGATTCATCGTCGTCAACAATATATATTGTTCTCATAGTCCTATGATAGAGGAAACAGCCTACCTGTTCAATTGTACCAAGGTATAACACAAAGATTTGCCTTTGCTACCCATCCATAGGATTCACAGGAAGTGTAAAGAAGAAGGTTGCTCCCTGATCCGTATTATTCCTAGCGTCTAATCGTCCGCCATGGGCTTCTATAATAGAACGGCTGATCGATAGCCCCATCCCTAAACCATCCGGCTTGCTCGTAAAGAAATGAACAAAAAGTTTCTTCATATTTTCCTCAGGGATACCGCATCCGGAATCCTCCACCTCGACTCTAATCATGTCGGTCGTTTTCCGCAATGTCCTGATTAACAAAATACGAGAATCACTACTCTCCTCCATGGCTTCTAAACTGTTGCTGATCAAATTGAGAATCACCTGTTGCAGCTGTATGCGATCACCATGAATAAGCGGAAGCTTAATATCTAACTCAAATTTAACAACTTTATTCATGACAGTGATATGGGCCATCATCAACGTCACCGTATCTTTAATAAGAGCATTAATATCCAGAGGCTCAAAGGTGGGTTTACTCTTCTTTAATAATGAGCGTAGACGTCGAATAACCTCAACAGCCCGTTGATCATCGCTAATAATATACTGCAGAATTTCCTGGAGTTGAGGTTCCCTGTCGGCAAGCATTCGCTGAGCAGCCTGAGCATAAGAAAGAATCGCTGTTAAGGGTTGGCTGATTTCATGAGCTAACGACGAAACAAATTCCGCAAGCTTTCCCACCCGTGTCACATGCAAAAGCTCTTCCCGTTGTTCCACAATTTCTAGATCTCGCTGCTTCATCAATGTCGTATCGGTTTTAATCCCTACATAATGGGTGATGACGCCCTTTGAATCGCGGACAGGGGCAATCCGCAGTAAACTCCAGTACTTTTCACCATTCTTCCTAAAATTGAGCATCTCCCCATGAAAAGATTTTCCATGACGTATGGTTTGTTTGATTTCCTCAAGAATACGTAAATCGGCATTAGATCCATAAAGTAAAAAATAATTGCATCCTATGACCTCATTCTTCGCATAACCGGTAAGACTATAAAAAGAGGCATTGGCATAAATAATATGAAAATCAGGAGTCTTAGCGTCCATAATAAAAATCCCATCCGATACCGCTTCCATCGCCTTGGTTCGAATGTGAATTTGCTCTTGCGCAAGCCTTTCCCTGTTAGCCCCCAGCTTCTCCCTGTCAGCTCCCAACTTTTCACGATCAGCGCCTAACTTCTCCCTATCCACTCCTTGCTTAAGCTGTCCTTTGCTAACTTTTAACTCATTTGTTTGCTGACGATACTTCTTGGCTGCCAATTTCTCCCTATGTGCTCAAGGGCAAAGGCACCTTCAGGCTTTTTGAGGAGGATATTGTGATGGAGGAAGGAACGTGTATTTTTATGCCGGCGGATGCGCCGCACTCATTACAGGCAGAAGAAGATCTGGCTATTTTATTATCGTTGAGTATTTAGAAAAGGAGAGGTCTATGTCAACACAAGAGGTTTCGGGTTTTTATGGGCATGATCACGACGAATTAGATAGTTTTTTGTCTCAGTTTCAGAAACTTAAACGTCAGGATTTTGCGCAGGCAAAACCATTCTTTCGTAAGTTTAAGTTTGGCTTGCAGCGTCATATTTTGTGGGAAGAGGAGATTCTTTTTCCTGTCTTTGAATCCAAAACAGGAATGTCAGACGCAGGTCCGACGGCGGTCATGCGTCAGGAGCATGTTCTAATTAAAGAAGCCTTAGAAGAGTTGCACTTGAAGGTTCGTCAGAATGATGCGGATTCAGAGAAAGAGGAGAAGGTTCTGATTGATCTTCTAGAGAGCCATAATCTTAAAGAAGAAAACATTCTCTATCCAGCCATCGATCAGTTAACGACGGCGGAAGAAAAGAAGGTTATGTTTCAGGAAATGGAGAAGGTTCCTTTGGAACGTTATGCCAGCTGTGGATGTCACCACTCTTAAGATTGTTGCCGTTCCCGCCGAGCATGGCGCATCCGTCATGCTCGGCGAATCTCTGTTAGCAGGGCTGTTGATCGCAGCTTCTGCTTTGGGATTCTACCCTGCCTTAGGATGGGTGTTTCTATTTCTCATGAGCCATCCGTTAAAAATAGTCATTAAGGATATGTCTCATCGTGTTTTTGTCGCCAGAACATCCCTAGCCCTTGGGTGTAGTGGAATCTTTGGTCTGTTATCGTTGGTTTTTTTCACGACGACGTATGTCCTAAGCGGCCCTGCGTTCTTACTTGTTCTGGTGGGAGTGATCCCCTTAGGATTGCTGCATGTGTGGGCGGTGGTTAAGGCGGGGAAGAAAGAGTTGCTGGCTGAAATTTCTGGCGCTGTGTCCCTGGGAGCGGCTGGCGCGTCTATTATTCTGGCGGCAGGTCATCCTTATTCTCAGGCGTGGGTTGTCTGGGCTGTGCTGGCTGTTCGTGCCCTGACATCCATTATTTATGTCCGCGAGCGTTTGAATCAAAGCCGCAGCAGAGACAATCATTGGATCCTATTTATGGGGTCTCACATGGTCGCTGTTGTCGTCTTTGTCTTTTTAGTCATGGCCCATCTTGTTCATCCCTTTATTTTGATAGCTGGTCTTTTGTTACTCATGCGTCTAGGCTTGATCTATAAGCGTATTCCTGTGACGGCCAAGGGCTTGGGTATTCAGGAGTCGATCTTAGGGATCGTCTTTGTTCTCTGCGTTGTATTTGCGTTTTAAAAATCGATCGAGAGTGAGTTGTCATGAAACCAGATGTCAAAACAGCGATGGTCCATCTCATTTAAAACGCGGAGAAATTCCTCATATTGGCGACGTGCATCGCCTAGGACGAGATTGCACGAAGATTTACGAGCTTGTCAAAAAGCAGGGGCTCCTAAAGTATCCTTAGGTAGCTGAAGATTAAAGGCGTATACTGCTTTTATGTAAGTGATTTTGAAGTTCCTTCATACATCGAGTACCTAATCCTTCCTAATTGGGTGTTTCTTGTTTCCAACCATATGAGTCAAACCTGCCATCAGGCAGGGAGAGTAGTGAAAATGCCTTCCAATATTTTTATTGTCGATGACGATGAGTCGGTGTGCCGCGCGCTTAAGACGTTATTAGTGACCTATGGCTTTGAAGCTAAAACGTTTAATTCTGCAGAAAGTTTTTTTACTGCTGTTTCCAAGGAGGAGCAGGGCTGCTTATTATTGGATATTCATATGCCAGGATTAGATGGTTGGGCAGCGCAGAAAAAACTTGTGGAGTCCGGGTCGAAACGTCCTGTTATTTTTATTTCTGCTGAGAAGCAGGATACGGCTGTGGAGCGTGCTTTAAAAGTGGGGGCGGTGGGTTTCTTGCAAAAACCTGTCAACGCCCAGACCTTGGTGGATCTGATCAATTCAACCTTGGCAGATAACGGTGGGAGGATGGAACAATGAAAAAGATACCTATAAACTCAAGTGTCAGGACATTGAAGAAGATTAAGAAACCTTTATTGAAAAAAGCAACTCGTAATAATCTGGAAGAGAAATTAAAGCAAGGGGCTGACAGGGAAAAACAAGGAGCAGATCGAGAGAAGCTGGGAGCTGATCGAGAGAAAATGGCAGAAGAGAAGTATCGTCAGCAAACAGATGAGTTAAAGATTAGTAAAGGGCAGGTCAAGCAAGGTGTGGATAGGGAGAGGTTTGGTGCCGAGCAAGAGAAGGAAGGTGCTGAGAGAGAGAAGGAAGGTGCTGATCGCG
>JADFYF010000026.1 GCA_015233165.1 Candidatus Omnitrophota bacterium
GGAGACTGTTAAAAATTCTTCGGGACTTTTCAATTCGTAATGAAACCCAACTTAAGAAGTTCTTTTTCTAAGGATTGTCCTGCTGGGATAATAATGGCTTCCAACGTTTTGACACGCTGGTCCAGGTCATTTTTAAAAGCGTGAAGCTTTTTAGCATTCTCAGGAGTCCTGTGTTCAAGACTCGAGGAGTACCATTTTTCAAAAGTTTTATTCTCATTGAAAGCGCTATTAAACGCTAAAAGCGTAGACGCATAAAGTTGAATAGCTTCTTGAGATTTAAGAATTTCTAAATCTTTAACCTTCTCCCAAGTATCCATGATAAAACCGCCCGTAATAAACTGACGCTGGTCCATGACATAATAAATTTCCAAATTCTTTTCCATCTCACCAAGAAAATCAAGAAGTTGTTTCTTTAAAGATTTCTTAGCGTACCAAGAATAAATCATATTTAACATCTCTCACCTACTTAAGAATAACGTCCAAATGTTTAAAAGTATCTGTTAACTGATCCCAACGGATAATAGGTAATATCGTCGAATAATCATCGCTCCAGGGATGAATCGAGGTATAGGAATCTGCTTTGAGTGGTTGCCATCCAAATTCATGAACTAACCGGGAGAATTTTTGCTGATCCCATGTGATAATGCCCCACACGGTCTGCATGGTTAGCCCTTCGTTACGGGTTGATTTAAAAGCGGCGTATCCCCCAAGATCCTGGGCGATATGTGCCAGAATGGGCTTTAGGTCAAAGTAACGATTGGGGATATGAAAAAAGATGGCTCCCCCTTCATTGAGATGTTGTTTGTAAAGCGCGGTAACATCCCGATTGACTAAATGGGTTGGGATAGAATCTCCGCCAAAGGCATCGACGATGACGGCATCATAGAAAACACCTTTTTGTTTTTCAAGTGAAATACGAGCATCCCCCACCAGAAGTTTCACCTCTCCGGGGGCCAGGGTCAAATATCCAAAATGCTTCTTGGCTAGGTCGATGACATCAGGATCAAGTTCATAAAAATCAATGGAACACGTAGGACTGGAATACATCGCAATAGTTCCTGCTCCCAGTCCTATTCCGGCAATACGATTGATCGTAAATATATTTCTCGTCAAGGCTTCACCGAGTGGCGATGTGGGGCTATAATAACCCAACGGAATCCATTTCCTTTTCGGATCACTGAATTCAATCCCATGAAGAGTGGTTCCGTGAAGCATGATTCTGACGTCCCTATTGTCAAAAATATCGTAGATGCCATAGTAATTACGTTTCTTGGCGATGGAGCTGTGATTTTTAATCATCCCTTCGATCGGTGAGGAAAAGGCAATCGCAATGATGATGATGACGATGAGCCATAGTCGTTTGGATCCTAACGCAAGCAGTAAGAGGCCTACTAAGAATTCAACAAGATTAGAAGAAATAACAGGAATCACCCAGCTGGTTAAGATCCCGCCGATAAATCCACCTAAAGAAATCATAACATAAAAGAGTGTTAGGTTATGTTGACGAGGTTTATTACGAATAAGCTCACCCTGGGCGTACATGCAAAGGACAAAAAGAATCCCATTAAAGGCGATGGCTGAAAGGATGGCCGGAATGGTGAGCATCTTACTCGTAAAATAATAAACAACCCCAAAGCTTGTAATCAAAAAAATGAATTTGCTAATCCAGCCAGGCATAAAAGGTTTGTTCTTGAAATTTAAAACGAAACTCAAGAGATAAATACTTAAAGGAATGATCCATAGCAAAGGAACAGGTGCAATTTCATACGTCATGATATTGGTAACAGATAAGAAAAGCACAACCCCTGCGGCCGATAAGCATAACCACTGAAGGGCCAGAGATGTCTTGAGGGGTACTCTATCTTCTTGTAAGGATTCCATTTTTTGGACAGGAATCATTTTAAAAGCAATGAGATTCAAAACCGCTAAAATAACATAAATTAGTCGCCAGATATTAAGTTGTTGATGGTTGGTTAAGAATAATTCAAAAAGAAACGGATAAGATAAGAGCCCTGCAAAAGATCCCAGGTTAGACACAGCGTATAACGCATAGGGATTATGATTTTGTTTGAGTTTAGAGGCTGACAGCCAGCTTTGAGTCACTAAACTGATCGTCGACAGCGTAAAGAATACAGGACCGATGGACAAGAAAAGTTTAATGAAGATATCTATCACCAATGGCAAAGAGTTTTCTCCATGAGGAATTTGGATCATCCGTCCAGGAAAGAATAAAAATGGTAATAAAATCAAGAAGAAATGAATCTTCAGATAACCGGCAATACTCTTCTTGGTAATCCATTGGTGAGCAAATAAGTATCCTGCCAGAAGGATTCCCTGAAAGAAAACGACACAAGCCCCCCAGACTAAATAACTGCCGCCATAGGTTGGCAAGAGTAATTTAGCCATGATAAGTTCAATTTGAAAGAGAAGAAACGCGGATAAGAATGTGATGCTGGATAACAGTATAAAACTCAAAACTAAACTCTCCTTCTATAAGAATTAAATCTTAAACAATATTATTTCTGTGAATTTTCAGGATTAGAAAATAATTCTTCAATCTTCGTTGTTATTTCAGGAGTCATGTAGATACTACTTCCCCATAAGGAGATCCATACAATCTTGTATTGAGTCCCATCTGAAACAAGAGTAAGGTCAAAGTTAATTTCAGCATGCTCAAACTTAACATCATAGGTATAACGTTTAATCTGATTTTCTGATGTGTTAAGTGGAATAAAATTTCCTTCTCCGTTACGTTTATGAAAAGGCATCACAGCTGTATCTTCTTCCTGGATCCTTCCCCAGTGGTCTTGAAGACTCTCCATAAACTCATCAAATTGACTAAAAGAAACAACTTGAGATAAACCTTTACCAAATAAATTATAGGCTTCTTGTCGATTTTTCTAAGTTTCTAAAGAAAGATTGAGCTACCTGATCTGCATTTAATGATGAAGAGAACTTATTATTAAGAGTTTCACACCCGAAGAAAGTAAACACGAGTCCTGATGACATAACTAATAACAGAAGGGTTTTGAATTTCATAGTTAGAAATTTCTTAAGGTCTTTGTTCATATTTTCTGTCACTTTCACTGATTCTTTGTGCAATTAATTGCTGTAAACGATTTTCAGATTCAATTTCTAATATATCAAAATAAATAGCGATTCCTTCTCCAGGAACAACTCGTGAGATAACAGCCGTGCCCTCAATACCCCCTTCAATATTAGGAAGATTATCAATGCAAAACTTTAATTCATCATTGGGAGCCATGTGAATACTGCTTTTAATAATAATGAACGCACTTTTTAGAGAAAGATCTTTGATTTCTCCTTTAAGAGTGATCTGGGTTCCAAAACTTAACTGGATAGGAAGAATAAGATTAAATCGTTCAGAATGACGTTGATTCTTATACATGAGGATCCTTTCGTGTCTCTGTATCATACCTCAATATTTGAAATTGACTACCAATCAACTGGAAAATAATCTTTCAGAAATTTTCCACACCAATGTTTGCCAGTGATGATGCCATGAAAAAAAGGATCGCAAACGCGCGCTGCTCCATCGACGATGTCTAAGGGTGGTTGAAAATCATGGTTTTCTTGTTTACGAAGGGATAATGCTGCAGGGTCTTCATCCGTTACCCATCCGGTATCAATCGCATTCATAAAAATACCATATTTGGCCAAATCGCTAGCCGAGGTATGTGTCAGCATGTTAAGAGCAGCCTTAGCCATATTGGTATGCGGATGTTTATCTGTCTTGGTGTAACGGTGGAACTTCCCTTCCATAGCTGAGACGTTGACGATATGTTTCTGTCCTGTATTATCGCGTTTCATCATCCAAGAGAGTTTATTGCATAGAACAAAAGGTGCGATGGCATTGACCAGTTGAAGCTCGATCATTTCGGATGTGGGGATCTCTCCGATACCAAGTCGCCAACTGTTGGTGTCTCTAAGGTCGACTTGTTGTAAATCGGCATCTAATTTCCCCATAGGAAAAACTTTCTCAGGAGACAAGGCGTGATCATGCGCGTAAGGAATCTGTGACAAAGCCGCTGAGGCTGTTAAACCAATTCCTGTGATTCGACCTCCCCACGCTGTTGAGGGAACCAAATCCATCGATGTCCCCAAGGAGCTGTTGCCCAACTTCTCTTTACAAATTCTAAATGGTTGAAGCAAGGCCTGAACCTGCTCGGGAAGATCTTCAAATCGGGTAGTTTCATTCTTTATCAGGTGGGCATAAAAACCCGGCGGACGACGAACTGTTTGCGCAGCGTTGTTCACCAGTAAATCCAAACGGTCGTATCTCTGTTCAATATAGTTACAAAACAGTTCCACGCTTGGGGTATGACGAAGATCTAATCCATAAATATGTAGGCGATCCTTCCATTGATCAAAATCTTTTTCTTTAGAATAACGAAGAGCTGAATCCACAGGAAAACGTGTCGTTGCAATGACCAGGGCTCCGGCGCGCAGCATCATTAAAGAGGACTGATAGCCTATTTTTAAACGAGACCCTGTGATTAACGCCACCTTCCCATTTAATGAAGCTGTTTGAAAGCGTTTGGAATAATTCAACTCAGCGCACCAGGGGCAAAGTGCATCATAAAAAAAATGAAGCTTATTAAACAAAACCTTACATATATAGCAATTACGGGGTTTAATTAATTGAAGGCCTGAAGATGCACTAGAGGCATCCGTGATTTGTAAAGGAGCTGTAAATACCGTGGCTTCACGAGCGCTACGAATTCCTGTGGCCGCTCTGACCTTACGTTCGTGGGCTTCGACTTTCAGTTTCTTAACCCTAATGCTAAACTTCTTGCGGGTACGAATCTCTTCTTTATTAGGGCGAGAAATCTGACCAGCTACTGTTAAAAGAGCAATCCTTTGTTCCTTTGACAGCAACGCCAGTTCCGTGTTGTCTTTATAGAGATCTTCAAGAAGTTTGATGCAATTATCTATTTCTTCTTGAGAATGTTTGGATTCAGGTGCTTTTTCGATGTTATTCATTTAATCCATTGTTTAAAAGTTATAAGAATTAATGCGCAAGACTTTAACACAGCTATTTATTTACGTCTACAAAACAAAGAATCACCTTAACTAAAAAAAATTCGCTTTCTTTGCTTGTGTTCTTCTTACGGCATTCCTATAATAAAAAACATGTCTCACCATTCCTCTATAGAAAAAGAATCTGCAAGTTTGCCTTCAGATTTTATTGGCATCACTGGTCGTGGAGTTCCTGTTCTTCAACCTCCTACCGCCATCACGCATTCTACATCTCTTAACGAAATTCTTATTCTAGCCCGTAGCGAAAATGCCAGTGATATGCATTTGTCTGCTAACAAACCTGTTGTCTTTCGTCAATTCGGTCGACTCAGGACTATGGCAGAAGATATTTTAACAGCAGATCGTATTCATAGTCTTATCACAGCCGCCTTACCTGGGAATGTCTTTAAAGATTTTGAAAGTACAGGTGATGGGGAATATGTTCATACCATCGTCGGTTATGGCCGTTTTCGTATGACCTTTATGAAACAAAGCAATGGTTGGGATTTAACCGCTCGTCTTATCCCTATGAATATCCCGACTTTTGAAGAATCCAAGATGCCCGTCTCCTGTGCCAATTTAACAAAGTGGGCTCAAGGATTGGTTCTCATCACAGGACCTGCCGGATGCGGTAAAACGACAACCTTGGCTGTTCTTGTTGAATTAATCAATCAAGCGCGTCATGACCATATCATTACCATTGAACAACCCATTGAAATTGTCTACGAACCCAAACAATCTCAAATTACACAACGAGAAATCAACCTGCATTCTCTCTCCCAGTTAAGGGCTTTACGGGCTGCCTTGCGTGAAGATCCGGATATTCTGGTTGTCAGTGAACTTAGAGATTTGCAATCTGTCCAACTGGCTATTTCTGCTTCTGAAACAGGACACTTGGTTATTGGCACCATGAATACCGTCAATGCCGCGCAAACCATTTCACGCGTCATCGATTCTTTTCCTTTAGAAGAACAGCCTATTATTCGCAATATGATTTCTGAATCATTACGAGGCGTGATCTGTCAGCAGCTGATTCCCAGAAAAAATGGAACCGGTGTTGTTCCTGCCTATGAGGTATTGATTGTTAATCAGTCGGTGTCTAATTTAATACGTAAAGGTGAAATGAATCAGATTAATAATGCGATTACAACCGGAAAACTATCCGGAATGATCCTTATGGATAATTCACTGGAAACTTTAGCTTTAAATGGAGTCATTTCTGTTCAAGAGGCCTGTGAACGTGCAACCAACCCGGCGGCGATGGCTCAGTTGCTAGTGAAGGATTAAAGAAAACATGCCAGAAATCGATAAATTATTTAATACATTAATCGAACACAATGGTTCTGATATTCATCTCGAAGAAGGTCAAAAACCTAAAATTCGTGTTCATGGTCAATTAACAGAACTCCCCTTAGAAACGCTGACAAAAGAGTCGATGACCGCTCTCTTGTCTGAAATAGCTATCGAAGGAGATTGGCCACGTTTTGAAACTCAAGGCGATCTAGACTTTGCTTATGCCTATGGTGATCAAGCCCGTTTTCGTGCTAATTATTTTCGTCATTTCTTTGGACTAGGAGCTGTTTTTCGTTTAATTCCATCTAAAATTCGTACCATCGAAGAATTGGACCTTCCTCCTCGTATCAAGGATTTCTCAAAATGGCGTTCCGGACTAGTATTAGTCACCGGCCCCACGGGAAGTGGAAAATCGACCACCTTAGCGGCTCTCGTGGATTACATTAATACCAATTTTGAACAAAAAATTATTACAATTGAAGAACCTGTTGAATTCACCCATTCTAAGAAAAAATCTTTAATTTCTCATCGTGAAGTCGGTCGTGATACCGTTTCCTTTTCCTCCGGACTTCGCTCCGCTATTAAAAGTGATGCCAATATTATCATGGTGGGAGAAATGCGTGACAGAGAAACCATTGAATTGGCATTAACAGCCAGTGAAATGGGTATTTTAGTCTTTGGTACACTACACACCAATTCTGCTTCAAAAACGATTGATCGTATTATTGACAGCTTCCCCCTTAACCGTAAGAACCAAATTCGCACGATTCTGGCTAACAATCTTAAAGCGATCATTGCCCAGCAACTTCTTCCAAACGTGGACAAGACTCGTCGATATGCGGCTTACGAAATTCTCATCCGCACACAGGCCCTTGGAAATATCATTCAAATGGGTGAAAGTATGCGTTTAAACTCTGAGATTCAAATGAATCGTGGCCAAGGAATGATTTTGATGGATGATTCTTTGATGGCCTTGGTACAGGCTAATAAAGTCACCAAGGAAGAAGCCTATTTAAAAGCGATTGATAAAACCAAATTTGTTTAATGAATACTGTTAAGCAGTTCCTGATTAGAAGGGTATTTCTGCAGTTTTGAAACCAAGTCTTGCATCGCTTCTACGCTCCCCATCTTTGCCAAGTGTCGTCTGAGATTCTCCATCTTCTTTAACTCTTCTGTTTCTAACAACAATTCCTGTTTACGGGTTGCACTTTTCTTGATATCAATAGCAGGAAATATACGGTGATTAGCAATCTCTCTGGACAAGACAATTTCCATATTACCTGTTCCTTTAAACTCTTCGAAGATGACTTCATCCATCCGGCTTCCTGTTTCGATTAAGATGGTCGCTAGAATAGATAAGGATCCCCCGTTTTCAATCTTGCGCGCAGCTCCAAAAATACGACGTGGCACTTCTAAGGCTCTGGCATCCACGCCTCCAGATAGGGTTCGACCACTGCTTTGTCGTTCAGCGTTATGAACACGGGACAGTCGAGTCAATGAATCAATAACAACCATGACGTTGTCACCAGCTCCAGCATCTTTAAAAGCTAGTCTCATAACTTCATTGGCAGTAGCAATGTGATGATCATAACTTTCATCAGACGATGACCAATGCACCTGCCCTGGAACATTGCGTCTAAATTCTGTCACCTCTTCGGGGCGTTCATCCACGAGTAAACAATACAGTTTGATGGCTGGGTAACCTTGAGCAACAGCCTGACAAATATGTTTAAGAAAGGTGGTCTTACCAGAACCTGGTGGAGCAACGATTAATCCCCTTTGTCCCATTCCAATAGGACAGATTAAATCCATAGCCCGCATGGTGATTTCAGCGCTACCTGTTTCCAGTTGAATACGAGGACTAGGATCAATCGGCGTACCAGTAAGAAATTTACGTTCATTATCATCCATTGAACGAGGACTAGCCATATGCGCAGGTCTATGCGGGGTACGACGTGTGTTAGAATGACGTTTTTGATTATAAAAAGGTTTTGTCATAAGTGCTTGTCCCTCGTACTATTGTCTATGAATAAGAGCAAGCAATTCCTTAGCTGCTTCCTGAGGTCCGTTGCGTTCGCATCCGTTTAAACCCAAACGAGTACGAATCTGTCCAACAAACACACCCGCCTTAAAGAAAGCCTCAAAATATTCCGAAGCCAAGGTTTCATGTAATTCTTTATATTGCACGGGACCAAAGACATTGGCAAAATACGTATGAACAATACCCGTCGTTGTCGTTGTTCCTTTACTCATAACAGTCCCTTCCCTGAATATCTTTAAAGCTTCTCCGGGGGTTGCGATTCTTTCAATCAAAGGATGATCTTCATCAATATCCTCATAATTATTGGCATAAAGAATAAAATCAATCTTATGTCCTTTGACAACATTATTAAATGTTGTCACGGGTAATAAGATTCTAGCATTGACCTGATTAGCGTTCATAATAATGGCACGGTCAATCTGGGCTAATGCATAGCCCGGCAACAGGTCATCAAGACGCAAGAATGCGCCGGTTTCAGTACCATACCCCATGATTTGCCCCTCGGAAGAAATACCGAAGGACCCCATATCATCTGCAATAATAATGATATCCTGAATATAATCTTCGCCCAGAGCGCGAAAAGCTTCTAAGGTTTCAGATTTTCCAGCTCCTGTATCCCCCATAAATAAAAAGGTTAAATCTTTGTTGCCTTTGAGGACCATTCTCATCATGGCCCCATGAAACGGCAGTCGCCCTCTTTTCATCATTTTAATGTTATGAAGAGTCAGAATCATCTTCTTTAAATAGCCAAAATATCCAAAATCGTCATCTCCAGGGACAGCTCCTATAAAAATGTCATTAACCTCATCGTCAAAAAATACAGTTGGCATCTTGGCAAGACCTTCTAAAGCTTTTCGATCCGTCCCAAAAACATAAACCGCATCGGGTTTGCGTTGAAGATCCTTATCATCAGCCATCTCAAAAAGATTACACAAAGATAAACCTAATTCAGCAAACTTCTTATGAAAATAAACCAGCATAACAAGATCACCCACCTTCGCTGGATAACAAAGCCACTCCTCATAATTCAAGTCGATGAGATCTAAAGGGTTTTTGTAAATACGTTCAAATTTTCCTGAACGCTTATTCATAGGGGGATTAAGAATCAACGGAGGATACAATAAAACCTGACGAATAATCGGAATAGATTGTAATTGATCAAAGCTTCCTGTTGGTAAGGGTATTCGCATCGGAACAGCTATAACACCCACCTGAGGCCCGGCAATAACCTGACGATAAATACGAGGAGGATCATTGGAAAGATTCTCCTGAATATCCCTGTAGGTACTTCTAACCATATGACTGATGGGTTCAACAATGTTATTGAAAGCTCGATAGGGGCGTTTTTCAAAATCACGGTCGGAGGCATCGCAAACAATGTATCTTTCCATAGATCGCCAGTGATTATAAAAATATTCAATAAAATCAAAAAATAGATGTCTGTCTCTGAGCAATATCTCCGAACCAGGCACAGCCGAAGGTAAAAGCTCGGTCGAATTCTTGGTTAGAAACTTTAATGTCTTAATCAGTGCGGAAATCTTCTCTTCATTGATGTTGTTAATATCATCAAAGATATTAATAATGACCGAGTTCTTACGTTTTAATTCAGCGATGCAGTTAGTCAGTATTCTTTTAAAGAGCTCACTATTAATAATGTCTTCTGATGTAAAACAAACCCGATCATTTAATGTAATAATAACCTTGTTGTTGTAGATTTCATATTTATTTACACCCATAATATTCCTTTTATTTTCACTTGTTTTTTTCAGAATTTGAGTAGCTATAATACTTTAAATTTAAGAATTTCATTATTTATTTTTTAAACGTCGTATTTGAATTTAATTAATAAAATCATGCTTCTTCTTTCCTTCATAGCGTGACATAAGACTATAAAAACAAGGAACCACATAGAGGGTCAGCAGCGTCGAGAAAATCACTCCTCCGATAACGGAAATAGCCATGGGAGTACGGCTCTCTGCTCCTGGACCAAAGGCTAGGGCTGCTGGAATAGCCCCTGCGATCGTTGCTACCGAGGTCATAAGGATGGGGCGTAAGCGAATAGGACAGGCCGTCAGAAGAGCTTTTATAACGGATGACTCCCCTTTTTCTCTGATCTGATTCGTAAAGTCCACCAACAGAATCGAATTTTTCTTCACAATTCCCATAAGCAAAATAAGACCAATGACACTATAAATATTGATCGACCGATGCGTCACAAATAAAGCCACCAACGCTCCAGATATACTAAAAGGAAGCGCCATCAGCACGGATAAAGGATCAATGAAGCTATTAAACTGAGACGCCAACACCATGTAGGCGACAATAATACCCAGTAAAAGAACCCAGATAAGACTTTGCAGAGATTCAGCAAAGGTCTGTGAACTTCCTGTCAAGGCAATATGATACTCTGGAGGTAAAACACGTTTGGCAATATCCAAGGCAGACTCAAGAGCCTTTTGCTGTGACTCTCCTGTCTTGACGTTCGCATAGATGGTGATGGATCTCTCCCTGTTGCTACGCCAAATGGAAACCATGGCCTTCTTTTCTTCCATATTCACCAACTCAGAAAGAGGAACCAATTCTCCTCGATTATTGCGAACAAAAAGCTTATTCACCTTAGCCAAAGGATTCCCCTGACTCTCCTCAAGTTTAAGACGAATATCATAACGATGAGCGCCTTTTTCATAAGTCCCAATGAGAACTCCCCCGATCATAGCTTCGACGACTTGAGAAATACTAGCAATGCTTACGCCATGTTCAGCAGCCTTTTTACGATCTGGAATAACATGAAGCTCCGGTTGCCCTAGAGAATAGTTGGTATCTACGTCAGTGACCATGCCTGTTTTTTCCATTCCATCCATAATCCGTTTCGAATAATCCGCCAATTTATCCCAATCAGGGCCCTGTACGGTAAACTCGACGGGAAATCCTCGAGACGCGCTAAAAGCCTTGGTCGACAAATCCTGAATCACAACATGAACATCGGGGATCTTATTGAGTGTCTGACGACAAACCGCCATGAATTCCTGCTGACTTAATTCGTGGCCTGCCTTAGAATCAACCCCACGCTTCCCCTTATCCTTCATCGTCACAAGCACAAAGCCCGCGTTAGAATCTCCTGGCGATCCTCCTCCGACCTGCATCACATAACGATCAATTTCAGAACGATTGGAAAGAAACTTTTCAACATCTTTGAATTTCGAATCAGAATAAAGAAGCGATGAGCCCACCGGAGTTTTAAGGCGAATATTGAATCGACTTTGGTCTTCGGGTGGAATAAATTCTTTATTGAGAAACAACAAAGCTGAGAAACTGATCGCAAAGATGATGACGGCTATGACGATAACCTTCATCCGATGATTCAACGCGACGCCAAGCGAAGAAGCATAAAGGTCTCTGATTTTATCCATTAACCATTCCACAGCTCGACCAAAACGAGTCGTTCTCTTGCCACTATCGACAAACTTTGAACAACGCATCGGTGTAAGGGTCAAGGCTTCAAGCAGGGACAATAAAACCGCCACCGTAATCGTCACACCGAATTGAAAGAAGAATTTTCCAATGACGCCACTCATAAATGCTACCGGTAAAAAAATAGCGACCACAGAGACAGTCGCAGCCATCGCCGCAAAGGTAATTTCTTTAGAACCCGTTAAAGCCGCTAGAATTCGACTCTTACCTTTTTCCTGATGACGGATAATATTTTCCAAGACCATGATGGCATCATCGACAACGATTCCTATCGAAAGACTCAAGCCCAGCAAGGTAAAGGTATTCAGCGTAAAACCGGCGAAATAAAGAATAATAAAGGTGCCGACGACCGACGTAGGAATTGCTAAAAGAACATTCAGTGTGGAGCTCCAAGAGCCTAAAAACATCCAACACACCAATCCCGTCAAAAGAGCAGAAAGCAGAAGGGTGAAGTTTAATTCATGAACCGCTTTTTCAATATAACGGGTGCTATCAAAATTGACATTGAGCTTCATCCCCTTAGGCAAACCCTTTTGAACCTCAGCCACCTTGACGCGAACAGCCTTGGCAACAGCAACGGCATTAGATCCTCGCTGTTTAAGAATATTCAAAGCCACGCAAGGAGTCTTCATGGCACGGCTGATTCGAAGCGCATCCGCCATTCCATCCTCTACTCTTGCCACTTGATTCAAATAAATAGGGGTATAATTAGGACTTCCTCCTCGCTGATTGATGACCAACTGACCAAATTCTTCAACGGTTTTAGCCTCACCCATCGTACGAATATTCAACTGACGCTTGCCTTCCTGCAGCTGACCGGCAGGACCTTCTAAATGTTCATTCGAAATGGTATTAATGACGTCATCGACCGAAAGCTCATATTTATTAAGGGCCTTTTCGTTAACCCAGATACGCAAATTAGGATCTCTGTAGCCTCCTAAGGTAATATCACCCACTCCTTCTACTGTTGAGAACTGATCTTTAATACGATCATTCGTATACGCCATCAGCTCCTTAAGAGGATACTTATCGCTCTCTAAGGTCAGAGACATGATGGGCTGGTCTTCAGGATTAGATTTACGGATGGTGGGTGAAGTAATTTGCTTTGGCAGTTTCTGCAGGACAGAATAAACCTTAGCCTGAACATCTTGAATGGCAAGATCAATATCGCGATTCAATTCAAACTCAATTGTTACGGTTCCTTCGCTGTCTTCCGATTCTGAAGTCACCCTACGAATACTCTGGATACTCATCACCGCATCTTCGACGATATCAACAACAGAGGTTTCAATAACCTCAGGGGCTGCCCCTTCTAAGCGGATATTGACAGAAACAACAGGGTAATCCACATCGGGAAGCTGACTAATTCCCATGCGCATAAAACAGATTCCACCAAAGACGATAAGCCCAAACATAAGCATCCAGGCAAAAACAGGTCGTTTAATAGAAATCTCAGATAAATTCATTACCTATCTAAATCCTCGGTGGAAAAAATATATTTTTCATTAATTGGGTTAGTATAACAGAAGGCGCAGGAGCTCTAATGTAAAACTTCGTGTTTATTTCTTTCCAGCAAATAAAAACCTAAATGCTTTCGATATGAAAAGGTTTGTACGGTAAAGATTTGTGGTCCCTGGTCGAGCATTAATGTAAACGTGACGCCATGGCCTAATATAGCTTTGGCAGGAGTATTCGTGCTAAAAACCAGTTGATCATTATGCCAAAATTTGCACGCCCCATAACAAGATAACTCATAGGTCACCTTAATAGGTCGATCTACGTCCTGAAAATGAACAAAACTTGCAGAAGAATCATTGGGGTTTGATCTTAACCCATCGATATAGCCTTCGATACTTCTCTCCCCTTCTGCTGAAAGCCGTGGGTAGTTCGTCCCATAAAGTAAGATCTTCCTCTTCTCCAGCGGAAGCTTTAAATAGGGAGAAATGGTCATCCAATCCAAAACGAAGTTCTTATTATTAGATTCTATCTCAAATAACGAGTCCAGATTGTCATGTTTAAGCTTTACACGAGGATCATTCATCAATCGTTCGTATAAATCAACCTCCGAAAGATCATTCGAAAACGCCACATAATCACTTTTCAGATAGGCTTTCACCACCAGAGGGACATCTGGTTCATCCCCACTCCATATATCCAATTGCTTTTCAAACAGTTCCGGGAATAGTTTTGCCATAAAAACAGGATCCAATTCACATAAATAATCTGCTTGCGGCGCGGCCCAGACATAGGTGTGCGAAGATAGGATTGGAGCCGCTACTTTTGAACCTTTCTTTAATTCATGACTAAAACTATTCCAATTTTCTTGGTAATGTTGTGTAAATACGCCATATCTGTTGAGGGTTGCATATGTGTATTGGCAAACGGAAATACCCAGCAGCAGACAAAAGCCGAAACTCAACCAAAAAGGCATGATCCTTTGACCTGGCAATCGAGTTTGAGCTCCCAAGATTAATCCCCGTTTTTGCATTGTAAAAATTACAGCAAACGTCGTCAATGGTACAACGTAGGTTACGAATCGTTGCATAAATATAAAAAGTAAAATAAATACAAACGCATTAACTATAAAGAAGATTTGTTCCCGAAAAGCTTCCGTTTTTTCTTCATATTTCTTCTCAGAAGATCGCCAGATAATCCATAAACCAACAAACCATCCCCAATTTTGAATTAAAATATTAGCGGATGTTAAAGGAAATAATTCCGGAGGTAAGGTCAGCTCTGTATGAAACTGCAAGAAACTTATATATTGAAAATACCAAACAATTAAATTTGAGGGAAATCCAGGATGTAAAAACAACCCGATGAATGAACCTAATAAAATAGAAATAACAATTTTGAAATCCCATTCTTTATAGAAGATTCCCAGCGAGAAGAACCATAACAAGGCGAGTCCCAAAGGAATATGATAGGCCGAATAACATAAACAATATGCCGATGTCAAAATCAGCGCATTGAGGTATTTTTTGTGCGAAACCGCCCAGGTTATAAAAATTAATATAACGATCGCAAATAGCTCTGCTTTCAATTGAGTCAGCCGTACGGCAAAATTCGCTGACGTGAGTATCAACCACAACGGAATAATCCAAGATCTTGGGCCAATACTCTTTAAACATAAATAATAAATGGTTGTAAGTACAAGTGCCGCTAAAAGAGATGAAACTAACGGAATTCCAATATTCTGTGGTAAGAAATTTACAAAGGGGATCAAAAAAACATGGAATAAGAAGTCCTTATCACCAAAATGTTGACTCATGATGCTAAAACGAGCCCAATTGAGCTTATCGATAAATCCCTGTTGGTAATAGAGTTTTGCGATCGCTAAGTGAAAATAACCATCAGCATCAGATAAATTAATGAAATGGCTAAAGATGTAATAGAGGGCTATCGTAGAAATGATAAAGAAAAGAAAGACGGAATTCCAACTTTTAAACTTTAATAATTTTTCAAGCATAGAATTATATAAAAATATATTTTCATTTGATATCCATAAAAATCTTCTGGTAAGAACGCAGGACTTGTGAAGGAGATGTCTCAACCGGGGTTAAAAAGAAGCCATGCTTACGAAAAAACAACCCTAGTGAGGGATAGCTACAGAACACAGATATGGGGACAGCAAAGAAAAGTGGAATCACAATGGTAGATACCCACCAAAACAATGTCTTATTCACAGCATAGGCAACAATAGCCCAGATGAGCGCACCTGTCATCGATGGCCAATAAGCACTAAACGCCTGGGCAAAAGATGTCTTTTGAGAATGCCTCGACTGAGTTTTCCAGATTAATTTCTGACCAAGCAAATTTAAAACGACATACCACGCATGAAAGATCATTCTTAAAGGTGCTAATAACGTCGAGAATATGGTTTCTAACAGTACACTCGCTGTCAAACGTATAACCCCACCAAAGGTAGCGGCCTTCTTAGAAGACAAAGAAATCAGAAAAACACTCAAGATCTTAGGAAGAAGAAGAAACAACGCCGTGACCATCAAAAGATGCGCAGATAAATCAGGGTGCTGATTGGGCCAGTGGGGAAAAAGCGTACGCTCTCCGGAAAAGTAAACAACCGTATGAAAAAAGTTTGCTACCGCATGAGCCGTCATCAGCAGCAAAAGAAGAAGCCATAAAAAAGACGAAAAATAAAAAAGATTCCCATTGAGAAACAAAATCCGATGCCCAAAGCTAAAACCCTTCATGAACATAAGCCTCAGATGCTGGATATTTCCCTGACACCAGCGTCGATCCCGTTCTAATTCCTCAAAAAGACTCGGAGGCAATTCTTCATAACTCCCCTCTAACTCATAGGCCAGCCACACTCCCCATCCCGCCCGACGCATCAAGGCCGCCTCAACAAAATCATGACTTAATATTTCTCCACCAAATGGAGGCTTCCCCGACAAGTGAGGCAATGCGCAATATTTCATAAACGGATCCATGCGAACAATGGCGTTATGCCCCCAATAGCCAGATTCATCCAATTGCCAAAACCGTAATCCCGCAAAGAATAAAGGACCATACACATGGCTGGCAAATTGCTGTAAGCGTGAAACAAGACTGATCTGATTGGCGGCCAACGGTGCTGTTTGCAAGATGCCAATATCTTCACGAGCCTCCATCACATTAACCATACGAACTAAAAGATCCCCTTCCATTAGGCTGTCTGCGTCAAAAATGATCATATACTTGTACTGACTCCCCCAACGCCGACAAAAGTCACTCACATTTCCGCTTTTCTTATGGCGACGAACCTTTCTACGTCGATAAAAAATCCTACCAAACCCGTCG
This sequence comes from Candidatus Omnitrophota bacterium, assembly GCA_015233165.1. GTDB lineage: Bacteria > Omnitrophota > Gorgyraeia > Zapsychrales > Fredricksoniimonadaceae > JACQCF01. The sequence goes on from JADFYF010000026.1 coordinate 16,646, forward strand.
ACATCCCGACATAGTTCTGACCAGGCTGTTTCTTCCATCAAAATAGAATCGTTCGCCACCGAATCACTTAGAATAAAGATATCAAAATTTTCTAACTGCCCCGTTGCTTTAAGAGATTCATACGTAGCACGAAGGGCCGAATAAATTCGAGCCATCTCCTCGTTATAAACAGGCATGATCAGCGCAGTCCTCGTCTGTGGTGCAATCGACTGCGCATCCTGAGGTAGAGGGAATTCATGATCCATTTTACAAAGCGCCACCACAAATCCAAAGATAACGGTCCAGAAATTAAATGAAATCCAGCCAAATAAACAGACAAAAATACCTATAATAATTCTAGATAACGTTGAAAGCCCTCCTGCCCCTAGAATTGTCTCAAAAGTAGATCCTGCTATATACGTCGATACAGCTACTAAAATAAAAAACGAACTGCGACGTAGAGTTAGGACCCTCCCACGTCGTCGTTCATCAAGCGATCGTGTACGGTCTTTCACTTGTTGATGAGCCATAGGAGTTCGATGTAACGGAGGTTGTTTATGGCTATGAATCATGGAAGGTAGGTGTAACTCCAGGTCTCGGTCACTGCAGCGGCCTTGTCCTTGAGAAAGGCTCGAAATTCAATGGCAGGCTTCTGTTTAAGCGGATTCAATTCCATAGGTCCAGAGGTATCCAACGTAATGTGAAGTAAAAGACGCCAGCCCCCAGTGACTGTATTCTTAATTAACTGAGTGTCCGTTAAACGAGCCCCCTTGCTAACCCAAACATCAGGAACTGGTGTTTTATCATTAGGGACACCTTTAAACCCATCCCCACTAAACTCAATAATAAACATCATTCCGTTGGGATTTTTCACTATCCGGGTTGCCTGAACAAAACCTTTCGGTGAACGCTGATGCTGCGCCGAATACCAACTCAGTGAATAAGCATACTTAACAGTATCCCCTTGCTCGAAACTTCGCTCAGGAACCCAATACGCGACAATATTATCGTTATACTCTTTATCCGTCGGGATCTGAACCAATTCCACATGCCCACGCCCCCAATCACCTTTAGGGGAAACCCACACACTTGGTCTGCGTTCATAACGAGCTTCCAAATCTTGATAATGATCAAAGTCAACATCACGCTGCTCAAGTCCAAAACCGAACGGTTGATCGCTGCCAAAAGCATTAATCAAGAGTTGGGAAGGATTCACCAGAGGATGCCAAATCCATTCACCTGATCGGGCATTCACCAAAAGACCATCAGAATCATGAACTTCAGGACGAAAATCATTGCCCACCTTGTCGCTGTTTTTCCCATAAAAAAACATGGAATTCAAGGGTGCGATTCCAATTTTCTGAATATGTTGACGAATAAAAAGCACGCTATTAACCTTCATCAAGGTTTCTTCACCTGGTTCCACAAGAAACTCATACGCCCCAGTTACACTATTGCTATCAAGAAGAGCATACATTTTGATCCGCTTGGATTTGGAAGAAGGATGGACGATCCAAAATTCACGAAAAAGCGGAAACTCCTCCCCCTCTTCCTGAGCAGTATTGACCGCAAGCCCTCTAGCGGACAACCCATAACCTTGATCTCTTCCCAACGCTCGAAAATAACTAGCACCTAAGAAAGCAACGAGCTCATCCGCATATTTAGATGTATTGAGTGGGTAATGAATTCTAAGGCCTGCAAAACCGTAATTCTGGGGCAAGTAGGCTTTAAGACCTTTTTCAGTATATTCAAATAGATCCGAAGAAAATGGAACCTGATGGGTCCCGTTCTGATCAATATAATGAACGATCACAGGATGTTGGTAGAGAAAACCTGGGTGGAAAAATTGAACAGAAAAAGGTTGGTTTAACCAAAGGCTTCGCGCAGGTTTAAAGCGGATGCCCCTCCATTGATCATACCCCATTTTTTTCAACACATCGGGCAAATCCGCGCCAGGCTCCTGAAAAGGACTTTTCGACAAAGCCTTAGCTTTTGCAACGACGTCCTGAAATTGCGAACGCATAGCCCATTTATCTTTTTCAGCGGCATCGGCTAACGTCACACCGACCCAATAAAGACAACCAAAGAGTCCAAGAATCAGAGGTAAACGACGAACCATTCGTTGATAAGAGTCAATTTTGATATTCATAGGAGCATTACAGTAGCGGACATTTCAAATTTTTGGGGTACTATATCATAAATATGAGGAAAAGAGAGATAAAAAACTTAAGAATGTCCCACTTGAATACCTAAAATAAAACTTCCTTCATAGACGAGGATTCTTTAGCTGCATTAAATTTTCTTTAGTAAAAAATGAATCAGGAATATCTATTTTTTGTATATCCTTATAATCCATCACAGAGTAGTGATCATTACTAACCCCGTCTTTTAAAACTAAACGCGAAGGCCGCATTTGACCTCCTATCATCTTGTAATCTTCAAAAAGACAGATTTTTATGAATCGTCCGCTTATCGTATAAAATTCGGCCTTAAAAGGCCAAAAGTTATCAATGGCAACCCATAATAAAATCTTGCCATAGCTGGCATTCTTATTCTTAGGCGTTAATTCCAGCTTGTCATATGTCTTGCTATCTATATTTTCATGACCGATCAATTTTGCATCATAGTCATCAGAAAAACTTGTTCTTACAATATCCCCATTGGCTACTTCCCCCGTCAATCTTTCTTGCAACGACAGATGTATCGGCTTTGAAACCTGAGGGAAAAACGCTTGAAAATCTTTACCATTCATTAATAGGCATATCCCTCGCTCTGCCTTGGGTTCTAAAATTCTAACGACGGTCTTTTCATGCCCCTTATTAAAAACTTCATATACGCTGTTATGGGTCAGGTGATTGGGTTTATAGGAAGTAACCAAGGCCTCCACCCTATAGGTAAAACCAGGATTTCTAATGTCATCTACTTTTTGAAGAATTTCATTGGGCGTGAGTTCTGTTTGTGCCAAGCTTTTACCTATCAAGAACAATAGATAGACGACCACGAATAAAACTGCACATTTATTATTAAACATAAATATTTTCATCATCTATCGATACCGTAACGCATCTGTAATCACTAATCGTGATGCTCTATAGGCGGGATAAAACGCAGAGATCCCGCCTATAAATATTGAAAAAACAAACGTAGACAACAGGATTCTAGGAACGATCATGGGGTGTGATAACCATCCTACGTTAGCACCTGGAGGTGGCGGCATAATTATTCCGACACAAGATATCGTTTGAACAACGACGCAGCCTAAAACAACCCCCATAGCACCTCCAATAGCCCCTAAACCTATGCCTTCATAAAGAAAGAGAAGAACAACCCCCTTACTTCTTGTTCCCAAGGCCATGATCGTCCCGATCTCACTAATCCTTTCCATCACGGACATGTTCATCGTGTTAAAAATACTCAATACAATGACAACACATACAATGATTCTCATGATCAAATAAAACTTCTTAAACAGGCCTACCGTTTGTGTATAAAACTCAGCCAATTCATCCCATGTTTTTATCTCGAAATTAAAATGCCTCTTTTTAAAAAGAAACTTTAATGTGTTTCTAACTTCTTGCGTGTCATCCGTGTGATGAAGCTTGATCACTAAAGACTGAACGGATTCTGTATTCAAGAGTTTTTGTGCTGTCTTCAGTGGCATTCTTAAAAAAATATCATCAAAACTTTTTGAAGACGTATAAAACACCCCCTTAACCTTTGTATCTATGGCATTGGTGGATCCATCAACGGTATTCGTTAATAACGTCACCGACGAATTGACCTTAGCATCTATGCTAGCGGCAAGCCCCTCACCTAGAATAACCCCGTACTCATCATGAGAATCAAGACCTTGACCTATTTTTAAAGTGGTCACCCCCTCCTTGACTCCTTCTTTATAAGCTTTTCTTAGATCTTCCCCAACATCCTTAGACAAACTCTTTTCATACTGCGGATCCACCCCCTGACCGACAAAAGAAACAGTGTTGTCCCCCGTACTTAAAAGACCAGAAAATTGAATGCGTGGCGTCACATAATCCACCTCCGGCAATTGACGTATAAGCGATATCATTTCTTGGCTGTTATCTATTAAATAATTAAACGGCTCAACTCTTCCTTTTTGAGTAAATCCCTCTTTATAAACCTGGATATGCCCCGTATGCGCTTCGATAAACCCTTCTCTTAATTGTAAAAAAACATCCTCAAAGAAGCCTCCTATAAAAATGATGGCTACACAACCAAATACAATCGTCGAAATAGTAATTAAAGATCTTGCTCTATGACGGAAAATATTGCGGATGGCTAATTTCAAAATCATAGCTGAATCTCTCCATCCCAGATTTTGACGACACGATCCGCCTGATCGATGATCTTTTGATCGTGCGTCGAGAAAATAAAGGTCGTTTTATGCTGTTGATTTCTTTTTTTCATCAAAGCAATGATTCCCTCCCCTGTCTTGTGATCCAAATTAGCTGTGGGCTCATCCGCTAATACAAACAATGGTTCTCGAACAATGGCCCTTGCGATAGCGACTCGCTGTTGCTGCCCTCCGCTTAACTCCAAAGGCTTATGTCTTGCAAATTCAGACAACCCCACCATGGATAAGGCTTCCTGAGCCTTCTTTCTTTTTTCGATCGAAGACCATGGTTTAAATAAAAGAGAATACTCGACATTTTCAATAACAGATAGCACAGGAAAAAGATTGAAATTCTGAAAAACAAAACCAATCTTCTGAGCCCGAACATCGGCAAGTTCATCAGAAGTCATATTTATTGTCTTTTGCCCGTCTATAAAGACCTCTCCTGAGCTTGGCTTATCCATACATCCCATGATATTAAGAAGAGTTGTCTTCCCACTGCCTGAAGGACCCGAGATAACCAAGAACTCTCCTTGATTAATCTTAAGATTAATACCCTTTAACACTTCAAGAGATGTTTTATTCAGAAAGTAATTCTTAAATATATCTTTTACTTCAACTAGAGCCATTTCTTCTCCCAAAAAAATGTTTAGTCCTATATCATCGTCCGGGTAACAATACCCAACGCTTCACTCCATAAAGCTTCCGAAGTATGAATCATGTCTGTTACTTCAGTCATAGACTTAACAAAATAATCGATTTGTTCCGATGTCGTAACCAAGGGTGGAACAACCTTAAGGACCATGAAATCATTACCACAGATCTGGGATAAGATTCCCTTTTCCCGATAAAGCTGCATAACTAAAATTTGTCCGAAAATCGCAGGATGAATCCTTTTGATCGTCTCAAAAGATATCTTACGTCGAAACTGTTTAGGCGCCTGCCACTCGATGCCGGTAAACATTCCGATTCCACGAACTGACTTAAACATCTCATAGGGGGCTAACGCCTTACTTAAGCGTTCTCTCATATGCGCCGCTAAGGCTGCGCTTTTTTCTCCCCATTGTCCCTGGTCCAAAACATCCAGCGTGGCTAAAAGAGCCCTCATGGATAAAGAATTCTCAGCAAAGGTTGAATCATGGACATTGGCTCTTTTTAAAGAACTAAAAACGGAATTAGAAATTCTCTCCGTCATTAAAACTGCCCCTACCGGAGCCACCCCACCACTCAAAGCCTTGGCCAGAACCACCACATCAGGATCAATATTATAATGATGGGCAGCCAAGAAAGTCCCTGTTCTCCAAACACCGGTCTGAACCTCATCGAGAACAAACATTGTTCCATACTGACGACACAAACGTTGAACTTCTTGTAGATAATTCCCTTGAGGAAAAATAATACCCGCCTCCGCCTGGATGGGTTCCAAAATAAAGGCAGCAAATTTCTTCGTCTGTAATTTCTTTTCTAACTCCTTAAGATCGTTATAGTCAACGGCTTCTACATTGGGAAGCATTGGACCAAAATCATCCTTCCATAATGGATCTCCCATCAAAGACAACGCCCCACAGGTCAACCCATGAAAAGCCCCATGACAATAAAGCAATCCAGACCGCTTGGTATGAGCCCTTGTGAATTTGATGGCAGTCTCAACCCCTTCACTACCGGAGTTGCAAAATACCACTCGCTTTAACTGTCCACCGGCTAAAGTACACAAACGCTGGGCCGCCTTCCCTGCCAGTTCCGGAATATGGCTCTGTAACATGAGAGGCCCTTTCTTATCCAGTTCATCTTTTACGGCCGCGATAATCATCGGATGATTATGCCCTGCGTTATAAACACAAAACCCTGATAAGAAATCTAAGATTCGTCGTCCATCTGAAGTGAATAACTCTGCACCTTCGCAACGCACATACTTAACATTCATCTGCAACAAATCCAAGAGTTTCACCCACTGCGGATTAATATACGTGGCATAGGCATTCACCTGTGTTTTCTCTAATACAGCTTGTTCCATATCCATTGTCTCCTTTTCCGCTTTCCGTTATTATTTAAGGTCTTGAAATATAAAATGAAGCCGCTATTCGTCTATAAATAGGATTGACCACCTTGACATAACTATCCCTTCGTCGTCGTGCCGAAGGCCTCTCAATACTCATATGTGTAAAAAACTGCCTAGTCAAACGCATCTCAGGCATATTCAATGTATTCTTTAGATCAAACCATTCTCGACGAGAAAAAGCTGCCAAAATTGATTTACGATATTCTTCCTTCATCGTTGTATTGTAATTCATACCCAGAATGTTTACACACAGAGCGTTTATGAACGAGGAATACCTCCCAAGATCCCTGATGATGATCGCCCCATCGCTCTTCACAACACGTTTTATTCCAGCAAGCATCTTTTTAGGCTCTGGTAAATGATGGAGCATATTCTGACTATAGACAGCATCAAAGCTTCTGTCTTCAAACGGCAAACCTTTGGCATCTGCTTTCATAAAATGAATCTTGGTATCAACCCCTTCCCTAGATGCATTACGCGATGCAAACTTAAGCATCTCATCTGAAAGGTCAATAGCCGTTACCTTTACATTCGATGTGTTTTTTGCGACCAATACAGAGTCCCAACCTGTACCAGTACCTATTTCAAGGAACCTTCCCTCAGGAGGGCTAAGGTTGATAACAGTTTCCGCAAAGCCTGCATGAACGATATCAACATATCTACTTACAACGAGATCATAAGCAATCGCTTCTTCTTCAGAAGCCATGACTTCTTCTTTAAGGACTCTCATTAATCCACCTTCATGACTTATTTAGACGCCAAAAGCCTCCACTCTTGATCTCCTGCAATAACGGATCCTGATCTTTGAGTATAAGGTAGCCCTGAATAATTAATAGGGGAAAAATGATGGTGGGTCTTTAAAATAGAGAAAAAAGTTGCAGCTAAGGGGTGGAACCTTGCAA
>JADFYF010000027.1 GCA_015233165.1 Candidatus Omnitrophota bacterium
CCAGCTTGATGGACGGGCGGCGTTTATCTAGAACAACAATTGAGCGAGGACGCACATAGAAGGTGTAATCAAGTCCCTCGGTAATCGCCTTGTGCTTGGCATAATTGCGCGTGGCAGGACTTCCCACATCAGAACCGGCATGGCTGTTTAAATCCACCACCACATCCTCTTGCACGTCAACCCCCCAAAGATTGAGAATAGAATTCATCGACGGATTCTTATGAAGTTGTTCCGGGGCCAGAGGCTTATCAGGCGTTGTGACAATAACATTCTCCACCAGAAACAACGCATCACCCCCCTTCTCCAGATACTGCTCAATCATAGCATCTTCCTTGGTGGTCAAATCCTGATGAGGCCCAGCAACAACAAGAAGATCACAGTCTAAAGGAACCTTGCCTTCCTTGCCTAGCATCAGCTCCTTGCTGAGAATATTGTTAGAATCCAATAAGGCTGCTAATTGACTTAACCCCTGCTCGCCCTTATCAGAAATCTGATACTCCCCATGCCCTGTTAAAAAATAAGCATGACGCTCTGATCTGGATACCCGCACGACGGCATTCGTCAGTTCTTCTTCGGTTAAAATATCCTTGGTGAAATCTACATCTCGACGCAAATTCCCCGAACGGACGATCACCTTGCGCTCCTTGGCGTCAATCGACTTACCAAACTGCGCGGCATAACCAATTTGTTCCACAGGGTCGATGATTTCCGTCTTGATACGTCCAGCGGAAAGCCGTTCGTATTCTTTAAAGAGATCCTCAAGATATTTCGGAGCAAGTCCGGTATAAAGAGCCGTGAATTGAATGTCCTGATGCAATCCGCGAATCAACTGGGCGGTATGATCAGAGACGGTGTGCTGTTTGGAGCGAGTCACATCCCATCGAAGATCTAATCCATTCGCCCAGTGATTGATGCCAACAAAGACGCCCATTGAAAGAACAACACTCAATCCCAACAACCAAACCTTCTTGGACGCCGCAAGCCTGTTCTCAATACTCAGGCGTGTCAGAGCCATACAGGCGACAACTCCCGTTAAAAAGTACACCAGATCCCCGATCGTGATGATTCCAGAGGCCATATTAGCCAGATGCGTATTGCTGCACAGATAGCGGATCACAGGCTCCATCGCCTTTGTGACATATTTTGTAAAACCGACGGAGAAGTAAAGCAAGAACAAAATGGCATAGGAAGAAATGGCCGCCACCATCTGATTACGCGTCCAGGCAGATGCCATCATTCCCACCGCCAGAAAAAACGCACCTTCCAACCAAATGCCAACATATCCGGCGATCATCGCCCCATGATCCGGATGTCCAAAGAAGGCCACGATGCCGTAATAACTTAAGGTAATGACAATCAAAACAGAAAAGAAAAACAGCGCGCCTAGATACTTGCCTAACACAATGGCCGTATTGCTAATGGGCGCTGTCATGAGAAACTCAATAGTGCCGGTGGATTTCTCCTCGGCAAAGATCCTCATCGTCAGCAAGGGCACAATAAACACCAGCATGAATTCCATGACCAGAAAGACATCCTTCAAAGACACTTCCCTGTTCTGGTCGATAATCATAAAGAAGAAGATATTAAAGATAGCCATCGTCAGAACGAGAATGATATAGGCGACGGGCGATTTGAAATATGTAAGGACTTCTTTTCTGGCTAAGGCGAAGATTTTATTCATCAATCGTCTCCTCATCCTGTCCGTGACATCGGATAAAGGCTTCTTCTAAACTGATCGGTTGCGCCCCCTGAGGTTTAAGAAATTTCTCTAGAGGCTGATCCACAATGATCTGCCCGGATTTAATAATCACAACCCGATGAGCGATCTGTTCAATTTCAGAAAGGATATGGGTGCTTAAAATAACAGTTCTTTGATCTTTAAGATTCTTGATTAACTTACGAACCTGCAGATTCTGGATAGGATCAAGCCCGCTGGTCGGCTCATCGAGGATAAGAACCAAAGGATCATGAATAATCGCCTGAGCAATCCCTACGCGCTGTTTATAGCCCTTGGATAAAGTACCGATCATCTTATGCGAAACATTGGCAATCTGACATTCTGCCAGAACCCGATCCACTTGCAGCGATTGCTTCTTAGGGGGAATATCTTTAATCTCCGCTACAAATCTTAGATAATCTTTAACGGACATGTTCGGATACAACGGTGGAGTCTCCGGCAGATAGCCGATCTTCTTGCGGATATCTAAAGAATGCTGCACAACATCCTGCCCATCAATCGTGACCACCCCTGAGGTGGCCGGCATAAAGGACGTCAGAATCCGCATCAGGGTCGTCTTCCCCGCCCCATTCTGCCCTAAAAACCCGACGATCTCTCCTCTTTGAATCTCAAAGGAAACATCCTTAAGCGCCTGGAAGGAACCAAAATATTTATTGATGTGATGAATGCTTATCATGGAATGATTTACTATATACCACAAGCATCATAAATCAAGAGTCAACATACACCGTTTTATTTTCTTGGGGTCGCCAATGGTATTTTTGAAAAAAAATAAGAATTGGTTCTAATGGGAGTGTTCATTTTTAGTAATCGATAGCATTTGAGAAACATTATCGATTTTCTCACGTGGTTTACCTAAGCTTAAACCAAGCATAATCTCATGCGCGTCAATTTTTTTCCAATCAATAAAGCTAACAGCCTCTACATTACGCTCTTTGAGTAAATTGATCACGGCATCCGTGTTAGGATTTTCACAAACGGGCAGATGTGGGATGTCTTCCATAATCGATGAGACAGTTTCTTCAGCACGTAATTTGTTTGTTCCTATAACTCCACTGGCTCCACTCCCAATCCAACCACAGGAATACCATCCGGAAATGACATTATCTCCGTCTAGAATCCGTCCTAAGCGATTAGGAATAATCCCTTTTTGAGATAAAAAAGGAACACCAGGCATAGCAATTCCTTGATAACCGATACTTGTAAAGAAAAGTCCGCATTGTATTTCTTCCAATCGTCTTGTTTTATGAACAATCTTCTGATCGGAATTCCCGACAGGCTCATTAATTTCAAATTTAACTTTTTCTATCTGTTCTTTGCCGATAATTTCCACAGGGGTTCTATTAAAATGTAAGACAAATTTACGTCTCCTGTTCTTAGACTGAGGATTTAAAGCGTAAGATTTTAAAATTTCTAAATTCTTCAATTGAAGAGAATCAACACCTTCTACGGTAAGGTTTAAATCTTGAGGATCGACAACAGGATAACAATCCATCAATTCACCAATTTCTTTAATTTCTTGAGGAGTAAAGGAAACCTGGAGTGGGCCACGACGTCCATAAAGATGGACTTCTTTCACGCAGCTGTTCTCTAAAGCCTCAATCGCCTGCGAAGAAATATCTGTTTTTTGTAATTCCTCCTTGGTAGAGCACAGAATACGGGCAATATCCAAGGCGACATTGCCCTGCCCGATAATAGCAACAACTTCTTGGGAGAAATCAAAGGAGCAGTCTTTAAACTTGGGATTTGAATTATACCAGCCAATAAATTGTGTTGCTGTATGACAGCCTTTTAGATTCTCTCCCTGAATTCCTAAGCGTCGATCAGTTTCGGTTCCGTAAGAAAAGATGGTGACATCATAAAATTCTTTTAATTCCAGAACAGTGATATCCTCTCCTATGGTGACATTACCAAAAAATGAAAAACGCGGATCAGACGCTGTTTTCTCAAATATCTTAGTCACATTCTTGATTTTCTCGTGATCAGGAGCTACCCCATAACGGACTAAGCCAAAAGGAGCAGGTAGCTTCTCAAACATATCTACTTTAACGTTGAAGTTTTGTTTAAAGAGAGTTGCGGCTGAATAAAAACCTGAAGGTCCTGCACCAACGATGGCGACACGTAAAGGACGTTGAACTGTTCCTAAAATAGACATATTTTTCCAATAACGAATGCCCTATGGAAGAGTAATGATATGCATAATCCCTTGTGGCCAAAGACCAAGTAGGATATTTGCAATCACCGTAACAATTAAAACCAAGATAAGGACAGGTGAACAGTTGATAGGTTTAATACAATCATTCTTACTTAAATACATCACTTTAATAATGCGTAAATAATAGAAAAGAGCAACAACGCTATTAGCTACCGCGATGAGAGCTAACGTATAAGATTTTGCCTGGATAACTGCAGCGATCACCACAAATTTAGCCATAAACCCAGCTAATGGCGGCAAACCAGCTAAGGATAAAAGTGAGGTTGCCATGATTAAAGCGGCTAATGGGTTTTGACGAGAAAGGCCCGCATAATCGTCGACTTCCTCCCTATTGGTCAAAATGACGCAACCAAAAGCACCAACATTCATAAACACATAAATAAATAGATACACTAACAAGGCCTGAATACCCACCTGATGAACAACACTCAAAGCCATCAGCATAAAACCCGCATGAGCAATTGAAGAATAAGCCAACATACGCTTCACATTAGTTTGTTTTAAAGCAATGATGTTACCAATAATCATTGTAATAATAGCTAAACCTGATGCCAGCGTGGTCCACTGGGGTATTAATGGCGTTTGGTTGGTTAAAAAAAGACGGATTAATAGGGCAAAACCCATAGCTTTAGGACCAATAGACAAGAATGCACTGACAGCCGTAGGGGCTCCCTGATAAGCATCAGGTGCCACCATATGAAATGGAACCAAGGAGCATTTGAAAGCCAAACCTACCAAAATAAAAACTACAGCTAAAATAAAAGCTGGTAAGAAAACATGACCACCCTGAGCCAAATTGGCAATCATATTTAGATCCAAAGATCCGCACAACCCATAGATCAAAGAAACCCCATAAAGCATAATACCTGTCGATAGAGCTCCAAAAAGAAAATATTTCAAACCAGCCTCAGAAGAGAATTTATCATTCCTAAAATATCCTATAAGAATATAAGAAATGATAGAAACAGCTTCAACGGTAATATAAACCATCAAAAGACTTCTCGAAGACACCGCCAGCATCAGTGAGACGGTTAAGGATAAGATAAAGAAGAAATATTCCCCTTTATGCTCTTCTTCGATTCTTTTATCCCCTGAGGATAAAAAGATAATAAGTACAGATGCTAGAAGAATCAGAAAGCGGAAAAAATAAGAAATTGGATCATTTATTAAAAGGTCAAAAAAAGCAACCGTCGAAGAATTAGTTGTCAATGGAAGGATTAGAAGAGCACCTAAAATTCCTAACGTTGCAAAAAAATCAGAAATCTTTCTTAAAGAAGGAAATGCGCTTCCAAATAAGACCCACAAAGCCATGGCAAATAAAAACAATTCAGGAAATAAAAATTGAATAGACATATTTAGAATAAGTGAGCAATCCCATTAATGGTTACTTGTTGAAAAGTTAACACAATTTGCGGGTAAAACCCGACGATGAAGGTAATGATTATAAGCGGAACAACACTAATGAGATCTAACGCGGTCATATCCCCATACGAAACACATTTTGGATTAAGAGTTCCCAATAAAACACGTTGTAACATATAAAGGAAATAGGCAACCCCAACGATTAAACCTATGGCCGCTAAAACCACCAACCATGGATAATGACCAAAAGCTCCCACTAAAGATAAAAACTCTCCCACAAATCCACTTAAACCAGGAAGCCCTAAGGACGCTAAAGATAAAAAGGTTAAACAAAACGCATAAAATGGCATCGATGAGGAGAGTCCGCCGAATTGACTAAGATCACGTGTATGGGCACGGTCATATAAAACACCGACCATCAAGAACATGCCTCCTGTGATAATTCCATGATTAAACATTTCTAAAACTGCACCATTAAATCCGGTGCTATTTAAAGCGGCAACTCCTAAGATGACGAATCCCATATGACTGACCGATGAATAAGCGACCATCTTCTTAAAATCAGTCTGAGCCATAGCCACACAGGCACCATAAACAATATTAATGACCGCAAAAATAGCTAATGCAGGAGCTAAATTGTGGGCGGCATCTTTAAAGAATGGAAGACAAATACGAAAGATACCATACCCCCCCATTTTCAATAAAACACCCGCTAATAAAACACTCACCGGTGTTGGAGCCTCGACGTGAGCGTCTGGAAGCCAGGTGTGAAATGGAAAAAGTGGCACCTTGACAGCAAAGGCGACAAAAAAACCTAAGAATAGAACCATTTGCCAATGAGGATCAAAACCAACAGAACTGAGTTTTAAAATATCAAATGTATGTGGTTGAGCCAGAAAATAAACCGTCAAAATAGACAATAACATTAAAACAGAACCCGCCAAGGTATAAAGAAAAAACTTAACAGCCGCATATTCCCGACGAGGTCCTCCCCATATTCCAATTAAGAAATACATAGGAATAAGGACTGTTTCCCAAAAAATATAAAAAAGCATTAAGTCTAATGCCATGAAGGTTCCAAACATTCCTACCATTAACAGAAAATAGAAAATGAAGTACTCTTTAACTTTTTCTTGAATGTTCAAAGATGCTAAACAAGCGATAAATCCTAATAGTGCTGTTAAAAAGATAAGCGCCAGGCTAAGCCCATCCACTCCTAAATGATAGGAAATGTTAAGCCCCGTAAGCCAGGGACAGTATTCGACAAACTGCATCGAAGATTTTGTTTTATCAAAACACATCACCAAATAAATACTTAACAATAAACCAAGTCCTGTAATTAAAAGACCCGTATATTTAATACATTTATCCAAACGCGACGGTGTTAAAGCAACTAAAAGAACGCCGACTAAAGGTAAAAAAATAATGGATGATAATAAAGGGATCATATTTTTAATAACCAAATAAGTAAAAGGACAAGGCTTAGAATTTGTACGAATAAATAATTTTGTATCAAACCTGTTTGTGTTTTGCGTAAAAGCCCTGAGAAGAATTGCGTGATGGAAGCCATAGCATTAACTAGCCCATCGACAATCTTTGCGTCAAACACAAAAGATCCCTGACATAGACGTAGACAGGGCTTAATAAGAACATAGTCATAAATTTCATCAATGTAATATTTATTGACGAGCAAATTATGTAATCCCGAGACGGAAGAAACAGGTATTAAAACAATTCGACGGATATAAAGAAGATAGGCTAAACCTAAACCTGTCAAGCTCACAACTGTAGAGATGGCCATAATTAGGAAACTCCCCCCGTGGGCTTCCATCCCCACTTCTTTGATAGGTGCCCCAATAAATCCGGCAAAAGCGGCGAAGACGGACAAGACCATTAGAGGAATCGTCATTGTTAGGGGAGATTCATGCGCATGCAATTGGCTGCGAGCAGAACCAAAAAGGACTAAGAAAATGAGCCTTGCCATGTAAAAGGCAGTTAAGAAACTTGTTAAAAGTGCAACGACGAATAAAATAGGATGATGATTATTCCAAGCCGTTAAAAGAATTTCATCCTTAGACCAAAAACCAGCAAATGGTGGTACCCCGGCTAAAGCAAGCGTTCCGATACAAAATGTTGCGCCGGTAATCTTCATTTTTGAGAGCAATCCTCCCATTTTTTGAATATCTTGTGTTCCAACGGCGTGAATGACACTACCGGCACATAGGAACAATAAAGCCTTGAAAAACGCATGCGTCATTAAATGAAACGTTCCCGCACTTAAGCCACCCACTCCCAAACCTAACATCATCAAACCCAATTGGCTGATGGTTGAATAAGCAAGAACTCGTTTGATATCGTTATTAACAGTAGCAATGGTCGCCGCCATTAAGGCAGAAATACCACCAATGACAGCGACTGTTTGTAAGGCCATTGGATGAGCGCTAAATAAAGGAAAACAACGGGCAACCAGATACACGCCAGCAGCGACCATGGTAGCCGCATGAATCAGAGCAGAAACAGCTGTAGGGCCTTCCATGGCATCAGGCAACCATACATGGAGAGGAAATTGAGCTGATTTTCCCATAGCACCGGTAAAGATTAAGATGGCAGCTAAGGTTAAGAGTGATTCAGGTCCAGTTACTGATTTTAAATCCGTAAAATGAAATGTTCCGCAAGCAAAAAACAAAATCAAAATACCAACCAGAAAACCTGTGTCCCCTATTCTTGTCGTTATAAAGGCTTTCAGACCAGCTGCTGCTGCCGCAGGACGCTCATACCAGAAAGCAATTAATAAATAGGAACATAAACCCACCCCTTCCCAAAAGATCAATAATAAAATGAAATTATCGGCGAGGACAAGGCCGAGCATAGAAGACATAAAAAGAGAAATATAAGCAAAATATCGAGAGAACCTAGGGTCATCATGCATATAACCGATGGAATAAATGAGGATAAAGCATCCGATAAATGTGACAATTAAGAGCATCATAATCGTCAAAGGATCAACGATCACCCCAAAGTTAAGAGACTTCCCATTAATCACAAGCCAAGTTCCTAGAGAGTACGAGCCTTGACCTGCAGAAAATCCTTGAAAAACCAACAGAGAAAAAATGAACGCTAAAACGCAAGCAGCTATAGACACATAGGCGCTAGCCACCTTTAACCTACGACCCATGAAAATATTGATCACAAAGGCTAAAAAAGGAAATAAAGGAATATAATGCGCAATATTCATTACTACTCTTTCATTAAAGTAAAGCCATCGGTAAATAAAGCTTTTCTATCACGATAAATGGCAATAATTAAGATTAAACCAACTACAGAAGCGGCCGCTGCGATGGCAATGACGAACAAACTAAAGACCTGTCCCATTCCATCAGGAGTTCCTAAATATTTATTGAAAGCGACTAAATTAATATTAGCGGCATTAAGAATCAACTCAATAGACACCAAAATACCAATAACATTTCTCCTTGTTAAAGCACCATAGATCCCCACACAAAAAAGAAAGGCGCTTAAAAAAATAAAATAAACTAAAGGAATCATTTCTTTTCCTTTCCTATAACAATGGCTCCCACCATGGCAGCTAACAAAATAACAGACATAAATTCGAAGGGTAAGGCGTAATGAGTCATGAGTGATAGACCAATTTGATTAATACTCGTCGAATCTGTTTTCAAAATAATTTCGGCCCAAGAAGTTCGTGCGAACACTTTAAATAGGACAAGGAGAAGCAGCAATGTGACAAAAACAGAAATCACCCATTGTTTACTTGTTTGTCGGATCGACGTGTCATTCATATGGGCGGTGAGTTTGATGGCAAAAATAAATAAAGTAATAATCCCTCCCACATAAACTAGAATTTGGACAACACCTAAAAAGGCCGCATCCAAATAAAAATAAACTCCTGAAATACTCATAAGCGTCAATGCTAGCCATAAAGCACAGTGGAAAATATCACGTTGAGTCACCGCTAGTACTGAAAAAACACATGTGCATAGGGCAATAAAATAAAAAACAAAATCTCCCATTAACTTGTTCCCCCGTCGACATTCTTATACTTTTCTGGACTCATTAAATCAATCTTTATTAAGTCTTTATGATCAAAATAGGAGACTTCATACATTTGATTAAGAAAAATAGCCTCTGTTGGACAAATCTCATCACAGAGACCGCAAAAACAACATAATTCAGCATTAAAGGTAAATTTTGTAATATTCTTGGTTTTATTATCCTCAAGAGTCTTATGTCCCAAATCCAAAGCTGCCGTAGGACAAATCTTAATACATTGATAGCAAATAACACATTTATCTGGATACAGATCAACCATCCCTCGAAAACGTTCCTTCATTGGCTGTTTGACAACGGGATAATTTAACGTCACAGGTTTCTTCAAAAGATTCTTAAAAGTGACTTTAAAACCTTTGAGTAGACTGTAAAAACCAATGAATATTCTTTTAATGTAAATAAACAACATAGATTATTTCACCATAAACCAACCGCTGATTAATATATTCAACAAAGCAATAGGAGTTAGCACCTTCCATGCAAAGGACATCATTTGATCCATTCTCACACGAGGCAAGGTCCAGCGCATCCACATCAAAAGAACGATGACGCCATAAGATTTTAACAAAAACCATACTACACCAGGTAACCAAGGACCTTGCCAGCCTCCCAAAAACAAGGTTGTGGCTATGGCAGAAATAATAAACATATTGGTATATTCAGCCACAAAAAACATAGCAAACTTCATACCAGAGTATTCTGTATGATAACCAGCGACAAGTTCTGATTCAGCCTCAGGGATATCGAAAGGCACGCGATTGACTTCTGCCGTCGCTGAAATAAAATAAATCAAAAAGGCTAAAGTTAGGTGAGGTTTAAGAATAAACCACCCATGACTCTGGGCATGAATAATTCCTTGCATGGATAAGGTTCCTGCTTCCATGACCACTAAAAGAACTGACAATAAAAGAGGAACCTCATAGCTAATAATTTGAGCAGCAGATCTCATCCCACCTAGAAGAGAATACTTATTATTAGATCCCCACCCTGCCATAAAAATTCCTAAAACACATAATGAGGTAACAGAACAAATATAAACAACCCCTACATTTAAGTCCAAAGCAATCCATTTAGGACTAAAAGGGATGACTAAGAAAGCCATGACCACAGGAACAGTGACAAAAAATGGAGCTAACCACCAGGAAAGAAAATCGACTCCTTTAGGAACAATGTCTTCTTTTAATAACAGTTTGATCGTATCGGCAATGGGCTGAAGTGTCCCATGAAAACCTGTCATCATAGGGCCCATACGATTTTGTATCCAAGCAGATATCTTTCTTTCAAGCCAAATTAAAAACATAGCTGAAAAAGCAATAAAACCGATAGCGGCTAGTCCGGAAAGAAGCATTGGTATCATCGATCTATTTCTCCCATGACTATATCAAGACTTCCTAAGACACAAACCGCATCGGAAATATTAAGTCCCTTAATTAATTCTTCAAGAGCACTCAGATTAGAAAACGACGGAGACCGAATTTTACAACGGGTAGGATTAAAACCTCCCTCAGCGACTAAATAAAATCCTAATTCTCCTCGAGGATTTTCTGTACGCAGATAGATTTCCCCTGTTCCACGAAAAACTCTGTTCACTTTAGAAACAGGATTACCTTCGGGAATAGCTCCAATAGCTTGTTCAATAATCCGCAAACTTTGTTCTATTTCATCCAGTTTAACCTTAAATCGATCCCAGGAATCACCCACAGTCCCAACGGGAATATCAAAATTAAATTGATCATAGACCAAATAAGGTTCTTCTTTGCGTAAATCCCATTTAACCCCTGAAGCACGTAAAATAGGACCCGTGACGCTATAGTTAATCGCTGCTTCTTTAGAAAGAATGCCAATATTCTTAGAACGAGCCAAGAAAATGGCATTATAGGTTAGAAGTTCATTATATTCGATGAGTTGTTTGCGTTCGTATTTAATAAAATCTTTAATGACCTGTTCTGTACCCGCTGGAATATCGCCACTAACCCCTCCTATGCGCATATAGTTATAGGTCAATCGGCTACCGCAAATAGAATCAAATAATTCAACGATTTTTTCACGATCGCTAAAGGCATAAAAAAGTGGAGTCGCATAAGCACCCAAATCTTGGGCGAAGGTTCCAATAGCCACCAAATGACTAACCACACGGTTAAGCTCTGCGATGATCACTCGTAAATACTGGGCTCGAGGAGTCACAGCGACATTGAGTAATTTTTCCACCGCAAGGCAATAGCCTAAATTATTATTCATAGAGGCTAGATAATCTAAACGATCTGTAAATGGAATAAACTGTGTGTAGGTGCGATTTTCAGCAATCTTTTCAATACTGCGATGCAAATAACCTAAATGGGTTTTGCATCCGACGACAACCTCACCGTCTAATTGGAGTTCTAAATAGAGCACTCCATGTGTAGACGGATGCTGCGGCCCCATGTTAATAGTTACTAAATCACCCATACTTATCCTTTAAGTCCCGGAGATACTGGTCTAGGTATAAAGTCTTCTCTTTTAAAATCTTTCCGGAGGGGATAATCCGTCCATTCATCAGGATTCATGATTCTTCTTAAATCGGGATGATTAAGAAACCTTACACCAAACAGGTCGTAAACTTCCCTTTCTAACCAATCGGCCGAACGCCAAAGGGATGCTACAGATTCAACAGTTAAATCATTCATGGACAAAATAATTTTTAACGTAAGCATAAAGTGATATGTAAAAGAATAAAAATGATAAACCACTTCTATCCTGTCTTTACGATCCACAGCTGTCACACAATGACAGTTTTCAAAACCTAGTTCTGTTTTGAGAAAACGAGCCACATCCAAAAGGTTTGTTTTTGGAATGACCAAGCCATGAGGTGTTTCTTCGGCTAAAAGCTCTGGGAATTTATTTTTGATCAGAGACAGAATTTCGCTGTTTTGCATGCTTAATTTTTTCCTGAAGTTTCATAATACCATGTAATAAATTTTCTGGACGAGGAGGACAACCCGCCACAAAAACATCAACGGGAACACCTAATGCTTCTGTTCCTTTAACGACGGAATAAGTGTCGTAAAAGAAAATACCCCCTCCTATAGCACAATTCCCCATAGCGATGACATATTTAGGCTCTGGCATCTGAGCGTAAAGCTTCTTAAGACAATCCCCCATTTTGACGCAAATGGTGCCTGCTACAATCATCACATCACACTGACGGGGACTACCACGAAAAACTCCTGAACCAATACGGTCAATGTCAAAACGAGAGGCTCCTGTCGCCATCATTTCAATCGCACAACAAGATAATCCAAAGGTTAAAGGCCACAACGAAGAACCTTTAGCCCATTTAAGAAGATCTTCACTTTTAGTAAGAATAATTTCTCCGCCGGGAAACTTTTCGATTAAACGATCTCCAGGAATTCTTTCATTTACTGCCATTGAAGGGCTCCTTTTTTCCAAGCATAAAAAAGCCCTAATGCTAGGATCAAAATAAAAACTACCATTTCTAAATAGGCAACCATCCCTAATTGACGAAAAACAACCGCCCAAGGCATGGTAAAAAGAATTTCCACATCAAAAATAACAAAAATTAAAGCATAAAGATAATAGCGGACATTGAACTGCCCTCTGGAATCCCCTTTAATAATTTCACCACATTCATACGGAGAATTTTTTGCAACACTTGGATCACGTGGACGTAAAAACCAAGAAACAGCAAATGCGGACGCAACAAAAACAATGCCTAGAAAAAAGAAAAATAAAATATATATGTAATCAGGAAGAAGTGAAATCATCTTTTTAATATATCTTGTAACAAGTCTTAAGGCAATACTTTTTAAGAAAAATCTATCATTAACCGTTAATTATGTAAGAAATACTGCGAGCTTCCGCTAAAGCTTGGGGTTTATCAATACGCAAGGAAACCTTTTGGAGTCCTTGGAAACCTTTAATCTTATCCATCACCTTAGCAGCCAGTTTCTCTAATAAATGACACTGAGAATTTTCGACCGTTTTAATCACAGCCTTGGTGATTTGCTCGTAATCAATCGCATCCTTAAGATTATCGGAACGGCTGGCTTTGGATGCGTCATACTCCAGACTGATATTAATAATCAGTTCCTGTTTATTTTCCCGCTCCCAGGGATGGGTGCCGATGATGGTTCTTACTTTGAGATCTACAATATCAATGATGGCCATAAAATCTTTCCGTACGGGCGATTAGTAATCGCCCCTACACCAATTGCTCCCCCCCATCAACCGCAATGATTTGACCGGTGACGTAGGTATTTTTTAATAAAAAGTCGATTGTATCTAAAATATATTGAGGATTCCCCACTGATTTTAAAGGAATTTTCTTGGCACGGATTTCACGATCATCCTTTTGACTATTCACAGGAGTCAAAATCATGCCAGGAGATATGCCATTAACCCGAATAGCCTCCCCAAACGACACTGCGGCCATCTTCGTAAACTCTGCCAAAGCCTTTTTACTCAAAAGATAATCAGAATAACGAGAACTGTTCTTGACGACATTGGTATCAATAAAATTAATAATCCCCCCCTGCTTCACCAATCGAACAAATTCACAGGATAGAATATAAGGCGCTTTGAAATTAATATTCCAATGAGCATTAAATAAGGTCAAATCCTGAGCGCCAAAGGTATTGGGAACAAAGATGGAGGCACTGTTGATAAGAAGATTCAGATCAGGAAACGCCTGATGCACCTGAGCCATTAAACGAAGAGCCTCTTTAGGATCCGCTAAATCACAGGCAAAGAGCTCACAGCGTACTCCCTTTTTATAAATAAAAGCGGCAGTCTTCATAGCCTCCGCCTTAGAGCTATTATAGTGAAGGGCGATCGAATACCCCTGATCAGCCAAATGCAAAGCCACCGCCTGACCTAAGCGTTTGGCAGCACCGGTGACTAAAGCTGTTCCTTTAGATTTATTTTTCATAGATGTACGGAAGGGTTTAAAACCCTTCCCTACTATTGGATTAAACTTAAAAATTCCTTGCGACAGGCATCATCTTTTCTAAAAACACCAAGAAGACAGGAAGTTTTCATCGACGAGTTTTGTTTCTCAACACCACGCATCATCATACACAAATGCTTGGCTTCAATCACAACTCCTACCCCTAACGCGCCTGTGACCTCCATCAGGGTTTTAGCAATTTCCTTCGTGAGATTTTCCTGAACCTGAAGACGACGGGCATACATATCGACGATGCGGGCAATCTTTGATAAACCAATGATTTTTCCATTAGGAACATATCCCACATGAACTCTTCCCAAAAACGGCAACAAATGATGCTCACACATGGAGTAAAGCTCAATATCCTTAACAATGACCATTTCATCACTGTCCGAAGTAAAAATGGCTCCGTTCACAACTTCTTTAATATCTTTCTTATAACCCTGCGTCATGAATTCAAAAGCACGGGCCGCTCTATAAGGAGTCTTAAGCAACCCTTCTCGCTTAGGATCTTCTCCGACGGCTACTATAATCTGACGAAAATGCTCTTCCATATGCTTTCCTTTTATATGAATTCCCTCCCCCTTGTGGGGAGGGTTAGGGCGGGGGGTAATAAAAACAATGATCATTACTTTCCCCTCCCCTAGCCCCTCCCACAAGGGGGAGGGGAACAGAGAGATTTGGAATATTACCATATGGACTATTTTGTGTCTAATGCTATAATCCCCTCCATGATTTACGCCGACTATCACATGCACACCCCCCTTTGTGGACACGCCATAGGAACCCCCGAAGAATACGTTAAAGCCGGTATTAAGGTTGGCTTAAAAGAAGTCGGGTTCTCTGATCATGCCCCCATGCTTCATCAACGTATGCCTGGAGTAACGATGACATTTGATGAACTCCCTCAATATCATCAAATGATTGAGGATGTCCAAAAACGTTTCAACTCTCAAATCACCGTCAAGATAGGCATTGAAGCTGACTTTATTCCCGGATATGAGACGAAAACAAAGGCCCTCATTAACAGCTATAATTACGACTACATTATCGGATCGGTTCACTTTATTGATAACTGGGCCTTTGATGATCCGAATCCTACGGTCAAAGAATACTGGAAGATTTACGATGTCAATGATGTCTACCGTAAATACTACAAACTTCTTCAACAGTCCGCCAAATCCGGATTATTTGATATCATAGGGCACTGCGACCTGCCTAAAAAGTTTGGGGCTCGTCCAACCGTAGATTTAACCCGTGAAATCAAAGCCACCGCCAAAACCTTCAAAGACTGTGGTGTCGCTATAGAAATCAATACAGCTGGTTTATATAAACCTATCGGTGAAATGTACCCTGCTCCTAACTGTCTCAAAATTTATCAGGAAGCCGGTGTTCCCTTAACCCTAGGATCTGATGCTCATAGCCCTAATGATGTGGGTCGTGATTTTGATAAAGCCATCGCCTTAGCAAAATCTGTTGGATACAGCGAAGTTCTGACTTTCAAACAACGAAAGATTGATCAAAGGATTAAGATGTGATCAAAATTCACTGTATCGATCACGTCGCCTTTAACGTGAGGGATTTAGAGAAGACGCTTAAATTTTATACGGAAGTCATCGGCTTGTCCATTACCCGACGAGAACCATCCAAAGCAGGCATTGAATACTTCTTAGACTGCGGACCATCCCTCATAGGTATCATTCAGGCGACAGATTTGAGTAACAATCACCCCTTTGCCCATGAAGGCTTAGGCGCTAATCATTTTTCTTTTCGCATTCACTCCAATGACTTTGTCCCTATGATTGAACATTTAGAACGCCACGAAGTTCAGATTGAATATGCGAAGAAACGTTCCAAGAGCTGGTCTTTGTATTTCTATGATATCGACGGCAACAAACTAGAAGCCACCGCCTGGCCTTTGGAAGATGGCCTGCCGGACAATCAACGGGTCAAAGAAATCTATAAAAATAAAACCTGGCAAAAATACGAATAATATCATCTGTCGTTCCCGAACGTTTTAGTCGGGAAACTAGAAGTTTAGCCAATCCTACCTACCGGCAGGGATGACAATTAGAAAGGTCATATATGTCTATACCCAAAGAAGGCAAAAACGCTCCTGATTTCAAACTGCTCGCCAATAGTCGCCAAACCTTTGCTCTCAAAGAACTCAAAGACAAAAATGTTGTTCTGTTCTTCTACCCTAAGGACAACACGCCCGGCTGCACCGTTGAAGCCTGCGGATTTCGTGACAGCTACAAGGAGATTGAACAATTAGGCGCTGTGATTCTGGGAATCAGCCCGGACAGCGTCAAATCCCACGAGAACTTCATCAACAAATTCAGCCTACCCTTTCCTCTTCTGGCTGATGAAGACAAACAGATGTGTAAAGATTATGGCGTATGGGTGGAAAAATCCATGTACGGCAAGAAGTATATGGGCGTTGCCCGTACCACCTTTATCATCAACAAGGAAGGCAAAATCGCCAAGATCTTCGAGAAGGTGAAGCCTGAAGGACACAACGCAGAAGTTATTGAGACATTAAAAAACCTTTAATATCTGTAATCCTCTGCATACTCACAATAATTGGGCTAAAGCCTGAAGCGTTCTGAAGCTGAGCTAGTTGGGCGGAATCAATATGGAATTGAATCCCTTCACCCGAACTCTGAACTTGCATGGCTTTGTCAGAGGTAAGATCGATACCACCAGGCCCAGTCATCGCCTGATCCTTCTTTGGAGCTGTTTGGGCGTTGTTACCATTGATTACCATCGCTGAATTAGTCTTTAAAGCATCCGAAGCCTGTAAAATATCTTGAGGAATTTCAACCTGCACAATACTTCCATTAGCATAAAATGAGGCAAATTTGGTCAATTCCCCAACGACACGCTGTTGTATGTCATTTAATTGAACATCTGACATTTTCCCTAAATCTTCCAAGCTATGAACCCTGGGAGCATAACTATAAATCGCAAATGGCTGACCATTCGATTGCACTAAATACTTAGGAAGCTGTTTTTGTAAGGCAGCTTTGGCTCTTCGTTGTATATCATCTATTTGAACAAGAACAATGTTCTTGGGCAATATTTTCTGATCATTCAACACTTGTGCGCCATAGGTGACATTTTCAAGCCCGGTGGTAGACTGCGCATCAATGACAATATCTGCAGGATCAACACCTTCAGATATTAATTGAGCATAATAGACTAAAGCTTCAGGAACCAATGAATCTTCTCTAGTACTTGGGTCTATTAAACGGTTAATCATATGTTCTTCGATAGTTATTTCTCCAGGATGGCCCACATGTTCTAATTGCGGATCAACGATATTATTTGCTGATAAAAATGTTTTGTAAAAACCTATCCACTCCATATGGCCTGGCTCTAATACATTTCGTTGTCGTTGATCAATGATCTCTGCATCCCTCCCTCGTCTAATATGAAATCCTCTACCAAGCTTGTCCCACATGTCATTTATTCCATGATGTTCTTTAATACTTAACATTTCGTCTAAAATATCATTTAAAACGCTTTGAACCTTAGGGGCTAAATTAAGTTTTCTCATAGAGGTACTATCCCTGCCGATCCCTCCTGTAATAATAATTTTTGACTTCATGGGTTTACTCCTATTATAAAGTTTGAGTCCTTGTTCAACAGGCGCCAAGAATCTCGAACCCATAATCCAAATTAAATTGTAATCCTGAGGTAAATCATCTCTTTGAGCAAGCCATTGTAAAATTTTATAAATATTTCTAATTTTATTTTCTCTAATTTCTAATCCATCCGTTTGCGTGAAATCGCCCGTTTGTTTTACTAAATCAACAGTCTTTAGAGGATTCTCAAACCTTGCTAATTCAGAAAATGCTCTTAGTTCCAAACGCTTGGCAATAAATCCGCCTATTTTCTCATCCTTAATTTGTTGTAAAACCTGATAATATTTCTCATATTGCTCCTTACTCATATCTTTAACTTGAAAAGCTAAGGTAATATGACCAAAAAAGTTGTCCAATTTAATTCCAGTCTTTTGAAAAATAATTTCTCTGACACGTGCGATCTTGACATCATCTGTTCCATCTTTAGGAAATACGACAAGAGCAAAATTCCTACCAGGTCTGGTAGTCATGGTTCTCGACTCAAAGGCCAACTCTCCAAGACCTCGAGAAGAAATTTCCTGAAAAGCTAATTGTACTTTCTTGACCACAAAATCTTCAATTTCAAAAGGTAAGGGGCTCTCGAGTTTTAAATTAAATTTCTTACTTAACCGAATCAATTCGTCCGGCCACTGTCTTTGATTTTCTGGATTACCTGTATTTCTACTGATTAATTCACTGGTTGTCAGCAAATCATTAATTGTTAAATGCAGGCTAGATGCCGATGGAAATGCGAATAGATGATCAATCCCCTGCTTTTCTAATAATTTTCGGAATTTATTTTGAAAATTAATAAGCTTGGTATGAAAATCTTTCATGTATTCTTCTTCAAACCAGATACCTGTTGTCAATCCATGAAAAGGTTTAGCCTTCCCTTGATCATTATATTTATCATCTATTGAAGAAGATCTTAAAACTCCAGAGAAGCTCCTTGCCTCTTTGACTGATTCCCACTGGTCAACAACTTGCTTCTCCATCATTTCCCTAATAGTCATCGCCTGCTTTCCTAACAGAACATCTTGAACATAAGAATGCGCCAGCAGGGCGCGGAAGCCTTGGGCTAGTTTGGCTTTTCGACCTTCAAGATCTAGTTTTTGGTAATAATCCATAAATTCTTGAGGTTCCACTTCCACTATCCCTAAGACTTCCTCATTAAATCTGTTATTTTTCTCTCTCTTATATTGTTCCAACTGATCTAAAGAAATGATCCCATGATTTGTTTTCTTCTTCCATATCTCTTCTTGGTCAGAGGACAATTGATGAAAGAAAACATTCGACATTTCTCGTCCAGGAAGCTGGGTTGCAGGTGAATGGAAAACACCCTTCTCGATTGATTCATTGACCGTCTGAGTGTTAAAATCCGCACGAAACATGCCCTTAGACCCTGGCATCGGATTCTTCACTGCTCGAAGATCATTGGGATTAAGAGGTAACTCCAGCTCCTCCTGGGCCTCTTTAACCGCAGCGCTTTGTGGATTTAAACCGATATCAATCCCTCCCGCAGCGGACGCATCCAAAGTACCATCGCTGCGGATTTGAAGATATAACTTCCCTTGAGAACTGAGAATAAAGGTGTGGACCGTCTTATGCCAATTTCCACCATTTGTCTTTAAAGCCCAATAGCTGCTCACATCGCCTGTGGCAGTTCCATCTTCGTTATAGGTAGGAAGAAAAGATGTCCATTTCTTAGGTTCAGTATCCGGATTAGGTTTAAACCGTTTACCTTCCGATAAACGCCTAATGGCTTCGAAAAGTTCATTGCTATCCCATCCTAATTGCTCTTCTCCCCATCTGGCCAAAGCTTCTATATTAAACTTATCCTTCCCCTGCCCCATGAGATAGCCTATAAGTTCTTCTTCTTTCTTTTCTACCGTCATCGCCTTATCCCGACGAGACATCATATAACCTTCCACCTCATAGACGCCTCCTTGTCCAGCGGCCAGGGCTCTGACGTTATTGATCCATTGCCATGGTTCTAACGTTTGATCCACTTCCAACCGACCCTTCAGCGTTGGTTGAAAATCGCTAGGCATTTTATTAATCACTGTTCTTGAACTCAACTCTTTGGCTTTGTTAACAACATCATCAATCAGCTCTTTCTCTTTATCAAAATTAATACTATGAGATACAACCAGATTTAAAGCTGCGCCCAATAAATAACGTCTAGTAGGAATACTTAAGTTAAAATACGCCCGCTTGTCATCAAATAAACTCTCAAAAGTACCATCGACATAAACATCCAACTCCAAACCATATTTTCCTGTTAAACCTTGAACATAGGATCGAAACCTGTCCTTAAAAACAAGTCTTTCACGCTCATCTAACCGATCAAACCATCCATTGCGTTTAAGCTCATCGGTAATAGCCGCATACTTCTCATCCGTTAAGAAACCAAGAATAGCAAGACGCTTTGCATCCACCGAGAAGTACACCTTCCCAGCAGGGTTAAGCGTACTCCACAACAACTCCATGTGCTGACTGAGAATCTTCTGATTAATTTCCTGAATACTTTTTTCTAACGGATCACCCAGGGTCACCTTCTGTTGAAATTGATTCGTGAACGATTTCAAAATAGAATCATACATATAAACACCCAACTGGGTGGCCACCACCGACGACACAACATAGGAGGCTTTTAATTCTTTAGCGATGTCCTTAGAAACTGTGAATTTAAAATTCTTAAACAAAAGGGCAATCTTGTTTTCCGCCTCCTTAGCCGTCTTTGAAGTTTTAATAATTTTTAAAGCCTTCTCCTTTAACTCCGTCACCTGTCCACCGGTAATATCACGAATACGCTCCTTGATCTTACGACTTAACAATCTCCCTTTAAAATCAACAGCATCCGCAGGAATCTTAGCCAAAGCTCTTTGAACCACTATGGGATCAATATCAACCAGATTAACCTTATCAAACATCTCACATAGCTCTAATAAAGGAATGTCATTCGCTGAACCCACGCCAAGAACCGTCACTGAATCTTTAGAAACATTCTCTGCTCCCTTTAATATAGACTTCTTACTTTGAATCACATGTTCTTCATCAAAACTGCGACTTAACTGCGCTTGATCATGAACCCCACCTCGTTCATAAACAGCTGGCGATTCAAACAAAGGATAATCTTTTAAATCAAGCGGCATTTCCTCTTGGGGCTTTTCTTTCTTTGAAGATAAGAACTCCTTTAAACGACCCTTACGATCAAAACGTTCCCATCTAAAAATCTTCAATGATTCTAAATATCTATCAATGTGAGCATCATAATTGTTAGGAATATCCAATAAATGAATATGGCTCACATCCACCGCGTAAGCCTTTCTAGGTAAAAGTTTCCCTTGTCGACGGATTGAACCAATAACAATGTTCTCAGGTTTTAAATCACGATAATCCAGATTATGAACACGAAAATAATCTATTAATTCTTCCAGATATTTAATGTCCTGATCATCTAAGCCCTCTTGATACTTCTCAATAGACTGTCCAATCACCTCTTCAACCTCAAACACACGATGGGGCTGCCCGTCTTCTAAAACCACCCAACCCTTACCTAATAAACGAGGACTAACCCCTTCTTTTCCTAGGATTCTAAATTGAGCTTCTTCATTTTCACGTTCAACATCAGGCGCATTAATAATTCTATAAGCTATTCCATTGAACCCTATGACCTTAGTCAACATCCCCCGACCAATCCATTTCACCGGCAATAACTCCTGATCCGGCAAATCCATTCCCTTGGCTTTTAAATAAGGATATAACATTCTCTGCATAGCATCCGTTGTCATCGCCTCATCATCCGCCTGAAGAGATTTCTTTAATGGAACGGATTCTAAAACAACGTAGCCCGGATCCTTCTCAGTAGAACTAGCATTGAAAGCAAAGTTGGAATAAGCGATCACATTCAATTGATCAAATGCAAGATCTCTAAAAGGCGTCCCATCGCTATAACGATTCAACAGATTTCTTAGTTCCCCCTGTTCTGTCGGTGTTAACTCCTGTGTCAAATAAGCTGCTGTAATATGAGGAGGGCGTAAAGACTTAGATACTCCTAAAGATTCCCAAACGTTACGTCTTTGATAAACAGGATCATGGGCCAGGTCAGTGGCATAGGGCTTTAATTCCCAGAATATTCCTGCTTGTGGATTAAAGTTCAATCCGGAAACCTGAACTTTAAAAGCAGGCGTTTCTATAGAACGTGCTTTATTTCTGACATCTAAAATTGACTTCTCATTGAGATCTATTTGATCTAATCCTGAATGCGATGCCAATTGTTCTAATCCCTGCGTGGTCAGATGCAGCTTATTCTCATCGACCAGATAAACTTTCTTACCTAACAATTGTTTTAATGCCTGCTGAAATTCAACCATACGCTGACGAGTTTCTCCTTGCAAAACAAAGGCAACTTCAGTGATGCCAAATGTCTTATTCGACCGTCTCTGTGCTACCGGTAAAAGTTCCCCTTGTGGCGTAACCATTCTTAATGTAAAAGCCTCAACATCTTTTAAACTTACATGCCTATTCTCATCCGCCATTGCTCCAAACTCTTCATATGAATAAATATTGGATGGTTGGGTGACCATCGCCTGATCAAACTTAAACTTTCCTAAATTATTTTCATCATTTAATCTTTGATTCTCAACCTTCCACCTAAGAACCTGCTCCTCCCATTTTCCTACCGCTTTTAATGCCCTTTGGGCATCAGGATGTCCAAAAATGGAAAGCCAAAATAACCATTCGCCTGCTTTTCGAATCAAATCCTTCTCTTCTTCCTTACTACTAAACAATTGAACAGCTAATGATCCCAGATTGCCTCCATGAGGAGCCATAAGGAGCATAGAAATTAACTTGTTGTAACGGATATCAAGATGATGCACATCAGCCATGAACCTCTTTGAAATCTCATCTCTTTCTTCTTCCGTATGTCGTCCTACATACTTGGCTCTTATGAATTGCATTTCTTTTTCAAAACCTTGCCACAAAAGCTCCATCACTCTTTCTCTATTAGGAAATACATTTTGTCCATAGGTATAACTCCAATCTTTACGATATCTTTGTGCAATACCCAAATAAATAAGTGTTTGTAAATAAAGCTCCTGATAATCACTAATTGTGATGGGTAAACCATAGGTAATCCCAGCATCAATATCTTCTCCCATCATAGGTAAATTAAAGAAACTGGTTGATCCTAAGGCACTTTGATAAGTTCGATTACGTGAAACAATATTATTCCCTGCATTACGTAAGGTTCTATCTAACTCTACAGCTAATGGTGACTCCTCTTTTAATGTCTTTAATTTGTTTAAAACCAGCGGATACATCGTAGGAAAGTGAATCAAAAGAGTATACAAGCCATGATTCCCAAAATCTTTCTTTTGCTCCCCAATATCACTTAATTTCTCCAGTGAATCAAGAATAGTCGTTGTCGCTTCTTCAATTTCAGGAATGATACCCAAACTATCTTCACCAAATTCTTTAGGATAAAGACGCATCAAACAATCTGTCAGTATATTCAAAGCTAAATAAATCTCCTGAGGACTTTTGGATTTCTTTAACTCATGGGTAAAAAAAGAAACAAATTCTCTAGGGGCCTTATGAACAACAATAGATATTTTGTTCCAACCTATAGCTGAGCGCTCATTTTCATTTTGAGCATTTTTATAAAGCTCCAATAAATAGGAAGCCTCCTCTTCTATTGATAAGAAACCATTGGTCTCAAGCTTAGGTCCACCCTTATCCCTAAGAGGACCAATCACATCCAAATTAACGTCCACCTTCATAGCCGCATCCGGCAGTTGTCCAAGAGTAGGCGTAAAGGCAAGAATAGCCATATCCATCTTGCATCCACCAGAAAAGTATTTACGAGGGACTGTTTGGTTAGTCGCTGGATCTGGTTCTTCCTTGATATAGTTGTAAACACCCTTCTTGAAGGCTTGGAGGT
>JADFYF010000028.1 GCA_015233165.1 Candidatus Omnitrophota bacterium
AAAGTACATTTTTTCCACAGATCATAAGATTATTGGCATTCAGTATGGGTTAACGAGTCTTTTCTTTCTTCTGTTTGGTTTTGGATTGATGATGTTGATGCGTTGGCAATTGGCCTATCCTGGTCAGGTTTTGCCTGGTCTTGGCAATATGTTTGGTCAAGAAAATATGCCAGGCGGTATTATGCTTCCCCAATTTTATAATCAACTTGGAGCCATGCACGGCACCATCATGGTTTTCTTAGGGGTGGTTCCATTAGGGTTTGGCGGATTTGGAAATTATTTAGTTCCTTTACAAATCGGCGCAAAGGACATGGCTTTCCCAAGATTAAATATGTTGAGTTATTGGATTTTCTTTGTCGCTGGTATTTTGATGTTGCTTAGTTTTTTCTTGCCCGGGGGACCCACCGCTAATGGATGGACCGCCTATCCACCTTTGGCAGATATGGCTCATGATGGGCAGACGATCTGGTTGTTTGGGATGTTCTTAATCATTGTTTCCTCGTTGTTTTCCTCTATTAATGTCATTGTGACTATTTTTCAACTCAGAGCCCCGGGAATGACGTTTGAACGTATGCCATTCTTGGTCTGGGCGCAATTAGTCACCGCTTTCTTGTTACTCTTAGCTTTTCCACCCTTAGAAGGGGCTGCCTTTATGCAGTTGTTTGATCGTTTATTAGGAACAAGTTTCTTTTTGCC
Organism: Candidatus Omnitrophota bacterium; assembly: GCA_015233165.1. Taxonomy (GTDB): domain Bacteria; phylum Omnitrophota; class Gorgyraeia; order Zapsychrales; family Fredricksoniimonadaceae; genus JACQCF01. The sequence goes on from JADFYF010000028.1 coordinate 697, forward strand.
AAGTGGTCTGGCAGTAGCTGGTCAGACGTTAACTAACTATAGTGGTGGAGGGAATGCCTTACTGTGGCAGCATTTATTCTGGTTCTTGGGCCATCCTGAAGTTTACGTTATTATTTTGCCAGCTCTGGGAATTGTTACGGAAATCATCGCTAACAATACGCGTAAAGCAGTAAGCGGTTTTAATTACATGAGATATTCTGTTATTTTCCTTGGCTTCTTGTCCTTCATCGTTTGGTCTCATCATATGTATTTAACAGGGATGGGAACCAACGTAACATCTTTCTTTCAGACAACGACGATGATGGTTTCTATTCCTTCCGTCATTGTTATTTCCGCGTTGTTTATCACCTTATGGGGTGGGTCGATTCGATTTAATTCTCCTATGCTTTTTGCATTAGCATTTCTGCCTATGTTTGGGTTTGGAGGATTGACAGGGTTGCCTCTAGGTCTTGCGACCACAGATGTGCCGTTGCATGATACTTACTATGTTATCGGACATTTCCATTATGTGGTGGCGCCCGGTGTTATTTTTGCCATCTTTGCGGGCATCTACTATTGGTTTCCTAAGGCAACAGGTCGCAAGATGAATGAATTCTTAGGTCGTCTGCACTTTTGGCCGACATTGATCTGCATGAATTTAATTTTCTTTCCGATGATGATTCAGGGGATTGCCGGAGTTAATCGTCGATTATACGACGGGGGAGAATCGTATTTATTTATGCATGATGTCCTATATTGGAATGTCATTATTTCCTGGGCTGTGTGGGTAATGGCGATTGCCCAGGTTCCTTTTATTTTTAATTTCTTCTGGAGTATTTTTTCTGGAGAAAAGGTTACATCCGACAATCCATGGGAATCAACAACTTTAGAGTGGGCGACACCAACTCCACCTCCCCATGGCAATTTTATAAAGAAAATCACGGTTTATCGAGGGCCATATGGATATAGTCTTGAAGGGGCACCTAAAGATTATAGCCCTCAAGATCAAAAAGATATTTAATGAAGGGAAAGAGATATGCAGCATGAAGAAGAGATGATTCCTTATAAAGTAGAAAGCAGAGAAGATACCGGGCTTTATAATGCCAAGTTTGGTATTTGGCTTTTTCTAGCCTCAGAAGTAATGCTTTTTGGTTCTTTGTTTTCTTCTTATATTCTTTTAAGGGTAGGCTCCTTGTCCTGGCCCGTGCAGTCGGATTACTTAAATGTTCCTATTGGGGCCTTAAATAGTATTATTCTTCTGACGTCTAGTATGTTTATTATTAAGGCTTGGTCTGGTCTTAAAGAAAATAATTTTAAGAAATTTCGAAAGTTTATGTGGTTGACGATTGCCTTTGCCATTCTTTTTTTAGGTTTTAAGGGTTTTGAGTATGCCCAGCATTTTATGAATCATGAGTACCCCAAGAAGAGTGTTTTTTTAGCGTTGTATTTTTTGATGACAGGATTGCATGCGCTGCACATTTTAGGAGGGGTGGTCGTTAATTTGTATTATGTAGGACCAGGAAGTCGTCTTTGGAAGACAAACCCTCAGTGGTTTATCAATCGAGTGGAAGTGGCCGGTCTTTATTGGCATTTTATTGATATCGTCTGGATATTCTTATTTTCAACCATGTATCTTCTTTAAATATGAACTCAACACACAAAAAGACAGATTCCAGCAAAGACATATTAATTTACATCGGGATGATTTGTTTAACGGCCCTGATTGTGGGGATTAGTCATTTAAAATTAGGAGCGTTGGGAATTGCGCTGATTGTTTTAATTGCTTGTTTTGAAGTAGGCTTGGTAGGTTTTTATTTTATGCATCTGATGACCAAGAAGAAAACCATTCATCTGATTTTGTTTTTTACGTTTATCTTTTTCTTATCTTTATTATTTTGGCCTGCTTGGGATATTCTTTTTTCTCCAAGAACGCCCAGCGAATACTCGGTTAATTAAATCATGGATATCTTAAAAACAATTTTTCCTATGCCGCCGTTAGCTTCTGTGGAAGGTCGAGACATTGATACGTTGATGTACTTGATTCACGGTCTGATTCTTATTCTGTTTGTCGGTTGGGCAGTTTATTTTATTGTCGTTTTGATTAAGTTTCGAAAAACGAATAATCCTAAGGTTCAGAATACTGATTCTAAGGCCTCTAAGATATCTACCGTTGTGGAATGGGCCGTGGCAGCGTTAGAGTTCTTGCTTCTTTTTGCGTTTTCAATTCCTTTCTGGGCTGTTCATGTGGCATCTAAGCCAGAAGTTAAAAATGTTTTAGAGATTAAGGTTTTAGCTCAGCAATTCGCCTGGAATGTTCATTATGCAGGGCCTGATGGCAAGTTTGGTCGGGTTGGCGCAAAGTTTTTAGATGATAATCCTTTAGGTTTGGATCCCAATGATCCTAATGGTAAGGACGATATAGCGACGATGAATCAGATTTATGTCCCTGTGAATAAGGTTGTCATGCTTTCATTGACCAGTAAGGATGTTATTCACAGTCTTGGTATTCCGGCGATGCGTGTCAAGCAGGATGTTATTCCTGGAATGGCGACGATGGTTTGGTTTACTCCGACTCAAATAGGACAATTTGAAATTGTTTGTTCTCAATTATGTGGTCTTGGACATTATCGTATGCGCGGGGTTCTTAATGTTCTAAGCCAGCAGGATTATGATAGATGGATAAAGGAGCAGAAAGGAAGCAATGACTAATCATACGTCGACACCCAGATCGCAAGATCCTGAAGATATTAAGAAACGTAATTTTATTAAGGGTTTAACCGGAGGAGTTCTTGGTCTTTTAACCCTGAGTATAACCTGGCCGTTTGTTTCTTATCTGATTCCTACAACGGCAGGAGGGCGGGAAGAAAGATTTATTAAGGTTCCTAATTTTCCTGACATGCCTTTGGGAGTTCCAACCAAGATGAATTTTCAAGATTTAGAGGAGCAGGCATTTTTAAAGATGAGCACTGTTTACGATATCTGGGTTATTAAACATTCCCCGACGGAAGCAACCGTTTATTCACCGCTGTGTCCTCATTTAAACTGCCGTTACAGCTGGGATGCTAAACAGTTTGCTTGTCCTTGCCATGGGAGTAATTTTAATTTAGCAGGTAAGTGTACGGCCGGTCCTTCTCCTAGACCATTAGATTCTCTTCCTTACAAAATTGAAGGCGGAGAATTATTTGTACAGTGGAAGCAATTTAAAGCAGGTATTCCTGATAAAGTAGAGGCTTAATCGTGATGAAAGAACCTTTATCCCAAAAAGTAAAGAACTGGGTTAATGAGCGTACAGGCTTAGTTAAATTTGTTACTGATTTCTTGCATGAAGAAATCCCCGGAGGAACGAGATTCTCTTATACCTTAGGTAGCGCGTGCATGTTCTTGTTGAGCATTCAGATTATAACGGGTATCTGGCAGCTTTTTTATTATGTCCCGACGGTTGATTATGCGTATTCCAGTTTAAATTATTTACGTTTGCAGGTTCCTTTTGGTTGGCTTGTTCATGGTTTGCATTATTGGGGCGGAACGGCCTTTACCATAGTGGTGGGTTTACATGTTATGCGTGTGTTTATTTGGGGTTCTTATAAGAAGCCTCGAGAATTGGTATGGTTCTTTGGAATTGGTTTGATTGTGATGACCGCGTTGTTTATGTTTACCGGTCCTGTGTTGCCATGGGATAAAAAAGGATATTGGGCGGGACAGGTGGGGATTGGTATTGCTGGAAGTGTTCCTGTTGTCGGGCCATTTACTCAGTTAATTCTACAAGGTGCCAGTAAAATGGGGCAATCCGCTTTGATGCGTATTTACGTTATGCATGTGGCCCTGATTCCATTTCTGACGGGTTTATTGGTTACCTTGCATTTGATTGCCTTTCGTCAATTTGGGGAGGCGGGTCCCTGGGAAGAGAAAAAACGTAAGACGGTCGGATATTTCTGGCCGGAGCAAATTTTTAAAGATGTTTTAGTCGCCTTTTTGTTATTTCTCTTATTGGTGTTTTTGTCAGCATTTTTCCCGCCAGAATTTTCTGGTTTAGCAGATCCCATGGATACTCTTTATACGCCAAAACCTGAATGGAATTTCTTGTTTTTGTATCAGATTCTGAAATTTCTACCAGGTCCACTGGAGCCTTTGGGAACAGCCGGTATTCCACTGGTCATTATTTTATTGATGGCATCTCTTCCTTTTACGGATCGCACTGAAGATAGGAATCCGTTTAAGAGGGGTTTTGTGATATTGGGTGGATTTGTTTTTGTTGCCGCTGTTTTGTATTTTACCTGGCTTGGATATATTTATAAAAGTGAAGCCGAAAGAGCCAATACAACGACGGCAGTTGAATTTAAAAGTAATGTGAATAGTGTTTTTGTTAACCCTAATAATGAAATTATGCTGGCTAATAGCAAGAAAGATGTGACTGGCGAGCAACTCTTTAAGACGTTAGGGTGCACAGAATGTCATACGGCTAATGGATCTGTTAGCAACAAGCAGGGGCCGGATTTAGTGATGGCGAGGGGGAATAATCGTTCGCATCAATGGATGCTGGATCAGATTAATGCGCCTCAATCCCATAATAAGAAAACAATCATGCCGCCTTATTTGCATTTAACTCATCGCAATGTTGAGCTGTTGGTAGCTTATCTCGAAGGTCTTACCCCTAAAGAAGTGCCTATGCCTGTGGCACCGGCGCCTGTGGTTACTGGGGGTGCTCCGACGGATTCCAAGGTTTTGATTGAGTATGGGGAACAGCTTTTTAATACCCAAGGCTGTACTCAATGCCATACGATTCAGGGTCGGCCTAATAACAAACAGGGGCCTGATTTGATTATGGCTGTCGTTAAAAGGAAGCCTTCGAAGGAATGGCTTCATGAGCAACTGATGACGCCTCAAGCCCATAATCCTTTAACGATTATGCCGTCTTACGCTAATCGTTTAAAAGATCCTCAGATGGATGCTGTCGTAGAATTTTTAAGTAGTCTTCTGACCAGAAAACCATCCGCTGCGCCTGCTATGGATTCGAGTGATCAGGAGAAGCAAACAGGTAGCGTCTCAGGTTTGGGAGAAGCTGTGAATATCATCGGAGATCGTGAACACGGTTCCGTTTTATTCCATCAGTCTTGTATTATGTGCCATGGACCCAATGGCAACAACAAGACACCAGGGTTCGTCGCTCCTAAAGGGGTTCCTGCGCTTAATCCTATTAATAGTACTGTTTATAATGCGAATGCCAGCACCTTTGTGCAGCGGATTGATGTTTATCTTCAACACGGTATTCCTAATACTGTTGCCGGGGGGCCGAATATGCCTTCGTTTGGAGATACGCATGCTCTGACTCAGGCTCAGATTGCTGATTTAGAGGCATATGTTTTGTCTCTCAATGGAGTGGACCGCACCAGAATTATTAATCCCGGGATAGAACCTAAAGAATTCTTCCTTTATTTGCTTGAGCTTTCTTTAGTGGTTGTTGTTCTCTCCCTGTTGTATTGGTGGATTATTAAGTTGATTAAGTTTTAGGTTAACTTCAATATTGATGAATAAAAAGGCCATTCTTTTAGAGTGGCTTTTTTATTAGAGCAATGGTAATGTGTGGAGTGTTTTTTAGGTAATTTTAATTGAATTTAATCTGAAATAATTAATCGTAACTATAAATATGAAAAATATAAATCCAGAAAAAATCCAAGATGTTGTTCTTTTTCAATCTAAAGGAAATAAGATTTCTTTAGAGGTAAAATTAAAGGATGAGACTGTTTGGCTAACGCAAGCTCAAATGTCTGAAGTGTTTTTAACTGAACGTAGCGTTATTTCTAAGCATATTCATAACATATTGAAATCAAATGAACTTATGAAAGGATCAGTATGTGCATTTTTTGCACATACTGCCTCGGATGGGAAGATATATAATACCCAATTTTATAATTTGGATATGATTATTTCAGTTGGCTATCGTGTAAATTCTAAACGAGGTACGCAATTTCGTATTTGGGCAACGAGCGTCTTAAAACAACATCTGATTCAAGGATATACCATCAATGATAAACGACTTAAAGAGCAAACAGAGAATTTAAAAAATCTTCAACGTGCTGTTCAAATGTTAGCTGATTTAAGTGAACGCAAGGCGCTGACAAGCGATGAAGCCAAGGGTTTGTTTGAAGTCATTCGTGACTACAGCTATGGCCTAGATGTTTTAGATGACTATGATCATGGTCGAATTAAGATCAAATCAGCCACTGCGAAAGAATCGTATCAGTTAACTTACAATGAGGGAATTCAACTTATTCAACAGATGCGTCAAAAGTTTGGGGGTAGCAGTTTATTTGGGCAAGAAAAGGACGGATCATTTAAGAGTGCTTTAGGGGCGATTTATCAAACCTTTAGCGGTAAAGATCTGTATCCTACTATAGAGGAGAAAGCCGCTAATCTTCTTTATATGGTTGTAAAGAACCACTCTTTTTCTGATGGTAATAAACGTATAGCCGCGGCATTGTTTGTCTGGTTTCTTGATCGTAACAAGATTCTTTATAAAGAGGATGGCGCAAAGCGTATCGCTGACAATGCCTTGGTTGCCATAACTCTGATGATTGCTGAAAGTCATCCTAAGGAAAAAGATATTATTGTGGCTTTGGTGGTCAATCTGATTAATAAATTGAATTAATTTCAAAGGAATTGAATCTGGAATATGTACGATAATCTCCAAGAAGAAATAGCTCGTCGTCGCACCTTTGCGATTATTTCGCATCCGGATGCGGGTAAGACAACGCTGACAGAGAAGCTGTTGCTTTATGGCGGGGCTTTGGATTTGGCGGGATCTGTGACGGCTAAGAAACAACAACGTGAAACAGCTTCGGATTGGATGGAGCTGGAGAAGAAGCGTGGGATTTCTATTTCTTCGACGGTCTTGCAGTTTGATTACAATGGCTATCGGATGAATCTTTTGGATACGCCAGGTCACAAGGATTTCTCGGAAGATACCTATCGTGTGTTGATGGCCGTTGATGCCGTGATCATGGTTATTGATGCGGGTAAGGGTATTGAAAGTCAGACGCTGAAATTATTTGAGATTTGCCGCAAGCGCGGTGTTCCTATTTTTACCTTTATGAATAAACTGGATCGTCCGGCTAAGTCGGCGTTGGAACTGATTGATCAATTAGAGAAGGTGCTTAAGCTTCATGCTTTTCCTGTGAACTGGCCTTTGGGAAATGGTCCAGATTTCAAAGGAGTTTATGATCGAGTCAACAAGGAGGTTCATCTCTTTGAACGTGTTCCGGGTGGATCCTACAGGGCTCCTGTATCCGTGCACGGTTTATCAGATCCCTTTGTTAAAGAGATTATGTACGAACAACGCTATCGAGAAGTGGTGGAAGAATTAGAGATGCTCGACGGCGCTCATGATGGATTTGATCCTCAGGCAGTTCTGGAGGGTAAAACAACCCCTGTCTTTTTTGGCAGCGCGGCTAATAATTTTGGTGTGGAATTCTTATTACAAGGGTTTTTAGATCATTCGTCTCCTCCGGCGCCAAGAAAGGCCGGTGGTGTTATTGTTCCTTTAGATTCTCCTAATTTTTCTGCCTTTGTTTTTAAAGCTCAGACAAATATGAATCCCTTGCACAGAGACCGTGTTGTCTTTGCTCGTGTTTGTTCAGGACGTTTTTATCGGGGGATCAGTGTCTGGCATGAACGTTCTAAGAAAGAAGTCCGGTTATCAGACTCTTTTAATCTTTTCGGTCGTGATCGTGAGATTATGAGTGAAGCTTTTCCAGGAGACATCATTGGCTTTGTGACTAAGCTGGATTTTCGTATCGGCGACACCTTAAGTGTTGATCCCAAGGTTGTTTATGAAGAAATTCCTACCTTTGCTCCGGAGTGTTTTGGGTATTTGCAGAATTCCGTTGCCTCTTCGTATAAATCGTTTCGTAAGGGGATCGATCATTTGTTAGCGGAAGATATCGTCCAGCCATTTCAGGTTCAGGGATCGAATCAGACAACTCCCTTGCTTGGAGCCGTCGGACCTTTGCAGTTTGAAGTTCTCCAGTATCGTCTTAAAAATGAGTACGGAGCCGATTCCTATCTGGAGATGATGCCATGGAAGATTTTAAGATGGGTCGACTCTCTTTTAAGTGATGCGGATTTAAAGAAGACCTTACCTCAGGGTTCGGCCTTGGTTATTGATGATGAGGGAAGAAGAGCGATTGTGTTTCCAACGCCATGGTCCTATAAATATTATTCTGAGAATAATCTGGAGATTAAGCTTTTAGATTCACCTGCTTTAAAGAGTCAGTCATTGATCCCATAACCAGGAGGACAAATGAAAAGAAAATTAGCATTACTGATTGTTTGTATTTTTGCTTTTTCCACATTAAGTTTTGCCAAGACGGTTAAAGAACATTATCCCAACGGTAGCATCCGAAGCGTGGTTCATTATAATGCGCAGGGGCAGAAGCATGGTCATTTCACGACCTATTGGATGAATGGTAAGGTGATGGAACAGGGAACTTACAAAAATGGCAGAATCCAAAATCCTGTTAAGAAATATTCCATCGATGGTGAATTGTTAAATTATTAGTTAAAGAATTTATTTTCATTCTTTTAGAGTGCGTCTATGATCCACATCCCAGATTCAATCTTTCCTAAGGATATCGAAGGGAATCTTCTTTGTCCTCAATGTCAGAAGAAGGTCAAGGAATGCAGCTGTCCTTCCTATGAGCCTGCTAAGCCAAAAGTTAAACCGATTAAACCTGTTATCCGATTGGATAAGTCCGGACGTAAGGGCAAGGTCGTTACTTTAATTAGTAACCTGCCTTGCGAGGAATCTTATTTGAAGAATCTGGCCAAGACGTTAAAATCCAAAACGGGTAGTGGTGGGACGTTTTATATGGCCGATGGAGAAGGCGTCGTTGAAATTCAGGGGGATCACAAGTTAGTTGTTCAAGAGTTTTTTAAATCTTAGAGTAAAGGAATAAGGGTATGAATAATCGATGGATCGGAGTTTTTGTTGTATCAATATTTCTAACAGCGGTGGCTTATGCCGACGGAATGCAAGGTTATTATGATGTGATTGCCAGGATGAAAACGACTCTTCAGTTAACAGATGCTCAGTATGAGGCGATCAAGCCTATCATGAAGGAGGATATGCAGAAGCGTCAGAAATTACTTAATGAGCAAGAAGGCGAGCCAATTAAAGAAAACGCGGATACTAAGAGAGCCCTGCGTAAGATTAAAGAAGAGACGAACGCAAAATTAAGCAAGGTTCTTTCCGAGGAGCAAATGAAGAAGTTAATTGAAAAAGAGCGTATCCGAGAGAGTCTTAATAAAGATAAGCTTAATTATGCGGATAATTTAATTTCTGCTGTAGGGTTTAATGCCGAAGGTGGTTCCTTTGGTTTTTAATGATTGTTTATTATGAAGAGGCATCGATTCCCTCTGATTGTTGTTTTATTAATACTTTTTCCCTTCCTTAGTTTGGCTCATGGATCAGCAGAGAAGTTCTCCGTCCAGATTTTGGTGGTCGAGCCTGTTAAGGGGGAGATGTTTAAGGCAAAGGTGACAGCTTGGCAGAAAATAGCAGGTCAGTGGAAGGTCGCTTTGGGGCCTATGGATGCGGTGGTGGGAAGAAATGGTTTGGCAGAGCCTGGGCAGAAGAGAGAAGGTGACGGTAAGACACCCTCAGGGGTTTATGATCTTGGGCCTGCCTTTGGTTATGATCAGAAAATAGATACTCATATGAACTATCAACCTATGACCAAGGATGATATCTGGGTTGATGATCAGAATTCCAAGAATTATAATCGTTTGATTACAAAAAGAGATTTAGGGGATGCTAAGTCTTTTGAAGAAATGAAACGCGATGATGATCTTTATAAAGCGGGTCTTGTCATTCAATATAATACAGATCCCATTGTTCCAGGTTTCGGCAGCGCCATTTTCTTACACATTTGGCGTGGTTTTGATAAGCCCACTTCAGGGTGTGTGGCTTTATCAGAAGATAATGTTTTAAGAATCTTAAAATGGTTAAACGCATCCGATCATCCTATGATCACTATTAATAAGAGGTAGAGGCACTACAAGGAGATCTAAAAAATGAAAAACATATTTTTAGTATTAGTTATATTGTGTATTCCTGGCATTGCCTGGTCTCAAACGGCTCCGGTAGCTGAAGTGGGCAGAGCGCAGGTTCTGGTAGATCGCAATAATCAGCTTTTGGAACAAATATCGACAAATAGTAACCGTGTTTTGATTAAACGCATTGTGATATCAGGTTTTGTTCTAAAAGATAACCAGAGATTGATTAAGATGATGAAATCTAATCAGAATAAACGTTTATCGGAAGATCAAATCCGTCAAATTGTCGAGGATGTTAAGACTCTTTATCTGGAGGCGGGGTATATGGGGTTGGTGAGTGTGAATTATAAGATTGAAAAAGCAAATCTAAAGATTGATATTCTACTTTTAAGTCGTTAAGCAATTTTAGAGGGCTTTCTAAAAGCGTAGAAATAATGAGCTAAATAAGAAGGGATTAATGGGATAAAGAAGACGCCCATACAAGCAAGAGCATAGGGAAGGCTTTGAAAGAAGGAGGACTTGATCGTTAGCAGGTCGTAATGATGGCCAACTAAGTCAATTGCAATACGAATCCAAAAGAGTGTTTTCCAGAATTTCAAAGAACTCTTGATGTCAAAGGCATAAAGAAAGACAACCAGAGGTGCTGTTAATCCAACGAGAATGCTGATGATGTTTAAGATCAAAAGGATTACGTAGAATTTATTAAATCCTATCAGAATCGTGTAGTACATCTTAAGAACAGATTCGGAAGAGAAGAGATCCAAAAGCGCTCCCATCGCCATTGTTGTGATAAAAAAACCATAAATTAGCCAAGGCCATTTTTTCATGGGATTATTATGGCATACTCGTCTCATTTTGAGTGCTTTTTTGAAAAAGTTTTTGTAATTTTGGCTCTTAATGGTAAAATGCCGCCTTATGAATGAAGAATTTTACAACATAGTTTCACTCATCCACCAGGAAGATTCTCGGTATCATCCGGATGCTTACGAATTTGTCATGGAAGCGTTGAGCTTTGGTCAGAAGAAATTCAAGCAATCCAGGCATATTACCGGTCATCAGTTCTTGGATGGAATTAAGGCGCTCTTAATGAAGAATTTTGGGCCTATGACCATTCCTGTTCTGGATCGTTGGGGAATCAAAAATACGGAAGATTTTGGTAATATCATCTTTAATTTGGAGCAATATAAGATTATTGCTAGAGACAAGGATGATCAATACGAAACTTTTAAAGACGTCTACGATTTTAAAGAAGTTTTTGATGCTGGTTACCGCAAAGAGCTCGCCAAACGCTTAAAAACCATGCGTTTTTAGGTATTTCATGTCTCAAAATCTTAGTGATATTCCTATTCAGTTTGTGAAAGGTGTCGGGCCGGCTAAGGCTAAACTTTTGGCTGAATTAGGAATTCTGACTGCTGAAGATCTGCTCTACTTTTTCCCCTATCGCTATGAAGACCGACGAGAGTTTACCCCTATTGCTAAGTTGCAGGTAGGGCAATGGCAGACTCTGATGGGAACGGTTCTGGTTGGAGGTGAAGCTAAGAGCTGGTTTTCTAGAAAAATGAGGGTAGAAATTGCGATCGGTGATGATACGGGTCGGATTTTCTGTGTCTGGTTTAATCAGCCCTATCTGGGGAAGTTATTTAAAATTGGTCAGAAGGTGGTTCTGTACGGGAAGGTCGAGCTCTTTAAGAATCGTCTGCAGGTTGTCTCGCCGGACTTTGAGTTTGTGACGGATGATGAAGAGGGAAGTTTAAGCATGGGACGTATTGTTCCCATCTATCCTTTAACCCGTGGAGTGGGCCAGCGTTATTTGCGTAAGATTATCGATACAGCCCTGAATCTTTACGCAGCAGATTTAAAAGATATTATTCCGTTCGATATTCGTCGTCGATGTAAGTTGGATGATATTGCAAAGAGTATTAGAAATATTCATTTTCCTCAGACGCTAGAGGAACAGCAGAAGGCGAATGCGCGTGTGGCCTTTGAAGAGTTCTTTCTATTTCAGGTTTGTATCATTCTTCGTCGGATGAGTATTATTGAGAAAGAAGGAATTGCTCATAAGATCGCCCCTTCTTTGATGAAACAATATGCTCAGAATTTTCCCTTTAAGCTAACTCATGGTCAGCAAGCTGCTATTGACGATATTGCAGCAGATATGACAAAGAGTCGTCCCATGCTACGGTTGCTTCAAGGAGATGTGGGGTGTGGCAAGACCGTGGTGGCATTCTTTGGATGTATTGCTGCTGTTGCAAATGGAACGCAAGCTGCTATTATGGCTCCCACGGAAATTTTAGCTAATCAACATTATGAGAGTTTAAAGAAGCTTGTTGAGACTTTGTCATTCGGGGGTGACAAGGGTATTCGGATCGCTCTTTTAACCAGCCGGATGTCTAAAAAGCAAAAGGATGCTCTTTATCAGAAGTTAAAGTCGCATGAGATTGATATCATTATCGGGACTCATGCCTTGCTGGAACAGACGGTGGATTTTGCTCATTTAAGTTTTGTGGTGATCGATGAGCAGCATAAGTTTGGTGTGAATCAGCGGGCCTTGCTGTCAGCGAAGGGGACAAATCCGGATGTGTTGATTATGACAGCCACACCAATACCACGAACGTTGTGTCTGACGCTGTATGGGGATTTGGATGTCTCGACTATTGCGGAGTTGCCACCGGGACGTGGTAAGATCTCTACCTATCATTTCCCGATGGAAAAAGCACAGGCGACCCTTGAACGAGTGCGTCAGTGGGTCTCTAAGGGAACTCAGGCCTATATCATCTATCCTCTGGTGGAAGAAAGTGAAAAGCTGGATCTGAAAGCAGCGACGGAAAGTTTTGATCATTTTGTGTCGCATGAATTTAAAGGATTGCGTTTGGCTCTGGTGCATGGGCAGATGGATAGGGCCGAAGTAGAGGAGATAATGCAGAAGTTTAAGAGGCATGAATTAGATATATTGGTAGCGACGACGATTTTGGAAGTTGGCATTGATGTGGGCAATGCGAATGTGATGGTGATTGAGCATGCTGAGCGTTTTGGTTTAAGTCAGTTGCATCAGTTAAGAGGACGTATTGGACGAAGCGAAAAGGATGCGGTTTGTCTCTTACTTTCTGATCCTGGGACAGAAGAAGGTAAGGCCAGGTTGGATGCGATTGTTAAAACGACGGATGGTTTTAAGATTGCGGAATATGATTTAGAAATCAGAGGACCAGGTCATTACTTTGGTCGTCATCAGCATGGGCTTAATGAGCTGCGTGTGGCGAATCCCATCACGCAGATGGATCTGCTGCAGAAGGCCAGACTTGAAGCGGGGAATTTAATTCAAGCAGATTCTCATTTAAACAACCCTGAACATGCGCCGATTAAGGGTGTTATTAAGAAAAGGTATCCGCAGTATTTGGATATGTTATTAGCGGGATAGGGTATAGTCTTATTGAAGAAAATTTATAAATTAATGAAAGATTAAATTTCAGATGAAGATACTGTTAACTGCAATTTCTCTTTTTATATTTGGTATTGTAGCAGCTATATATTATGGTCAGGGGTGTTGGTATTTTGACATATTAGTTCAAGTGGTTTTTATTGGATTTGGTTCATGTATCCTCCTGTGGTTCTTTGTTTTAGCACCCGCTGGATACATAACAAAAATAATTGAAGATTGGAATCTTCCTAGGAAAGGTTATGTGCTTTTTCTTTCTTATCGTGGACATATTGCTACTAAAGAGGAGCTTGAACGGGTAAAAAAGATGTCTCCAATAAAATATTGGATTGTTTGTTTTTTTGTACTTTTGTTCTGGAGTGGTTTATTTATAGCTCTTGAGATTGGTGTGGATAGAGGAGATGGTTGGGTTGGGATAGTTAAATTGTTTTTAGGCAGTAGATGATATGAAGAGATTATTGATATCTAAACTGATAATCTATCTAAAGAAGTTGTTTTATATGAGAAAGAGGATTTGTATTTCAAGAGGATCAATATGAAAATAATCGCCGGACAATATAAGAATCGAAATTTCTATATGCCAGCAGGGATCAGGCCCACTCAAAGTGTTTTAAGGGCGGCTGTTTTTGATATTTTGGGCCATGACTTAGAGGGGTTATCTATGTTAGAGCTTTATGCGGGAAGTGGAGCTATGAGCATGGAGGCTATTTCACGGGGGATTGCCTCTGTGGTTATGGTAGAGCACGACCCTAAGAATACCAAGGTTATCCGTGAAAACTGTGAGTTATTGGGTATTGAACTTGGGGGGGCTTTTAAGATCCTTCAGGGAGATGCGATGGCCACTATTAAGAGATTGTCAGACCATACACAGCGTTTTGATATCGTTTTTTTCGACCCTCCGTATGGCCTTAAGCTGGCTAAAAAAACCTTGAAACTATTAGGGTCCAATGATATATTAGCGCCTCGCAGTTTTGTGGTAGCTCAGTATGATCGTACTGATTTGCTGGAAATACCTGAAAACTTTACAATTGTGACTGAACGCAGATACGGATCATCGCATCTGACAATTATGCAAAAGGTTAGTGAGTAATGGCTACTTTAAAGGCTGCAATTTATCCGGGAAGCTTTGATCCTGTGACGAATGGTCATCTGGATGTTATCCAAAGGGCGGCCAGAGTTTTTGATAAGGTTGTGGTGGCTGTTGCGAATAATTCTACGAAGAATGTTCTTTTTACGATCGGTGAACGCGTTGAGATGCTTAAGAAGGTGACTAAGGGAATTAAGGGGGTTGAAGTGGATACCTTTGATTCTTTAGTTATCGACTATGCCAGACGAAAGAAAATCAATGTGCTGATTCGGGGTCTTAGAATGACTTCGGATTTTGATTATGAATTTCAAATTGCGTTAACGAATCGTCGTCTAGCGGAAGATGTTGAAACGGTTTTCTTAATGCCATCGGAACATGTATCCTTTGTATCTTCGAGTATACTGAAAGAAGTGGCTAGTTTAAATGCTGATATTTCTTCCTTTGTCCCTAAGGTTGTGGAAGAACAATTAAAAAAACGACTCCGTCGATGATTAAGTTTCTTGTTAAAGATATCAATTCTAAGGGTTTAGATTACAATCAAACCTTAACGATGGAGCAGCTTGGATTAACGAGTGAAGAAATTGATTTGCGCTCGCCCATCACGGTTAAGGCCAGAATTGAACGGATCGATAATCTCATTATTGCGCGAACAAAGGTCAGTACAGATTTTGGTTACATGTGTTCGCGTTGTTTGGAAGATTTTCATGAAGTGCAGGAGATTGAATATTATTTTGATTTTGAAGTAACGCCGGATCTGGAATTTGTCGATTTAGGCGAGGAGATACGGCAGGAAATGATTTTAGCGAATCCTGCCCGCATTTTATGTAAGGATGATTGCAAGGGGATTTGCGTGGGATGCGGCGTGAATCTAAATTTAGAAAAGTGTAAGTGTAAATAACGTAGTCCCGCCGTGGCGGGAGTACAATCAAGGAGAGTCATCATGCCATTACCAAAACGTCAACATTCTAAAACACGTGGCCGTACACGTAGAACCCATTGGAAGGTTACGGTTGCTTCTTTACGCAAATGTCCTCAATGCGCGAAGCCTGGTCTTTCTCACAGAGTATGTCCTTTCTGCGGTTTTTATAAGGGCGCTCAAGTTGTTGAAGTTGCCAAATAAAGTTTTTAAGATCTCCGATTTAGATATTATTAATTCCTGTTGAAAGCCTGACTAGATAGTCAGGCTTTTCAGGGATGACAATAAAACCATAAGGGATAACTGCATGAAAATTGTTGTTGATGCTATGGGTGGAGACTATGCTCCGGTTAATATTATCGCCGGCGCTATAGAAGCTATAAAAGAGTATCAGGTTTGTATTTGTTTCGTTGGACAACAAGATCGTATTGAAGCAGAGTTAAAGAAGTATTCCTACCCTAAAGAATTAGTCGAAATCGTTCATGCTCCTGAAGTTGTTGAGATGGATGATCATGCCGCTGTTGCTATTCGTCAGAAACGCAAATCTTCCATTACTATTGGTATCGGCCTTTTGAAAAAAGGCGGTTATGATGCCTTTGTCAGTGCAGGGAACACAGGAGCTGTTGTGGCAGCCTCCACCATTGTTTTAGGAATGATTCCAGGTGTGGATCGCCCCGGTATTGGTTGTGTGATTCCTTCCTTGAAGAATTTTAATCTGATGATTGATATGGGTGCCAATACGGCGGCTAAACCGGAACATCTTCTTCAGTATGCCAAGATGGGAAGAATTTATGTTCAGGAAGTGATTGGGCGTGCGGATCCTAAGGTGGGGTTGTTGAATATCGGTTCTGAAGAAGGTAAGGGGACAGGACTTGAGAAGGAAGCTTATAAGCTCTTAGAAGAAAATATTAAATCTTTTATCGGTAATGTGGAAGCGAATGAAATTTATACTGGCAAGGCTGATTGTATTGTCTGTGATGGTTATGTCGGCAACGTGGCGCTGAAGGTTTCTGAAGGGTTGATGGAGTCGGTGGGGACATTAATGAAGCGTGAGATTAAGAAGAATCCCATCGCCATTTTAGGGGCATTATTATTAAAGAATTCTTTAAGTGAAGCAAGGAAGTCGATTGATTATGCCGAATACGGCGGGGCTCCCTTACTTGGGGTGGATGGATTGGTGATTATCGGTCATGGTCGTTCTTCCCCTAAGGCTGTTAAGAATGCCATTCGTTGTGCCAAGAGCGAAGTCGAACATAATATTTTAGCTAAGATTAAAGAGGTTTTATGACGAAGGTTGGCTTTTTAGGTTTAGGGTTATATTTACCATCGAGACGAATGACTAATTTTGATTTAGAGAAAATCGTTGAAACCTCTGATGAATGGATCCGGACACGCACGGGTATTGTAGAAAGACGCATTGCCGCCAATAATGAGAGAACCAGCGACCTGGCCATTAAGGCTGCGCAGGAAGCCCTTAAAGATTCTAAGATTTCTGCAGACAAAATTGATCTGATCATTGTAGCTACCATCAGTCCTGATAGTAGTTTTCCTTCCATGGCCTGCAAGGTCCAAAAAGCAATCGGCGCTAAAAAGGCAGCGGCATTTGATGTTTCTGCTGCTTGTTCCGGTTATTTATACGCCATGACGACGGCAAAACAATTTATTCAAACGGGTATGGCGACCAATGCTTTGGTTGTTGCCGCTGATCGCATCACCAATTTGATTGACTGGAAGGACAGAAACACCTGCGTGCTTTTTGGCGACGGGGCAGGAGCTTGTGTGTTAGGTAAGGTCAAATCGGGTGGAATAACGGCGGATTTCTTACAGGCTTTTGGTGATCAGGGAGATTTAATGCACGTCGTGGCTGAAGAACCTCACAGTCCGTTGCATCCTCATAAAGATACGGCACAAAAATCTCCTTATGTGGTGATGCATGGCCAGGAATTATTTAAGATGGCGGTCAACTCTATGGGGGATGCGGTGGAGGCTGTTTTAAAGAAAGCTAAGTTGAAGGTTTCCGACGTGGATTGCATCGTCCCTCATCAGGCGAATGACCGCATTATTTCAGCGGTAGCTAATAAGTTAAAATTTCCTAAGGATAAGATTTTTATCAACATCGATAAATACGGCAATATGTCAGCCGCATCCATCGCTGTGGCCCTCTATGAAGCTGTCAAATCCGGGCGTATCAAGAAGGGTGACAATGTCGTTCTAGTCGCCTTCGGTGCAGGATTGGTCAGCGGGGCGAATGTGGTGAAATGGTAATTATGAAAAACATCGCGTTAATATTTCCAGGTCAGGGCGCGCAAAAGGTGGGGATGGGATTAGAGTTTTATCAATCTTCTCCTGAGGCTAAGGCTATTTTTGATGAGGCTGATGCGATTTGTGCCAATGGTTTAACCAAGGTGATGTTTGAAGGTCCTGAAGAAACTCTGACGACAACAGCCTATTGTCAGCCGGCGATTCTTACCATGAGTGTGGCGGCTCTTTGCGCTTTTCAGGCTCATCCTAAATTCAAAAATATATCTGTCCAATATACGGCTGGTCTGAGTTTAGGAGAGTATTCCGCCTTGGTTGCGTCGGGCACTATTTCTTTTGCGGATACCTTGCGTTTAGTGCAGAAACGTGGTTCTTTTATGGAAGAGGCGACTAAGGAAGCCAAGGGAGCCATGGCTGCCATCCTTAGCTTTGATAAGCAGAAGCTGATTGACATCTGTCAGCAAACCGGAGCAGAGGTCGCTAATTATAATTCCAATGAACAGATTGTGATTACAGGTCATGCCGCCAAGGTCGAGGCTGCGATTGAGGCTATTAAAGCGGCTGGTGGACAAAAGATTGTTCCATTAAGTGTCAGTGGTGGTTTTCATTCTACTCTGATGACAAACGCGGCTAATCGTTTTGCTGGCGTGTTAAAAGAAGTAGCCATTCATCCTACAGATATAAAAGTTGTTACTAACGTCAATGCCTTGCCTCAAGATAATGCTGATACAATTCGTCAGAATCTAGCCAAACAAATCACAGCTTCGGTCCAATGGGTTGCCAGCATCGAATATATGATGGCTCAGGGTGTTACTGAGTTTATCGAAATCGGCCCGGGCAAGGTCCTCAAAGGTCTCATCCGCCGCATCAATCCCGCCGCGACTGTTTATAATATTGAAAAACCTGCGGATATCGACGGGTTGTTAGTTTAATTAATAATTAAAATATTAATATCATCAAATTTTATTTGACAAATAATCAAATAGATGGTATTTTTTCTTTCATGAAAAGATTCTTAAGAGACATTGTCTGTGTTGCTTTTGTATTAATCTTATGGCAGATTCAAACGGTTAATGCATCCTCTGGTTCCTCTTCTTCAAAATCAAGTTCCAATAGTACGTCATCTTTCAGTCAGGGAACATATCCAACGACATCTAATCCAAGTTCGGAGGATCCCAACAAGCACACGTCTGCTGCAATATCGCCAAGGTCAACGAGTTCAACTTCGTCAGGGGTTGTCAGTAGTGGGGTGGGGGCTAATATTCAAGCGACATCTGTTCAAGTGGAACCTTTTACAGGGAGCGCTAATTTGTCTATTCCGATTGCTGTGCCTCCAGGACGGGCGGGCATACAACCTAATATTGCGTTAACGTACAGTTCCAGTAACCATCAATTAGGAATGGCGGGTATTGGTTGGAGTTTAGATTTAGGTTCCATTCAGCGTTCGATTAAAAAGGGCGTCCCTACCTATAATGACAGCACAGATATTTTTACGATGTTTCAAGGTTCGTCTCAGGATTTGGTGGCAGATCCCAGTGGAGGTGGTTTATATCATCCTGAGGTCGAGGGATCTTTTGCCAAGGTTCAATATATTTCCAATTCCTGGTTGGTGACGGATAAGAAAGGGATTAAATATTATTTTGGTAATACGGATGATTCTCGTCAATATGATTCGGTCAATACCAGTCATATCTTTCGTTGGGCGTTAAATAGAGTAGAAGATTTAAATGGCAATTACATGACGATCACCTACATGAAAGACGCGGGCCAGCTTTATCCTCAAACCATTGCCTATACGGGCAACTCACAGCAAGGGCTTACTCCCTATGCGAAGGTATTTGTGAATTATGTGAGTAACACTGTTCCTACGACGAGCTATATTTCAGGATTTGGGGTAAGTACCGCTAAGCGTATGGATAGTATCATTATTTCCGTTAATTCTAATAATCAGTCCAGTTATAAGCTCAGTTATCAGCAAAGTCCTACTAGCCAGAGAGATTTATTGCAATCGGTCACACAATTAGCATCCGACTCAATCGCCTATTTACCACCCATTACCTTTACCTATCGAACTAACCATGGAAGTTGGTCTAAGGATCAGCTTCAGTGGCATATTCCTGATGGGGATTTTGTAACATCTAATCAAGATCAGGGCAGAAGATTATTGGATTTAAATGGAGACGGGTTAACAGATTTTGTGCTATCCCGTCATGATCCTAAAGAGTCGGTTGATCGTCAGTGGCTCTCAGAAACCTTTCTTAATTCAAAAAGTGGATTTAGTACAACGCCTAATTGGTGGCCTATTCCTATAGGATATTTTATATATGGAAATACATCGAGCAGTTGGGATGATGGCAGGCGATTGGTCGATTTAACAGGAGATGGACTGCCAGAGGAAATAGCCGCAGCGAATTGGGACCCGAACAATGCCTATTATGGAAATTTTAAAGATGCGGATCAATTTATGTATAAAGATCAGGTTAATCCCAGTTGGGTTCAAAGTTCTAATTGGAATTTACCTCAAGGATATTTTGTTTATGGAAACACAATCGACGGAGGGATACGATTTTCCGATTTAAATGGAGATGGATTAAACGATCTATCTATTGCTCTAGGTACCATTAACGGGATGTACTGGACCGGTCCATTTACAGTGAACAGTCAGATGAACACCTATCTCAATACAGGTAGTGGTTGGAAGCAGGATGGTCGCTGGAATGTTCCAAGTGGTAATTATTATACTACGTCTTCGGGTGACGGTGGTGTGAGGTTGTCAGATCTCAATGGGGATGGTTTAACCGATCTTATCATTGCCCGTGATGGCAGCAAAGCAACCTATATCAATAATGGGTCAGGTTGGATGAGGGATGATGCCTGGAATATTCCCGATGGTGATTTTACGACAGGGGGTAAAGATCAGGGGAGAATATTGGTTGATATTAATGGCGATGGTCTTCCTGATTTAGTCATTGCCAATAATGGATACCATGCGGTGTATATTAATACAGGTCACGGTTGGAAGAGGGATGATTCCTTCAATATTTCCGATGGTGACTTTGTAGATGCAAATGGACAGTATCAGGGACGGGAATTGGGGGATCTTGATGGGGATGGGGTGGTGGATTTATGTATCGCCAAGGATGGGTATAAGGCCGCGTATTTGAATTTAACAGGTGTTTCCGATATTTTAATTTCTATTGCTAATGGTTTAGGGGCAAGCACCACCATTGACTATGCACCGTCGACGAATTACAACAATTATTATCCCAATAACACGTCAAAACTTGCCTTTGTTTTTCAAGTGGTTTCTAAGACAACAACAAATGATGGTCGAGGAAACTCTTACATTACGAATTATTCTTATCAAGGAGGATATTTTGACGCCCCTACGCGGGAATTTCGCGGCTTTAACTATGTGAAGGTTATTGATGCGAATGGCAATTACTCAGCGACCACCTTCTTGCAGGATCATTGGCTTAAAGGTCATCCTAGCCAGGAAGATAAATATGATTCTAACGACAATCTTTATAGTCGATCTGTTAATCAATGGCAAACGCAGGATATTGTTACCAACACCACCACTAATCAAGTTTCCAAATTTGCATTTGTTTCTCGAACAGATAATTATCTTTATGACGGTTCGTCTACGGCTAAACGTACGGCTCAAGAGATGACCTACGGCGAAAATCCTCAGTATGGGGACCCTACTTTGACGATCAACTATGGGGAGGTGGATGCCGTTACAGGGAGTGATATCGCAACAGATAAGCTGACATCGACGGTCAGTTATGTCAATAATACTTCTAATTGGCTTTTAGGGCTGCCATCTCAGACGACGGTCAAGGATATCAACGGCAATGTCGTTAACCAAACATCCTTTTATTATGATGGATCCAGCACTTTAACAGCGACACCAACCTTGGGAAGATTGACTCTTAAGAGTAATTGGCTAGGCAGTACTACCCAGGGGGATCCCCAGACGAGATATTCTTACGACATCTATGGCAACTTATTAACAACTACCGATCCTGTGGGCAATACGACGACGATCACGTATGACAATGACGTGCACCTGTTTCCTGTACAGGTGAAGAATGCTTTGAATCAAACCAGTCAGACAAGTTATTATGGGGTCGACGGCACAGCTTTTAGCGACGGGACAGGTTTGCGTGGGCTTTGGGGGCAGACGAAGAGTGTGACGGATGCGAATAATCAGACGGCGTATAGCAGTTATGATGTCCTGGGACGTCCTTCCTTTAGTGTTTCTCCTTTGGATTCGGTGGCTTTACCGACGAGCAGCATGACGTATAATATTCAGCCCACCTATACAGCCATCACCACGCAGGCCAGGGTGGAAAGCGGCAGCACTCCGACGATCTCTTCGGTGACGTATTATGACGGACTAGGTCGCGCCATCGAAAGCAAGTCTTTAG
>JADFYF010000029.1 GCA_015233165.1 Candidatus Omnitrophota bacterium
CGATATTCGGTGAGGTAAGCTCTGGGTATGACGTTGTCACTAAGATTGAAAATGTTAGAACCGGAGCTAATGACCGACCGGTTGAAGACCAAAAGATCCTGAAAATTTCCATTAAAGAATAATGCCTGAAAATATTCTTTATAAAGCTTTGGAGGCGTCAGAAAAAGGCAAGAGTTACGCTTTTGCAACTATTATAGAAGCCACCGTCAAAGGCACTCCCCGCAAGACGGGTGCTAAGATGATTGTCTTAGACGATGGATCATCTTATGGTACCATAGGTGGGGGACGCAATGAAAAAGCGGCTATTGCTGAATGCCTCAAAGCCATCCAGGAACACAAACCAAAGAGCGTTACCTATAATTATTTTGGGAGGGAAGGAGAATCTGTTTGCGGCGGACAGATGAAGGTGTTTATTGAGCCGTTCGTTCTTCAGGAACATCTGATTATTTGTGGGGCTGGTCATATTGCCTTACCACTATCCGCGATCGCTAAAATGCTAGGGTTTAAGGTCACCATCATCGACGATCGTAAAGTATTTGCGAATCATCAGAGATTTCCACATGTTGATAAGATTGTTTGTGGGAATCATGCTACGCAGTTGTCTAAGATTAAGATACAGCCTAACGACTATATAGCGATCGTCACTCAAGGGAATGAGTATGATTTTGAATGCCTTAAAATGGTCATTAAATCAAGTGCTTCCTATATTGGTGTGATCTCAAGCAAGCCCAAAAGAATCAAATTTCTTCGACGTTTAAGGCAGTTGAGAGTTGATGAGAAACTTTTGAAACGTATTCATATCCCTATGGGAATTGATATCGGCAGCCAGACTCCCGAGGAGATCGCTGTTTCTATCATGGCTCAGGTCGTGGCAGTCAAGAATAAAGAATATATAGGTACGGATAAATTTAAAATGTAGCATTGGTCCTTCTTTTAATTGGGAGAAGGTCAGGGAGGGTTTTGTATATGAATAAAGAAGAAGCTATTGATATCGTCCGTGACGCTGGTTTTGGTTTTTTAGCAACGCTTGAGGGTGATCAGCCAAGGGTCAGGCCTATGATGCCGTATTTGACGGACGAAGGCGAGCTTTTCTTAGCGTTATTGGGACGTTCCCGAACGATTTCTCAGATCAAGAATAACCCAAAGGTGGAGGTTTGTTTTGTGGACCGCAAGATGTGGTATTGTCGCGTGACGGGGAAAGCCACATTGAGCAGTGATTTGGCCAAAAAGCAGCTCGTTTTTGAAAATGTGCCTATGTTACGTCAGTATTTTGCTGGGCCTGAAGACCAAAATTTTCATTTAGCCGTGATTCATATTTTAGCACTTGAAGCGATGACCCCTCATAGCCGTATGCCTGAGCAGATCGCCTTATAAAGACCTGCGATGCTGTTATACACAATATGGCGATGTTTCTTTTATGGAATGTTATTCATTGGCAACAAATCAATGTTGTTGGCCACTTTTAAATTCTGCTACTAAGGCCTGCACGGTTTGTTTGGCATCCCCGAAGATCATGCGGCAATTATCATAATAGAACAATTCATTCTCAATGCCAGCAAAACCGGTGGCCATGGAACGTTTTAGCACAAAGACGGTTTTGGCTTTATCGGCGTTGATGATAGGCATGCCGTAGATGGGGCTGGATTTATCATGTCGTGATGCTGGATTAACCACGTCGTTGGCGCCGATGATAATAGCCACATCAGTATTTTCCATTAAGGGGTTGATCGCATCCATTTCCATAAGTTGATCATAAGAAATATTAGCTTCTGCCAACAATACGTTCATGTGGCCTGGCATACGACCAGCAACAGGATGGATAGCATATTTTACGTCACAGCCGTTTTTCTCTAAGAATTCGGCTAATTCTCGAACGGCATGCTGGGCCTGGGCAACGGCTAGGCCGTAACCAGGGATAATGACAACTGACTTGGCATTTTCCAAGATCAGAAAGGCATCTTCCACAGAAATTGCCTTGGCTTCTTTTTTCTCGCCAGAAACTTTCTTTTTAACAACCTCTCCAAAAGCTCCAAAAATAACATTGGTGATGGAGCGGTTCATCGCCTTACACATAATGATACTTAAAATGATCCCGTTAGCCCCAACGAGCGCTCCAACCACAATCAAAAGGGTGTTGTGGATGACAAACCCGGTTGTGCAGGCGACAACTCCAGAATAACTATTCAAGACCGAAATGACCACCGGCATATCCGCTCCACCGATGGGGATCACTAAGAAAATGCCAAAGAACAACGACAGTCCTAGAATAGCAAGGAATAGGTCATGGCGAAGGGGATTAAGAATAAATATAACCCCTAAGATCAAGATGGCTGAGATCAAACCAATATTCAGCCATTTTTGGCCGGCAAAAAGAATGGGTTTACCAGGAATCTTTTCACTTAATTTCCCCCAGGCTATCGCGCTCCCAGTAAAAGTTAACCCACCAATGACGATGGAAAGATAGAGCGTGATAGAATTAGTCAAGTCGGTGGAACCGTGAACAGCATAGGCAGTCCAATCGACAAACACGCTGGCTAAAGCTCCACAGCCATGCAAAAGGGCAATCATTTCTGGCATCTGAGTCATGGCTGCCTTGAAAGCAACCAGAGCTCCCAAAACAGAACCGAAGAGGATTCCAATAATGATCCATTGATAATGAATAATGTGACCGCTGATTAAAGTCGCAATGACGGCTAAAAACATCCCAACCGCGGAAAGAATGTTTCCTTTGCGGGCAGTGACAGGGGAACCAAGGTTTTTAAGGCCAAAGGCAAAAAGGATGGAGCTGACGATATAAATAAGATTTGTGATAAATTCAGCGTTCATGAGAACTCCTCAATAGGTTGTGACGATAGATGGTGTTATTTTTTCTTAAACATTTTAAGCATGCGTTCAGTAACCAGATAACCGCCAACCACGTTAAAGGTGGCCAGAGCCACGGCTGATGTTCCTAAAATTGTTGTCAGCAAGCTATTAGCTTCACAACCTGCAGCAATTAAGGCGCCGATGATAATGATTCCGCAGATCGCGTTGGCTTCAGACATTAATGGGGTGTGCAGAAGTGGTGGGACGCGTGAAATGAGGGCAAATCCTAGAAAGATTGAAAGTGTCAATATAAACAAAAGATAAATAAGATCCATAGAATTACTCCTTGTTAATGTCCTCCGCCAGTTGGCTTAGGATGACGTTCAACATGACGTTCGTCAGTTCAACTTCTTAACCATTTCGTTCACAATGAATCCTTGATGGGTGATTAAGGCCCCTTTGATGATCTCGTCGTCTGTGTTGATCTTGAATGTTTTGCTGTCTTTGTCCCAATAATCTTCAATCAAATTATGAAGATTGGCAGAATACATTTGGCTGGCATGGACAGCCACCCGTCCGGGAAGATTGCCTAATCCTAGAATACGCACACCGTTAGGCGTTACCACTTCTTCATTGAGTTTTGAACCTTCCACGTTACCACCGGATTCAACAGCCATGTCAACGATAATGGTGCCAGGTTTCATTTGAGCCAACATATCTTTTGTCAGGACAACCGGAGCCTTGCGTCCAAAAAGTTGGGCGGTCGTAATAACGACATCCGATTGGGCGCAGACCTTGGCCATTCCTTGGCGTTGCTTCTCTAATTGTTCTGGTGTCAAGGCTTTGGCATACCCGTCCTTAGTTTGTCCGGTTTCTCCCAGGTCAATTTCAATAAATTTAGCGCCTAAGGATTGAACTTGTTCCTTAACCACAGGTCGTGTATCGAAAGCTTCCACACGAGCTCCTAATCGTTTAGCAGTGGCAATAGCTTGTAACCCAGCCACGCCTGCTCCGATGATAAAAACACGGGCAGGGGCTATCGTACCAGCGGGAGTCATAAGCATAGGAAATATTTTTGGCAAGCGTTCAGCTGCTAAAATGACGGTTACATATCCGGCTAGGTTTGCCTGGGAGCTTAGGGCATCCATTTTTTGGGCCTTAGTGGTTCTGGGGATCATTTCCATGCTAAATGCACTGATATTAGCTTCAGCTAAAGCGGTGACAAGGCTTTTCTCATTAAATGGATCTAAGAAACTAATGTGAATGGATCCTTTTTTTAGGAGACCAATTTCTTCTTGAGGAGGTTTACGCAAACGGACAACCATATCAGAAGAGGAAAGTAAGTTTTTACGATCGGGAGCAATGGCAGCACCTGCTTTTTTATAATCATCATCCGTTACTCCAATTGAAAAACCAAGTCCGGATTCGATGCTAACCTGAGCCCCTTTTTTCACCAAACGGTCAACAGATGAAGGAATGAGAGCGACGCGTTGTTCACCAGGATAAATTTCTTTGGGGATGCCTATGATCATGGTTTCTCCAATCTGATATGATCTGTAATTTAAAATAATGTAAAAATTGATGGTCTGACAATAGATTTAGGATAACAAAACCTCCTCGTAAGTCAAGGCGAATTGTGGTATTTTGCTTGTTTTAAGAGCAGTATTCGGATACAATTATGCCCTATGATTTGGCTCTTCACTCTGAGCAGTGTGTTGGTGGTTAGTTTTATTTCTCTCATTGGAATCTTTACGGTTTCTTTTGGGATAGACCGTTTAAGGAAGATGATTCTTTATATGGTCAGCTTTGCTGTGGGGGGGTTATTCGGAGATGCCTTTCTCCATTTATTGCCGGAAGCCTTTGAGAAATTAGGAATCAACGTATGGACTTCTTTAGGTGTGCTGGCAGGGGTGATTCTCTTTTTTATTTTGGAGAAATTCTTGAGGTGGCAACATTGCCATGTGCCAACATCTGAGGACCATCAGCATCCGTTTGTGACGCTTAACCTTGTTGGTGGAACAGTCCACAATTTGATCGATGGCATGATTATTGCCGCAAGCTATATGGTCAGCGTGCCGGTTGGTTTAGCGACAAGTTTAGCGGTAGTTTTTCATGAAATTCCACAGGAGATTGGGCATTTTGGTATTTTGATCCATGGAGGGTTTTCGGTTCGTAAAGCCATGCTGTTTAATTTCTTTTCTGCCTTGGCTTCATGTCTGGGGGCATTCATTATTCTGGTCATAGGGCCGCACTGCGCGAAATTCTCCTTGTATCTTCTACCTATGACAGCGGGAGGGTTTTTGTATATCGCAGGTTCTGATTTGATCCCGGAACTGCATCAGCATAATTCCAAAGCTTCAGCTTCACTCGGGCAACTCACTTGTATTTTACTAGGTATTTTAGTCATGATGTCTTTAAAATTCATTGAATGAGGAGAGTTCATGTTTAAAGGACAGAGTATTCTTGAAATCATCAACGCCGGCGGCTTTACCATCTATATTTTAATCTTATGCTCAGTCATTTCTATCGCTGTGATCATCGAACGTGTTATTTATTATCAAAAGCGTTCGCAGATGACAAGAGTTGACCTCTTTGAACAAATTCGCAAGGAATTATCTAAAAACCAATTCATTAATGCGGCGGGATTATGCCGCCATATTGATTCACCTACAGCTAAGGTAGCCTTGGCAGGGCTTAATCTCCATGGTCATGATGAGAAGGTGATCTCCAATGCCATGGAAAGAGAAATAACAATCGAGACGATCAAACTTGAGCGCTTCATTAGTATTGTAGGGACTATTGGGGGCACGGCGGTTTATATCGGTTTGTTTGGAACGGTTATTGGCATCATGCGCGCCTTTAGCGATATCGCTAAGGTCGGCAGTGGGGGAATGGATGTGGTAACGGTTGGCATTGCTGAAGCCTTGGTCTGCACAGCTGCTGGGCTGTTGGTGGCCATACCTGCCGTTATTAGCTACAACTGGTTTACCCGCAAGATCGATAATTTTGTGGTTGACATGGAATTAACCGCTTCAGAATTGCTTGACCTGATCTGTGTGAAGAAAAAATGAGAAGACGCCAGCGAAATTCCAAATTAATGTCTGAGATCAATATTGCACCATTTACGGATGTGATTTTAGTTTTGTTGATTATTTTCATGGTTACAACACCGTTGATCTATCGCTCTAGCATCAAGGTGGCTTTGCCACAGGTGTCCAGCAATGAACAGCCTCTGGAAACGAAGGACATTAACGTGACCATAACGGCCAATGGCGAGGTCTATTTAGAAAGCCAAAAATATAATTTAAAGTTAGACGCGGATGTTTTTAGGTTCAAATTAAAGAATCTTGCAAGAACCTACAAAGATCCTGCGATCATCATCAATGGTGATAAGAATGTTAAGTACGATTATGTTGTGCGAGTGGTCGATAGCGCATCTAAATCAGGGATTAAACATTTAGTGCTAGCGACTGAATTTAAAAAGTAATTTTTTCTCTCCAAGAACCCATGAACCGGGATTTTCGTAAGATAGGGTATATTTTAGGCATCTTAGGGGTTTCACTCATTGTTTTTCTTTATGGTTTCCGGCTTTCCTACCCACTGGAACCTTATTATGATGAAGTTTATTATGTAAATTTCATCAGGCAATTAACCAATCTTCAGGCCTATAATACCAGCCTCACCATCCATCCGCCGCTTTCTCATTTTGTTGACGCGGTTTTTTTATTGCTCCTTGGTGATCATTCCTGGGTATGGCGATTATCGGCGCTGTTATGTGGCCTGGCGGTTTTGGTATTGATCTACTTAGTAACAAAATTGTTTTTTCGCAATACAGTCGTGGCCATTTTTGCGGTTGTTCTTTTTGCGCTCAACGGCCTATCAATCACTCAGGCGCGTATTGAGATGCCTAATGCCATGATGCTTATGTTTTCGTTGTTATCGTTTTATTTCTTTTTGTGTTAC
Source organism: Candidatus Omnitrophota bacterium (assembly GCA_015233165.1). GTDB lineage: Bacteria > Omnitrophota > Gorgyraeia > Zapsychrales > Fredricksoniimonadaceae > JACQCF01. Next base: position 6,769 of record JADFYF010000029.1, read on the forward strand.
CGCCTGGATCGCGTCATGAGTAAGGAGATATGCATTCTAGCGACGGGGATATGTTTGGGGCTGGCTTTTGCTACAAAGCTGCCGGCTTTAAGCTGGATGGTCATGTTTTGTTTGATCTCCTTCAATGATCTACGAAAAAGATCCGACCATGCGTTAAGACTGGAGGAGATATTTGGTTTTTTTGTATTATTGCCGTTTTTGATTTATTTTCTCTGTCATTTGTTCATTCCTTTTCTGCAAAATCATACCTGGTCAGATATTTGGAAAATCCAGCAGGTGAATTTGAATTATCATTTTCATATCGCCAACACTCAAACGCATGGTTATTCATCACCCTGGTGGAGCTGGCCGTTGATGTTAAGGCCAATATGGTATTTTTTTAAAAGTTCTCATGGGGTGGTCAATGGGATTTTTTGTGTTGGTAATCCCATGGTTTTATGGGCATTCCCTTTGGGCCTGATTTTTGCCGTGTGGAGATTCTTGCGCAAAGAATTCTTCCCTTCAGGAAAATTATGCCGGGTGAAGTTAAATGGGCTGGTCAATGGGAAAGCAGTTGAACTGCCCTTTGCCTGCAGAAGCGTTCAACTACCTAAAGGTTTCACCAAGAACATGGATACTGCTGCAGATGATTGTAGCGCGCCAGAACCAAATCCATCGCCTTCACCTTTACCAAGTCCGAGTCCATCTTCAAGGTAAGGGCAAGATCAGACGATTTTATCACTAATGCCTGGACATGATTTTTGAAAAGTGCTAACATTTCTTAACTTATGTTGCCCGATTATTTATACATCATATTCTTTTTCCTGTTAGGGATCGCCTTTGTTGGTTCTGCTTTTGCTGTGTCTTGGGCTTTAAGACCCAGAGCACCCAGCCAAGCCAAGCAATCTCCTTATGAATGCGGTGAGATCATTAAGGGAGATTCCCGCGTTCAATTTAATGTGCGGTATTATCTTTTTGCGCTTATTTTTGTCATATTTGACGTCGAAATTCTTTTTACCATGCCCTGGGCGGTGGTCTTCAGGCAGATGGGGGTTGGCGCGTATTTGGAGATGGTTGCCTTTATTCTTGTTTTGGCGTTAGGTTTGTTTTATGCCTGGAAGAAGGGGGCATTGGAATGGCAATAAATGAAAAGATCCCTGGTGAGCGTTTCATTGAGAAGTTTGCCGGCGGGGAAATTATTTTAACTAAAGCGGAAGATCTTTTTAAATGGGCCAAAGGACGTTCATTGTGGCCGTTGACCTTTGGTCTTTCATGTTGTGCGATTGAAATGATGGCGACTGGCGCCTCTCGTTTTGATATTGATCGTATTGGTTCAGGAGTGTTCCGTGGTTCTCCACGACAATGCGATATGATGATCGTGGCTGGGACTATTTGTGTAAAGATGGGGGATTGTTTAAAGAAGCTTTACGCTCAGATGCCAGAACCTAAATATGTGATCGCCATGGGCAATTGTGCCATAGGCGGAGGGATTTTCTATCACGACACCTATTCGGTAGTTAAAGGAACAGATGCTTTAGGGGTTCCGGTGGATGTTTATGTGGCTGGTTGCCCGCCACGTCCTGAAAATTTACTACATGCAATCCTGAAACTCCAAGAGAAAATTGCCAATGCTGATCAACGACACTCAAAAAAAGATCAAGGATAAATTTCCAAGCTTAGCGGTGGAGATCGTTGGCTCGGCTCTTGTAGTGCCTAAATCTTCCTTGCTGGAGGTGGCGACTTTCTTAAAGAATGAATTATCCTTTGAGAACTGCCATTCTGTGACCGCGGTGGATCGTAAGGATAAAATGGAAGCTGTCTATCATTTGTATTCAACGTCTAATCACATTATGTTGACTTTAAAGGTCATTCTTCCTATGGATGACCTGACCGTTGAATCTCTTTATCTGCTATGGCCATCCGCCAATTGGTTGGAGAGGGAAACTTTTGATTTTTTTGGTATTAAATTCCTTCATCATCCTGATTTGCGGAGGATCATGAATCCGGATGAATGGACGGACTATCCTTTGCGTAAAGATTTTAAACGTGACGACTTTATTCCAAGGCCTCAATCTACAGGACTTAAAGGATAGCTATGGGCGAAGAATTAATTGTCAATATGGGGCCTCAGCATCCGTCAACACACGGAGTTCTGTATCTTGAGCTAAAACTGGATGGCGAGGTTGTTTTGGATTGTGTGCCTCATTTGGGATATCTCCACCGCAGTATGGAAAAAATCGCTGAAAATCGAACTTACACTCAGTTTATTCCTTTTACCGATCGTTTGGATTATCTGGCTTCCATGAATAATAATCTTGGTTATTGTTTGGCGGTAGAGAAATTATTAAATGTAGAGGTGACGCCTAGGGCCCAGTATCTGCGTGTGATTATTGCGGAACTTAATCGGGTGGCCAGCCATTTGGTAGCTATTGGCACCTTTGCCCAGGATTTGGGTGCTTATGCCACACCGTTATTTTATGCTTTTAGCGACCGTGAGAAGATTGTCGAACTTTTTGATGAGCTTTGTGGGAGCCGCCTTACCTATAATTACGTGAGGATAGGGGGATTAAGTGGGGATATTCCTCCAGGTACGGATAAGGTCATAAAAGATTTTATTAAATATGAATATAAGCAGTTGGTTGAATACAATGAGTTATTAACTCATAACGTGATTTTCTTAGCGCGATCTAAAAACATTGGGATTTTATCCAAAGAATTAGCCCAGGCGTATAGTGTATCAGGCCCTATTTTACGCGCCTCAGGCGTGCGTTGGGATCTCCGCAAAGACGAACCATATTTAGTTTACGATAAATTTGACTTTGATGTTTGTGTAGGGACCGTGGGAGATTCCTGGGATCGTTTTAAAGTCAGGCTTGATGAGGTGACCCAAAGTTTAAGGATCATTGAGCAGGCCATAGAGGCTATTCCCGAGGGGAATCCTGTGTCTAAGGTAAATCGTGTTTTTCGAGGAACAGGAGAGTCTTATTTGCGCACGGAAAACCCTCGAGGTGAATTAGGGTTTTATTTGGTCGCTGAGGGAGGATTTAATCCTTACCGATGCAAGATTCGTTCACCGTCATTCTCAAACCTTTCTGTTTTACCAGCTTTGATCAAAGGACTTAATATCTCCGATGCTGTTTGCGTTTTAGGCAGTCTGGATATTGTCATGGGGGAGATTGACCGATGATCAGAATGTTTTTATCGGGTTTTGCCTGCCTTGGATTTATCGCGTTGTCAGCGATGTTCCTGATATGGTGGGAGCGTAAAATCTCAGCCATCATCCAAAACCGCATGGGCCCTATGCTGACTGGCTTCCATGGGACCTTACAGCCGATTGCAGATACGATCAAACTTTTGCTTAAAGAGGATATTGCCCCTGCGGGTATTGATTTTCTTTCTTGGTGGCTGGCTCCATTTTTTGTTACTGTCCCTGTTGTGACGGCTTTTGTTGTCATCCCATTTTCATCCTCATGGGTTCCTTACGATCTTAATGTTGGTGTTCTCTATATATGTTCCATTACCTCTATCTGTGTCTTGGGAATATTTATGGCAGGTTGGGGCTCCAACAATAAATACTCCCTCTTAGGAGGCATGCGTTCAGCGGCACAGATTATTAGTTATGAAGTGCCGCTTTTGCTTTCCGTGTTGTTAGTTGTTATGGAATCTGGAACACTTTCAATGCAAGGGATCGTTCACGCTCAAGAACATGGGTGGTTTGTTTTTAAACCTCATTTAGCCATTGCTTTTGTGATTTATCTGATCTCTTCTACCGCAGAAGTCAATCGCGTCCCTTTTGATATCCCCGAAGCGGAATCAGAACTTGTTGCAGGTTACCATACCGAGTATACGGGAATGAAATTTGCTATGTTTTTTGTGGCAGAATATACTAATATGTTTATTGTTTCAGCAACCGCTGCGACTTTGTTTTTAGGAGGGTGGCAAGGTCCATTTTTACCCGGGGTGGCGTGGTTTTTGATGAAATCCTATTTTTTAGTGTTTTTTATGATGTGGATGCGATGGACCTTGCCGCGGGTCAGGATGGATCAAATGATGTCATTTGCCTGGAAACTGTTAACACCCATCGCTTTGTTGAATTTATTGATTAGTGGTTGGTTCATGCTTAAAGTTTAATATTTTTAGGAATTTATGGCCATCTTTTTATACATTAAGAAATTCTTCATTAGCGTTTACAGTATTTTTCTAGGTTTCCGAGTGACCTTGAAGAATATGTTTAAAAAGTCTGTGACACTAGATTATCCTTTAGTGAAACAGCCTATGAAGGAACGTTTCCGCGGGATGGTTGACTTGATCCCGCCAGATTGCGTGATCTGTTATCAATGCATTAGGGTTTGTCCGACCGCGGCGTTGGAATTGGCTCACGTAACTAAGGAAGACAAGAAAAAAGAGATCACTAAATTTGTTTTTAATGCTGAGTTTTGCTGTTTTTGTGGTTTATGTGAAGAGATCTGCCCAACGGATGCGATCTACCTTAATAAGATGTATGAGGTAGTTTATTTTGATCATCAAGACATGCTTAGCATCGATTTGATGAAAGCAGATAAATATAAATTTCTAAACGAGAAGAACCCTTCATGCAAGATTTAGTTTTTTATTTTATCGCCGGATGTGCCTGTGTCTTCGCTGTGCTTGCTGTAACCCAGCGTAGTATTTTTCATTGCGCGCTTTGGCTCGCAATGACTTTGTTAAGCGTCGCCGGGGTTTATTTTTATTTAGAAGCCCCATTCCTGGGAGCTATCCAGATCCTTGTCTATGTTGGAGGGATCATCACTTTGTTTGTTTTTGCTATCAAACTAACCGCCCATATCGAAGATAAATCGATTCGTCAATTGAACACACAATGGCTTCCGGCAGCCTTGATTTCTCTTTTGCTTTTTTACATTTTAATCCAGGCCTTTGCCTCTCATCCTTGGAAAAATATCATTCCTAATGCGCCTGTGACCAGCTTGCAAGTGATCGGTAGGTCGTTAATGACAGGATATGCTTTGCCTTTTGAGTTTATGTCTGTGATCTTGCTGGGGGCTTTGGTAGGGGCGATCGTGATTGGGAAGGTGAAAAAATGACACCGTTAGGATACTTTACATTGATGAGCGCATTTTTGTTTTGCACCGGAATTTATGGGGTCTTAACCCGCCGCAATCTGATCGGGATCTTGATCTCCATTGAATTGATTTTGAATGCGGCCAATATTAATCTTGTTGCTTTCAATAAATATTTAGGATCATCGGACGGTATGGGGCAGGTTTTAGCTTTGTTTGTTGTGGCCATTGCTGCTGCCGCTAGTGTCGTTGGACTGGTTTTAATTATTGCTATTTACCGTAATGCTAAGTCTGTTTTTGTTGAAGACTTTAATTTAATGAAAGAATAATGATGAATATTGCGCATTATGTTCCTTTATCTCCTCTTTTAGCTTTTGTGATCAATATCATTTTTGGTCGCAAGCTTAAGTCAGCCAGTGCCGCTGTGGCTATAGCGGCTTCCATTGGCTCATTGATTTTATCGGTTAAGGTTTATCAAGGGCTATCTTTTGGCTATGGTTCATATCATCTTGGCCAATGGCTGACTATTAACGGCAAAGCGTTGAACTTTGGGATCATCGTTGACCCCCTTACGGTGATGATGCTTTTGATTGTTTCTTTCATTGGCACTCTCATCTTGATTTATTCAACCGGTTATATGCATGGCGATATCCGGTATTCGCGCTATTTTGCCTACATTTCTTTGTTTATGTCTTCCATGTTAGGTTTAGTGTTGTCGGATAATTTTGTAATGCTTTTGATTTGTTGGGAGGGGGTTGGCTTATGTTCCTATCTGTTGATCTCATTTTGGCATGAGAGACCTGCGGCAGTTGCTGCAGGGATTAAGGCTTTTGTGACGACAAGAATAGGTGACACGGGACTTTTGATTGGGATGCTTATTTTGTTTTTTACCTGCGGTACCTTTTATTTTTGCGATCTTGCTACAGTCAAAGGGCCAGAACCCCTGATGACTTTAGCTGCCATTTTGATTTTTACTGGTGCCATGGGTAAATCAGCTCAGTTTCCACTGCATGTGTGGCTGCCAGATGCTATGGAAGGCCCCACAGCGGTCTCAGCCTTAATCCACGCGGCCACCATGGTGGCGGCAGGTGTTTATCTAGTGGCACGTTGTTTCCCTTTATTTGTCGCTCATCCTATCGCCCTTGAAACAGTGGCTGTTATTGGTGCAATTTCAGCCCTGATGGCGGCCAGCATTGCGGTCGTGACTAATGATATTAAACGCGTGATGGCGTATTCAACGATCAGTCAACTGGGACTTATGATGCTAGCTTTAGGCGTTGGTGGATTAAGCGCGGGGACCTTCCACTTAATGACCCATGCCTTTTTTAAAGCATTGTTATTCCTTTGTGCTGGCAGTGTGATTCATGCGGTAGGAACACAGGATATTCAGAAAATGGGGGGATTATTCTCTACATTGAAGATAACATCGTCGACTTTTATTGTAGGAACGTTAGCCCTAGCCGGTATTTTTCCGTTTGCGGGTTTTTGGTCTAAGGATGAGATTTTAATTACGGCTTGGAATAACCATCACCCTATTTTCTTTGGGGTCGTTTTGTTAACCAGTTTTTTAACGGCTTTTTATATGGGCCGGTTGATTTTTCTAGTACTGTTTGGAAAATCTAGATCTGATCTTCATCCACATGAATCGCCTGCCAGCATGACGGTGCCATTAATAGTTCTTTCTTTGTTTGCATGTTTTGTTGGATTTATTGGTTCTCCGTTGAAAGAAGCGGGCAGGATGGAGGCTGGTGTGGAGACTTATTGGATCATGCTGGCTTCATCGGTTGTCAGTATTTCTGCGATCTTTTTAGCTTATTTCGTTTATTTAAGAGGGTTTTTGCCCGTATCCATACGCTCTCGCTTTAAAGGTTTACATGATCTTTTAAGTCACAAATATTATATAGACGAGTTTTACGATTTTATTTTTGTAAAACCTTGCGCACTATTATGCCGCATGGCCTATAGTTTTGATTTTCATGTCATTGATGGCTTGGTTAATCTTGTGGCAGATCTGGCGCAATCTGTTTCCGGAGTTTTGCGTAAGTTTCAGACAGGATTTGCCCAAAATTATTTATTAGTCCAGGCATTGGGGCTTGTGGTTATTATTATTTGGTTATTAAAAATATGATCCCACTCTTATCATCCATAGTTTTTTTGCCTTTGCTTGGGGCTGTGATGCTCCTTTTAATACCCTCTCAGATGGTGAAGCTCATCCGCACGGTGTCAGTCTTGATCACAGGATCAGTTCTTATTTTAAGCTTGTATCTGATGATGCATTTTGATACGTCACGCATGATGATGCAGTTTACGGAGTATCATCCGTGGCTTTCAGGATTAAATATTTGGTATTTTGTAGGAGTTGATGGCTTAAGTCTGGGCTTGGTTGTTTTAACAGCGTTGCTCGGACTTATTGCCTGTCTGGCTTCAATGGGGATTGAGCAAAGGGTTAAAGAGTATTTTATTTTTTATCTGCTTTTAATGACGGGAATGTTAGGGACTTTCCTGGCGTTGGATCTTGTTTTATTTTATATCTTTTGGGAAGTAGTTTTAATTCCCATGTATTTCTTGATTGGGATTTGGGGAGGCCCTCGCAGAGAGTATGCGGCAGTTAAATTCTTTCTGTATACGTTAGCTGCTTCCGTTCTAATGCTGGTTGCTATTTTAGGGGTTTATTTTCTTTCGAATCCGCATACCTTCAACATATTGGAATTAGCTTATGTAGGTTTTGCCCCTCACTGGCAACTGATTTTGTTCTGTGCTTTCTTTTTAGCTTTTGCCGTTAAAGTGCCGGTTTTCCCTTTTCATACATGGTTGCCTGATGCGCATGTCGAAGCCCCCACTCCTATCAGTGTTTTGTTAGCAGGTGTTTTATTAAAAATGGGTGGATATGGCATCTTTCGCATCTGTCTGCCTTTGTTTAAACATGCTGCGCATGAGTTAGCTTACATCGTTGGTATCTTAGGGGCGATCAATGTGTTTTACGGTGCATGTGTGGCTTTTGCTCAAACTGATTTTAAGAAAATGATCGCGTATTCTTCTGTTAGCCATATGGGTTTTGTGCTGTTAGGGGCGGCTTCTTTGACTGCAACAGGGTTTAACGGCGCAGTATTGGAGATGTTTAATCATGGTATTATCACTGCTGGGATGTTTTTGCTGGTCGGTGTTCTCTACGACCGCGCCCATACCCGTGAATTAAAATTGTTTGGTGGACTGTCAAGTAGTATGCCAATCTATGCTTTTTGTCTTACATTCTTGGCATTGGCTTCCTTGGGGCTTCCCGGCCTTGGCGGCTTTGTCGGTGAATTTTTATCTTTAGCCGCCGTGTTTGGAGTTTTTCCTTGGCTTGGCGTCATTACGGTTCTTGGCTTGGTTATCACGGTGATTTATTTCCTAACTATGTTAGGAGAAGTTTTGTTGGGGGCTGTCAACCCGAAATGTTCAGCTTATCAAGAAATGAATGGCCGTGAGCTTTGGTGTGTTGTCCCTTTGATGATGATTGCTTTGATTGTAGGTTTTTATCCACATTCAGTACTGCAGTTTCAGGAAGCTGTGCTTTTATCTTTGTCCCGATTATTTTAAAAGCTGTAAAGCGGTAAGGTAAAATTATGGTAGATCTTCAGTATTTATATCCGGAGTTGGTCTTGTTTGGTTTTGCCTTGATCAGTTTGATCTGGGGCGTCTTAAGTTCCAATAAATCATTAATTGCCTCACTTGCTTTTACGGGCCTGATCTGTGCCTTATTACTCTTACCATCCACCTTTGATGCGTCAACATCTGCGTTTTCTGGCCTTTTAGTGGGGGATGGCTTTTCGGCATTCTTTCGAGCTTTAATCCTTCTTGCCACGGCACTGATTATCATGTTGTCTATGGCTGACCTAGATATTCTCGATGAAGATAAGGGAGAGTATTATTTCTTTCTTTTATCCCTGGCGGTTTCCTTAATGCTGGCGGTTTCATCACGGAATTTACTCATGATTTATGTTTCTGTGGAAGCTGTTTCGGTTCTTTCTTATATTTTGGTCGCTTATTTCAAAAGAGACGTGTTTTCTTCAGAGGCTGGGATCAAATACTTTCTTTTTGGTGCTTTGTCGACAGGGGTTATGCTCTATGGCATATCCTTGCTCTACGGGATTTTTGGGAACCTTGATCTATTAAGTATATCAGCGGCTGTAGCAAAGGCGTCTGTGGTATCTCCCGTTTTTTTGATTGCGATTGTCTTTGTTTTAGGCGGCATGGCTTTTAAGTGTTCTTTAGTGCCTTTTCATATGGCGGCTCCGGATGCTTACCAGGGTGCCCCAACCCCAGTCAGTGCTTTTTTATCAGTCGGCCCTAAAGCTATGGGTTTTGCCTTATTGATTCGTTTTTTATTTACTGGCGATTCCCCTCTGATAGTCCAATGGAGCTGTTTGGCTCAAGCGCTGGCTATGATCACTATGACGGTCGGCAATATGATTGCTTTAAAACAAACCAATGTTAAAAGAATGTTGGCGTATTCTTCCATTGCTCATGCTGGTTTTATGCTGATCGCTTTGGCCGTGGGAACTTCTTTAGGGATCAAGGCTATATTATTTTACCTGTTCGTGTATGTTTTTATGAATATTGGCGCCTTTGGTTCTGTTATTTACACCAACAGAGAAGAAATAAGTCAATACGCTGGACTTTCTAGAAAGAATCCCTATGCCGCTTTGATGATGACGATATCATTATTATCCCTGGCAGGTTTGCCTCCATTATCAGGTTTTATGGCTAAATTTGTTGTGATTGCAGCAGCAGTCCAGTCAAAGTTTTATGCCTTAGCCATAGTTGCTGTTCTTAATAGCGTATTAGCTTTATTTTATTATCTGAAGATCATTAAAATGATGTATCTAAGTAAGGAGGACGATGCCAGTCCTTTAAATATTTCTTCAGTTTTGACACTAGTTCTTACACTGACCTTGGTGGCCAACTTATTTCTTGGTATCTGGCCGCATGGGGCTATTCAGTGGATAACCCTTCCATGATTTTCTCACCCCAAAGACCCCTGCGGGTTGCGATCGTTGGAGCTGGCCCCGCAGGTTTTTATTCTGCCGGTGCTTTATTTAAACTTTCCATCCCTGTTCAAGTAGATATGTTTGAGAAATTACCAGCCCCATTTGGACTGGTCAGATATGGTGTGGCCCCTGACCATCAAAAGATTAAGGAAGTCATCAAGGTTTTCGAAAAAACAGCCGGAAATCCTGCTTTTTCTTACTTTGGTAATGTCGAAGTAGGCAGAGATATTAAGGTTGACCAACTAAGGTCCTTTTATGACGCTGTTATTTTTACTTATGGAACGGAAGCAGATAAACGTTTAGGGATACCGGGAGAGAATTTTAAATCTTCTCATACAGCCACAGAGTTTGTTGGCTGGTATAATGGGCATCCTACATTTCAGGAGCGTCAATTTGATTTCTCACATGAGGTGGCTGTGGTCATGGGGCAGGGCAATGTGGCCATGGATGTCGCTCGTATTCTTTGTCAAACCCCTGATGAATTAAAGAAAACAGATATTTTTCAGGGGGCGCTAGAAGCCTTGGCCCAAAGCAAGATTAAGGAAGTGTATCTTTTTGGGCGAAGAGGGCCGCTTCAAGCGTCTTTTACTCCTGAAGAGATTAAAGAAATGGGTGAATTGCAAGATTGCTATCCTGTCATTGATCCTCGAGACTTGGAGCTTAACGAATCCAGCCACATTGAACTAAGCGATCCGATGGACCCTCGTGGAAAGAAAAAGTATGAGATTATGAAAAGTTTTATTTCTAAGGAGTCTAAAGGTAAACAAAAGAAATTTATCCTCCGTTTTTATAGAACGCCTGTAGCTATTCTAGGTTTAGGCAAGGTTAGTAAGATAAGATTTGAAATTAATAAACTTGTAGGCAGGCCCCATGAGCAAAAAGTCGAAGGAACTGGTCAATTCGAGGAAATTTCCTGCGGTCTGTTCCTCTGCAGTATCGGTTATGCTGGTCTGCCTATTGAAGGGTTACCATTTTCCAGTCAACGCGGGATAGTTCCTAACGAACGAGGCCGTGTTCTGACTGGAGAAAGAATTGTCCCTGGATTTTATGCGGCAGGTTGGATCAAGCGAGGTCCTAGCGGGATTATTGGAGTTAATAAGCATGACGCTGAAGAAACTATAGCTTCTTTAATAGAAGATTTAGATAGTTTGACCCCTTGCGAAAATCCAAATTCCGATGCAGTAAAGAAATTATTAGATGATCGAGGTGTTAGGTCAGTGAACTTTATTGACTGGAAAAAGATAGACCTAGCAGAAATAGCAAGGGGGTTATATTTAAGCAAGCCAAGAGAAAAATTTATCACAATCCATGATATGTTAGGTGTTATTGATAACAGGGCTAATGATGAGTAGATACGTTAAAGTTAAAACCTTTCTTCTTTTGTCTTTTTTTGCGCTTTCACCGGTCTATGCGCAGAAAACCCTTGTTTTCACAAGAGAAGAAAAGGTTAAAAGTTATATGGAGGAGTTTGTAAGTCAAGGTTTCAAAGAATCACAGGCAAAGATATATACAGCCATTCAACAGTGCCTTCGTTTGATCCCTGAAGAAGCTTATAAAAAAATTACAGACCGAACGTTCCCGGTTATATTTACAGAAATGCCTCATTTCGGAGGCGGTCGATGGGCCAATTCATCAGGTGTCTATGTTATGCCTAATGATCCGCCTACCTTTACTAAAGGAATTTGGATCGTTAAGCTCAACACCCAACTTAATGAAACTCAAGATGTCGAGGAGATTGAAGGAATTATTTTTCATGAACTGGCTCATCGCGTTTTAGATCATGTGGCAGGGGCTTTTGATATAGACAAAGAAAAACAAGCTAACCGATTGGTTAAGAAATGGGGTTTTGAAAGACAATTTCTAAAAGCTAAGTCCAGTTTTGGGACTCATGGCAAAAGAATGGCGAGTGCTAGTCCTTTGTTGACCCTCAACAAAAGATCTTCTATAATAAAAAATTTGTAAGCCATAAATTCCATATCTCTTTAAGAAGGAGTAACCCATGGCACCATTTGAAAAAAGGGCTGTTGCTAAGACCCTAACAGTTGGAAAATCAAAATATATAGTTTATTCGTTACAAAAATTCGCCAAAATTGCTAACAAAGATATTTCCAGGCTTCCTTTTTCCATCCGTGTGCTCTTAGAAAGTGCCTTGCGCAATTTTGATCATTATCAGGTCACTGAAAAAGATATTCAAACCATCGTCAACTGGAAACCCAACGATAAAAAAGAGGAGATTGCTTTTAAGCCGGGGCGGGTGATTCTGCAAGATTTTACCGGCGTTCCTTGTGTGGTGGATTTTGCCGCTATGCGTGATGCGATGAAAAGTTTAGGCGGCGATATCAAAAAAATCAATCCGCAGGTGCAGTGTGACTTGGTTATTGACCATTCCGTTCAGGTTGATGCTTATGGCACTCCAAAGGCTTTAGCCGAAAATGTCCGTCTGGAATTTGACCGTAATAAAGAACGTTATGAATTCCTTAAATGGGGACAGAATGCCTTGCAAAACTTTCGTGTCGTTCCTCCAGCTACTGGCATTGTTCACCAGGTCAATCTGGAATTCTTAGCCAAAGGTGTTCTCAAACAAACGGATGGCAAAAGCTTTGTTGCCTATCCTGATAGTTTGGTGGGAACAGATTCGCATACCACCATGATCAATGGCTTAGGTATCGTCGGATGGGGGGTTGGCGGTATTGAAGCTGAATCTGTTATGCTGGGTGAACCTATTTCCATGCTTTTACCGGAAGTCATTGGTTTTCGTCTTAAAGGAAAACTGAAAGACGGGATCACGGCTACAGACCTGGTGTTGACGGTAACTCAAATTTTACGAAAAAAAGGCGTCGTCGAGAAATTTGTGGAATTCTTCGGTGAAGGCTTAAAATATCTTTCGTTGCCTGACAGGGCCACTATTGCCAACATGGCGCCGGAATATGGTGCTACGATTGGATTATTCCCCGTAGATGATGAAACGCTCAATTACTTAAAACTTTCCGGTCGAACACCAGCAGAAGTGTCCCTGGTTGAAAAATATTACAAAGACCAGGGGATGTTCTATACACTTAAAACTCCAGAGTGCATTTATTCCGATATTTTAGAATTAGACCTATCCACGGTTGAGCCTTGCCTAGCTGGGCCCAAACGTCCGCAAGATCGTGTTCCGCTAAAAGATCTGAAAACCAATTTCCGTCAAACCCTGACGGCAGATCTTAAATCACGTGGTTATGGTTTATCGGAAGGGGATCTAGGAAGAACAGCGACCGTTAGCAACGGTACAACAGAAAGAATTACCCACGGAGCTGTCATTATCGCAGCCATCACCAGTTGCACAAATACCTCAAATCCTTCAGTATTGATAGGAGCTGGGCTCTTAGCTAAGAAAGCTGTGGAAAAAGGGCTCAAGTCCCACAGTTTTGTGAAAACTTCTTTTGCTCCAGGCTCACAGGTTGTGGAGGCATATTTAAAGTCCGCTGGATTGTTGAAATATTTAGAGAAATTGGGCTTCAACATTGTAGGTTATGGCTGTACCACCTGTATTGGCAATTCAGGGCCTATTCCCGAACATGTAGCCAAGGCTGTCACTGAAGGGAATCTGGTAGCCGCGGCTGTGTTATCAGGTAACCGCAATTTTGAAGGTCGAGTTAATCCACACGCTAAGGCTAATTTCTTGGCATCTCCACCACTGGTGGTGGCCTATGCTTTGGCAGGGCGTGTTGATATCGATCTTTTCCAAGAACCACTTGGAAAAGACAAAAATGGTAATCCTGTTTATTTAAAAGACATTTGGCCGAGCCATGAAGAGATCGTCAGATACGCCAAAAAGTTTGTTAAATCATCGACGTTCAAGACCAAGTATAAAAACGTTGACCGCGGCAACAAGTATTGGAATGCTATTAAATCCGTTAAATCTGATTTATTTCATTGGAACGACGAGAGCTCCTATATTCAAAAACCTCCCTATTTTGTTGGAATGAAGGCCCAACCAGATCCTATCCAATCTATTCATGGGGCAAAATGTTTGGTAATGGTCGCTGATTCCATCACAACGGACCACATTTCACCAGCTGGTTCTATTGCCAAGGATTCTCCGGCGGGTCAATTTCTTGTGGGTCATGGTGTGCAACCAAAAGATTTCAATCAATATGGGGCTCGTCGTGGAAATGACAGAGTGATGACCCGCGGCACCTTTGCTAACATCCGCTTGCGTAATCTGATTGTTCCTGGTACCGAAGGCCCTTGGACAACCTATTGGCCAAACAACGAAAAAATGTTTATCTACGACGCGGCGATGAAATATAAAGAAAGCAAAACTCCATTAATCGCTTTGGCTGGCAAAGAATACGGAACCGGTTCTTCCCGTGATTGGGCTGCTAAAGGGACAACCTTACTGGGTATTAAGGCTGTCATCGCCGAGAGCTTTGAACGTATTCATCGCAGTAATCTCTGCGGCATGGGTGTTCTTCCCTGCCAATTTAAAGAAGGGGAGAATGCCCTTAACCTAGGGTTAAAAGGAGATGAAAGTTTTGACTTCATTAACTTAACCAATGATCTTAAACCTCGTCAAGAATTAATAATTGTCGCTTCTTCACCCGATGGCAACAAAAAGCAATTTAGTGTTACGGCCAGAGTTGACACACCCGTGGAGGTAGACTATTTACGCAATGGGGGTATTTTACAAACAGTTTTGCGCAAATTAGCAAGAAAGCTTCGCGACCACAAAATGAATTAGATAAGCGAAGCTCCCTTGCTGCGAAAATTTAATCTTTATACGTTCCTATGCTGTAAGAAATAAAGGTGACCTATCATGAAACTTTTATACACAAAACGTTCACCCTATGCCCGTAAGGTCAAGGTGATTGCAATTGAAAAAGGAATTTCGCTTGAATACATCGATGAAGACCTTCAAAAGAAATCGCGTGTGCTTTTAAATGCCAACCCTTTAGGCAAGGTCCCAACCTTGCTTTTAGACAATGGTCAAACAGTTTTTGATAGTCCAGTGATCTGCCAATACATTGATAACCTCAATGATCAAAAGATCATGATCCCTCGTTTTGAGCCAAAACGATTGGAAGTTTTAAAATGGGAGGCTATGGCGGATGATCTGACGACAACGGCCATTAATCTTTATATGGAAAAGATTCGTCATCCTCACCATTTTCATAAAGATTTTATCAGTACAGGGGAGAGGAATATCCGCTTGGCTTACAGCTATATAGAAGAGAATTTAGGCAAACTTAAGGAATTTAATTTAGCTTCGATCGCTGTGGCATCCGCAATAGGTTATATTCACTTTCGTCTTCCTCATTTGAAGGTGGAAGGGAATCTAGCTTCATGGTTTGAAGAAATTTCTAAAACCCCAAGCATGTTCCAAACAATCCCGGTGGCATAATATGGCAAAACGCAAATTAGATTTTAGGAGTGGAGAAGCTGTCAAATTACCCAATGGCCGCACCATAAAGATTTCTCATATTAATCATCCGGGACCTGTGCTCATTGCCCCGTTCCTTAATAAGGACACCTTGGTGACGCTTAAGCACTTCAGGCCTGCCCTTAAGAAATATATCTATGAACTACCCGCTGGCACGCTAAACCCCATAAAAAAAATCGTGTAGTGCGCCCAAAGAGAGCGTTTGGAAAAAACAGGGCTGATTTCCAAG
>JADFYF010000002.1 GCA_015233165.1 Candidatus Omnitrophota bacterium
TAAGACTATTGTGGAGTTCTCCTTTTTGTTAGCGGTACCAACCATGACGGCGGCAACGGTGTTGGATATCATCAAAAGCGATGGCGATATCACTTCAGGGGAGTGGGGAATTTTATCTGTAGGGTTTATCATTGCCTTGGTGGTTGCCTGGATTTCTGTGAAGTTTCTTCTCAAGTACATTCAGCGCCACAATTTTATGGCCTTTGGTATTTATCGAGTCCTTGCTGCCATTCTTTTTGCCTTCCTGATTTTCCATTTTTAATTTCTCTCCAATTTAGCGCTTTCTTGAACAGCTTTTGAAGGCCTTGTTTTTTGGTTGTCATGTGTAATACTTATCTATAGATATGAGAACCCCATTGATTGTCCTTATTCTTGTCGCATTCTTACTCAACACCATAGTTCCTATGCGTGTTTTTGCTCAAGAGTTAACTTTGCCTAAACCTGGGGTGATGGTTCATCTGAGTCCGGAATTTAATCCGCCTATTCTTAAAGGTATCAAGGTTCATGTGGATAATCCGTTTCGGTTTGAATTCGTGCTGGACCAGGGGGACAGCACGTCCGCCGAAGCCAAGCGCGAAAGCAATTTGGCGAAGGCGGATTACCTCAAACAAGAATCCACCAAATTAATCAAATATTTTCTAGCCAGCCTCACCACCCCTGAGAAGGATCTATGGGTCAACCTGTCCCCGTATGAAAAAGACAGAATCGTTCCGGAGTCCTTCGGCAAAACCGAAATGGGTCGAGATCTCCTCGCTGAAGACTATATGCTCAAACAGATTACAGCGTCGTTGATTTATCCTGAGGATGAGGTGGGAAAGAAATTTTGGAAACGGATTTATGAAGAGGCTGGGAAGAAGTATGGGACGACGAATATTCCTGTCAATACGTTTAATAAGGTTTGGATCGTGCCCGAGAAAGCTGTTGTCTATGAGAATGCGAAGGCGGGGACGGCGTATGTGGTGGAGGCTCGCTTGAAGGTGATGATGGAGGAGGATTACCTATCGATGACAAAACATGATTCCCCTCCCCTTGTGGGAGGGGCTAGGGGAGGGGGAAATGTTAACAAATTCCCCCTCCTTAATCCTCCCCACAAGGGGGAGGAAATAAATCTTCTAGGTTCTCAGATTGTAAGAGAAATCATCATCCCCGAACTCACCAAGGAGGTCAACGAAGGCAAGAATTTCACCCAGCTCCGTCAGGTCTACAACTCTCTTATTTTAGCGACGTGGTATAAGAAGAAGATTAAGGATTCAATTTTGGCGCAGGTGTATGCGGATAGGAATAAGGTGGAGGGTGTTAGGTATGAAAAATCCTTGTTATCCCTGCCTGTCCGGCAGGCAGGCCCGAATGTTTTAGTCGGGGATCCAGACACTAGCCAACCTCTAGGTTCCCGACTAAAACATTCGGGAACGACAATTGATGATACGGAGGGAATCTACCAACGCTACCTCAAAGCTTTCAAGAAAGGTGTTTATAATTACATCAAGGAAGAGCAGGATCCTGTCACCCAACAGCCAACCCCTCGAAAATATTTCTCTGGTGGTTTGCAAATGCTTTTGACGGAGTCGTCTCATGGATTTAAACCTGCTTTTGAAACGACGAATGATCTAGCCTTGCTTTCACAGAAAGATTTATCAGATAAAGCTCTGATCGTTAAGGTTGATGCTCAGCCTACAGATGTGCATGGCGATGCGGCTATGGCTGTATCAGACAAGGCAACGAATGAGTCTGTTCCTGTCTTAAGCAATGCTTCCCGTCAAGCATTTCAAGAAATGTTTAAGAATGATAGGGTTCTGAGCGTATCTCCCGATGCTGTGTCCCCTGAGGCTGAGTCTCCTGCGGATTTAGCGGATGCTCAGCTCTTCTTGTTTGCCAAAGAAAACAATACTCTTTATCTGAGACTGAACCCGCGCAATTCCAATGATATAGAGGAGGCTTGGGAATCTGTACAGGTGGATGCCGACGGGAATTCTAAGATTGTTCCGGGGCCATTACAGCAGATCTTTCTTCAGGGGGGCATTCTTTTAATTGATTACAATGGGTCTGATTCTAAGATCCTTGAAGCGTTAAATTCTTTGTTTGATGAAGAACCGTACCTGGGTACTCACAAGATCAATCCAGAAATCAGAAGTCAGTTTAAGGTGATGGGTGTTATCAGCGAGAAGATGTTGAAAGATAAAACGGGCGCTTATTATGATCGTTTTAAAAACACAGCTCCTCATAAGTTTGAGACAACAGAAGGGTTGAAGCCTATTCCATTTAAAGGAGAGTCTTTAGAGGGAGTAGAGACTATTGATTTATGGAAAAGGCCGTTGGTTAAGAAGGTGTTGATTGGCACCATCGTGATGGATCGTTATGGGAAGGCTACGGCTAAACCGGGAAAAATCATAGAGGCCATTCTATCTAAGAAGTCCATCTTGATCAGGGCAGGGGGTTGGAAGGATCGCACGGACAGTCGGGGACAGAAGCAGGTGTCTGAATTAAAGATGATGATTCGTCAGATTTTGTTAGAGAAAGGGGTCTGGTTTAATGGACACTTTGAACCATTACCCGAGGGCTTTAAGATTTATTTCTCTGAGGAGGAAGATTACTCCAAGAAAGATGATATTAAGAATATTCTTGCCCCCGAAGAAGACAATAGCACGTCGGAGTCACCCTGGGTTATTAACCGCTTTACGCAGAGTTTGTTGTTTTCCCGGGGGTCTGTTGATGTTGAGGGAAAGACCCTTAGCGAGGAGAGGCTGGATCCGTTACTAAATTTAGATTCTGTACGTTTGAAAGTGACTGAAGATTTAGAAGATTGGGTTTGGCATCTCATGATGCATGCTCCTGGTCAGGTGAAGATTGAAGTGGACGCCGGTGTTTATATCCCATCCGTGTATCGGAAATATCAAAGTACGGCTTCAGCCAACAATAAAGCTAAAAGCAAAACAGAATCCTGGGAACACACTTTGGATGCCAAGGTTGTTTTAGTCGAAGGCGAAGATTTAGAGGTCATCAAGGCAATGATCAGGTCTCGTGATCCACAGGCGGAGGTTTATCCATCGACCGTGAACATGTCTGCGAATGATCTGGTGTCTTCTGTCCTTATTACAAGGCAAGCGGGGAAGCCATGGGGATTTCATCCGCAGGTGAAGCAGGTCATTGAATTATTAAAACAAGGTAAGACGGTGATTCTAGAAGGAGTTGAGAATAATGAATCTATTTTAAGGGAAATGGAAGGCGTTTTCTCGAAGCATCCTTATGTCGTAGATAATGGCGAACAGGTTTCTTTTAAAGGCAGATTATATGTGACGTCCTTAAAGGGGGGTGTCAAAGACATCAAGGCTGCGCATCATGTCGTTGTCTCTTCGAATGATGAACATATCCTGGAAATCTTAGCTCAGGAATTTCCTGAACGTTTTAATCGAGAACATATTAAGACGCTGTTTAGAATTCGCGATGCCCTAAAGCTACAGGCGGCCGATGTTAGTTTGTCTCGCCTGAGGCGCATGATGCAGTATGAAAGTTTTGAAGAGGCTTTGAAACAGGTTGTTGCCGAGCCCCTTACTGAGCAGCCTGAACTTGCCGCCAGGATTCGGGTATTGGCCCGGGTTTTCTTCTCCAGCGATCAAACAAAGAATCAGGTCAATGCGACAGAATTGATGAGAATTCTCAACGCGGGTATTGAGAATAATGATTGGTCTAAGTATTTTTGGCAATTGGCAGATACCATCAGCGTTGATCTTTTACGATCGTCGGGAATTGATGAGAAATCTACAGAACATAACAATAATGCCTTGATTTACATTCAGAAAGCTTTGATTAAGAAATATGTAACATCAGATCCTTTGCGTGCGGAGTATAACCGCAAGAAGCGTTTTAATACCTATATATCCGATCAAGAGCTCGCCAACGCTCCTGATTTAATAGAATCAGCGACAGACTATGAATCAGAAGAGCCCGTCGATGAGTTAAGCGAAGAAGACGTGGTCAAGATAGGAAAGGCACTTCATATTTCGCCTCTGGTCGCCTTGATTGGTTTGCCAGGATCGGGAAAAAGCAGGGCGGCTTCTTTGGCAGCTGTAGCCTTAGGTCTTCCGATCTTTGGTCCCTTTACCGTGGGGCCGGATATTCAGGAAGATCAGATTATTATGTCGGAGGAGATCAGGGAGCATGGGACACGGTATACGTCTGAAATGGTGGCTCGCTGGGCCAATTCGTCGAAAGGTGGGATCCTTATCGTTGATGAAGCCAATCTTCCTAAGAATGGTTTTTGGAATTTCTTAAGAGGTTTATTTGATGAGAATCCTTATATATGGATCAAGGGCGAAAAGATTCAGTTAACAAAGAATCACAAGGTCATTTTTACAGGGAATCCTTATAGTATGCAGGGCCGTCAGCGACAAGACATCATTGATCAATACGGTCTGACAATTCATTTCAAACCTTTAACACGCAAGAAGGTTAAGGAGATCATGAATGCTAAGAAACAGCCCTACATTCCCATGGGAGTTGCCGATAGAGAACAGTGGGTGGAACGGATTCTGGATTTGCATTTTGATGTATTTGAGAAAATGATCGGTGAAGGGAATCTTTCTTTGCGGGATATTCAGGCTTTGACGGAACAAATCAAATACAGGATAAAAAAGGGACTGGGGTCTTGGTCTGTTAAGGATGTTGTTAAAGAGGCATGGAACGTCTACAAGGGGCATTTCTCCTTGGAACAACAATTTGCCTTGAAGGAAGGTATCTATAATAAGTTTGGAATTAATATTGAAAATGAAGAGCGTCAGGAGATTAAGGATTTTATTAAGAACAATTCAGCGGAATTCTCCTCTAGGAAGGTTGCCTTGGTAGACTCCAATGTCCGCATGCTTCTGGGTGTCAAGCGATCGCTGGATATGCGGGGTTTTCGTTTGTCCGGCCAGCAGGAATTAGATGGAAAGCGGGGGATGATTAATGAAGGAGGCTCTGGTATTTCAAAAGATATTAGCTTGGAGGCCTACTTAAGAATACTAGGATTTCAAGATGCGCTATCTCCTGAGGCCAATAAAGATCCCACGATGAACTTTTATCGTATTACGGCGTCTATGAAGCCTCAGCTGATGATTGACATTATTGGACAGGCAAAGAGAGAGGGAGCGATAGTTATTATTAGCGAGATGAATCTTTTGAATTCGGCATTTGTGGAGGGGCAATTAAATGACGCTTTAACGGGTTCTCTGGATAAAGATAAGAAGCCTCATAATGGTTTCTTTCTTTTTGCAACGATTAATCCTAAGGGTTTTAGCGGCCGGGAATCATTCTCGTCGGCTCTTTTAAACCGGGTCGTTTATGAACGTTTAGGTGATTATAATGCCAAAGAATTAGAAGAAATTGTCAGGCAAAATTTAGCTCGTAAGGGACTGGTTGTTGCCTCCATGGATATTGAGTATGCCGTCCAAGCCCATGTCTGGATCAGAGACCAAATTAAAAATATAGGACAAAAGCCTACGATACGCAAACTCGAGGAGCTTTTAACAACAGCAGCGAAGGAAGCGAAGCCCATTGATGAACAGATGATTAAGAGGTTTTATGAATCTTTTTATTTAAAATTAGTCTTAGAGGGAAAGGTTAGCCTGCCGACATGGAAATTTCTGGAGAACTACAAGAAGGATTCTTTAAATAAAGCAGTAGCGCTACAGGAATTAGCCCGTTTTTTTAGTCCTCGGTTTAGAGGCGATATAAGGATAGAAAGTTATAAGCGTCAAGGGGATCAGCCGCCGGCGTATTTTCAAGAGGGGACACCGTCTAAGATTGTCTTAGCGACAGACGTGTTTCTTAATTATAGGACTCTGATAGGAGACCTTTCTCATGAGTCTAGTCATAATTCTTTTACCCGTACCACTCTTACGAATGATCTGGAACAGGACCTTGAAGATTTTCGGCATGAGAGGGCGTTTAAGCATCAGTTTCCATTTTCTGATTTGGGGCAGAAAAAAATGATGGGATTTGCAAAATGGAGGATTTTAAAGCCAATGGCGTCAGGCAGGGAGATTTTTCGCTATCTTGTTTTACTGTATGTCAATGAGCAGATTGATGAGAGATGGCTTAAGAATAGGCGATGGTTGATCGATACGATTTGTCCGGGATGGCCGGTGAAGCTGCTTCTTACACATAAAGAAACCTTAGACGAGATAAAAACAACATCACCTATGACAACAGAGGAGGAGGAAGTTCTTTATCAATCGTATCGGGCGGATCGATTATACAAAAAGATGAAAAAAGATTATGAAGCTCTCCCTGGAAAGAAAAAAGAAGTGATTAAAAGCACGCCACAAGAACAGCAAAAAAGTGTGGCTGACCTTGAAGCGGCTATTTCTTCGCAAGAATGGACTCCCGCCAAGGATCGAAAAAAAGTTGAGCTAACACAGAAGGTGGTCAAGTCCCTGGCTGTCGGGATAGGAATGGCGGTGGTAGGAGCTACTGTTGTCTCCTCGGTTCAAGATGTCAATGTCTCACACCTTTTATTAGGAACGGCTGGACTTTCAGCGGCATTTGGAACACTTTTTTATTTAAGCAGTCGCGGGATTGTTAATTTTAGTAAACCGATCGCTTTTCTCGATAATATGTTTAATCCATTATTCATGAAGTTGGGGTGGGGAGAGATCTCATGGGGACCTAATATTCATCCGGATGCCAGCAATGAGGATTTGCCAGAGCCTGTTTCGTTAATTAAGAGTAAGCCCATGGCTCAGGAACTTTTTGCTGAGCTGTTGACTCCTGCATCAGCAGAAGTTTCAGAGGGACTGCGTCAGGTTTCTCTGGAGGCTAAGGATGAATTGAATCGGGCGCTGAGGGAAGCTTTTGCACAGTTTGATCTTAATTTCACGTTATCTGCCAGTCAGACAGGAAGTTACAATACTCCGCAGCTCCTACGTGTTTTGCTGACGGGTGGAGATATAGGAAAGGCTCGTCAATCCCTGATGGGACAATGGCAGCGTTCTGGCGTCAAGGAGATTTATCTGAAAGGGATAGAGAAGGAAGATGGTTTAAATCCTATCGCGCTTGAACTGATGAGATTTTTAAAAGAGCAGGGTTTTGTAATTCGTCAGATTAATGATCAGTTTACCGAGGATGATCTGAAAAATGAGGCCAAAGACACCAATACCTATGAAGTGATCGATATTCAAGAATTCCAAAAACCTTTCGAAGCCATTTATGCGTATTACGCGATGAAGATGGAAATGGAAGGCAGAAGTCCTAAGCTAAAAGAGCAAAATAAGACGGAAGACGTAATGGCTATGTATGAAGAAGCTAAAACAGGATTCGATCGGTATATTACTTTAAACGGTTTTAAAAAGAATGTTGAAGTCAGGATTGGTCCTCATGGATTGAATATAGATATTCACCGTTCTACTCAAAAGGATAATAAAAATATAGATGAATATTTTATGGTGAAGCTTTTAAATCTAAATGTTGGACGATTGGATAGTTTAGCCATCGATATTGACGAACTTGATCCTAGTGCGTATGAACAATTGCGAAATGTGATTGTGAAGACATTAATAATTCGTCATATGAACTCGAGTGTCTTTCTCGGTGGGGCTGGCGTTTCCGATTTGGTTTTGGAAGCTTCTCGTGATTTAGATCTTGATGCGTTGAAGGAGCTCAATTATTTAGAGTCGTTAACTCTGCTCGATCATATTAAAAGATCAGACGCTGTAAAGCTTTTTGATCGATTTCCCATGCTTCAAACAATCCATGTGAACGGTGATCATATTCAGCGGTTCAAGGCTTTGCATGAGGGTTCAAATCATGAAGCTATATTTTCCTATCGATCTGATAGAGAACATAATAGGAATATTCCGAAAGGTGTATCTGCTGAAGTTAAGAGGCAAATTGGTATTATTGAAACAAGTATAAGGAAGGTCTATGGGGATTGGAATATGTCGTGGGGGTATGATATTAATAAGGATGATACGATTTCTTTGTATCTTGAAGCTGATCTTATTCAACGGATCCCTTTTGATCAATTAAATCGAATCAAAAGGATTACACTGCCAGAGAGAGTAGACAAGGGTTTAACGGATCTATTTCATCGTACTAGTTTGGGGCAGTTTCCATGGTTAAAAGAAATTTATAAGGGAGACCGTAGGATTTGGCCTTTAGAAATAGCATCAGAATCTGATCAAGGACTTCAGAAATTAACCAGGCAGGAACAGCTTACAATTTTAGATAAAGCAGGGGCCAAGAAGTTTGGTAATAAGATTAATAATGATTGGGGATTTGATAATAATCCAAATGGCACCTTTATCTTAAAGCTTAAGAATCCAATGAGGGATCTGTCATGGATACCTTTTGAGAAGTTAGATTTGTTGGAAGGGATCCATTCTGAATTTGACGGAGGAGCCGATCTTTCTCCTATAAAAAACGCACTGGAGTTAGGGCATCTTCCGCATTTCAGGGGAATAAAAATTCACTCACGGTATTTGAATAGAGAGGATATCTTGTTGTTGCCCAAGGACAAGACATCCATCAAAGATCAGAATTTAAAGCCCCATTTTGAGTTGAATGAAACACAAAAGCAGGAGATTTTTGAGAGAGAGGAGGCCTTTGCGCTGGCAGAACAGAAAAGAGGTGTTTTTAAGGAGGTTGTCATTGATGGACATAATATTAACGTGACCGTTGCTAAGGATGATTTTTCTGTGAGTAACGTTTTTGCTAAATTGCTGGTTATGACCAACCTAAGAAAGGTGGTATTTTTTCAAGAGGCATCCGCCAAAACATATGCTATGAAGGATGTGTATGCTTTAATCAATAGGCATGCCAACCCTCATTTTACAGTGTATCCGGGTATATCCATTCCTATAACGAAGGAGGATAGTCAGAGCTTCAAGGAGGATAGCCTGGGCGCTGGCCTACGTCTTTTATCTCTCCAGAATTTTCAAGCGCTTTATAAGGATAGTTTTAAGATAGACGATAATGATTATGAGATTCAATTGACCTTTAATAAGATGGGTACAGTGATCAATTTAGATCCTTTATTGTTAACTCCTGAAATAACGAAGGTGGAAATACCTAATGGAGAAATCCCTCTTGAGCAAGCACAGGATTTTCTTAACAGGCATATCAACCGAGATACATTAACCGTGATTTATAGGGGGCAAAAGTTAGTTCCAGCTTCTGATAAGGAGGATCATATATCGTCGGTGGATGGCTTGAAATCGCCATTCTTTGATAGCGTCAGAAAATCGTTTGTGAATCCTGATGAAACCTTAGAGGCCGTGAAGTTGAGGTTTACGGAAGAAGGGAAGGTTAGTGATTTTAATAAGCTGATGGGTTTTTCCTCAACTCCATCGGATCATGTGTCTGATAGGGCCGTTGTTGTTAAGAAGAAAGAAGGAGGTATCAACCTGAGCTCAGATACTCTGAAGGTGCAGGTCCAAACCAGC
Organism: Candidatus Omnitrophota bacterium; assembly: GCA_015233165.1. Classification (GTDB taxonomy): domain Bacteria; phylum Omnitrophota; class Gorgyraeia; order Zapsychrales; family Fredricksoniimonadaceae; genus JACQCF01. The sequence continues at coordinate 9,417 of JADFYF010000002.1, forward strand.
GGCGGCGGAGAGATTAAATTTCATATTGATGCCGCACAACTGGCCCAACTTCAGAATGCCTCTGGTTTTACGCCGCTAATTATTGATATTTTGCCGATGAAGGATTTGAGGAGTTTCTTATTGGGATAAAACTATTTTGAATGTTTGCTGTAGTGACGTCGGTTTATTTCCATATAAATAAATCCGGCGATAGCAACAACTCCAACCATAATGGCAAGTTCCATATTAAGCTCCTTTTCTTTGAATCGTGAATATGCTAAGCAAAACTAAAGCTATTCCAAGTATACCAAAGATGATTCTTAGTGGCAACGGAAGATCCTTGAAGAAATAACTAGCAAAACCAATACTAAGGATGTTTTTACCTAGATCACAGTAAATCTTGGCAATAAATTCGTCAGTTTCTTTGCTTAATTTCATATAGATTCCTTTCGCTTGTTTCCATCGGCGAAAGTAGTTTGGGGAAAGACTACGGTAGATAATTGATGGATGATAATGTTAGAAGTCTGGTTAAATTAACAAATCTGATAGAAATTGTCAATTAAATCAATTCTTGGAGAACAACTTGAGCCGCACGATGACTGGCGCCGGGGAGGCCCAGGGCGGCTTTGATATTCTTGAGGTCTTCCACCATCGTTTTGTTCTTAAGGATAGTATTCACGGTCTCTGCAATCTGTTTGGCATTGCAGTCGTTTTGGATCAGTTCCGGGACGATTTTCTTTCCAGCGACGACATTCACTAATCCGATATAGGGAATTTTAATTACAGCCTTGGCAATGGCGTAGGTGATCCAAGAAGTCTTATAGATGACCACCATGGGTTTATTCAAAAGAGCTGTTTCTAGAGTGGCTGTTCCTGAGGCGACAATTACAGCTGAAGTGGCATTGATCCCCTCGTAAGAGATGCCTTCAAAGATTTTCACTGGCAGGTTGGCAGGGATATAGCTGGTTAAGAGTTCTTTCTTGATGGTGGGAGCTTTGAGTAACAGAAATTGTCGACGATTATCTTCTTCATAGAGTTTTTGAGCCGCTTCTAGCATGACGGGAAGATGACGTTCCACTTCTTTCTGTCGTGAACCCGGCAGGAGACCTATGATGGTTGCTCCTTTAATTAGGGACAGCGCCCTATTTTCATGTGTATACTTTTCATTGGAAAATAGGGCGCTGTCCCTAATTAAATCTATTTCATCGACCAGGGGATGTCCGACATAATCAACGTTCATCCCATGGCGAGCGTAAAGTTCTTTCTCGAAGGGGAATAGGACTATCATCCGATCGACGATCTTCTTAATTTTTTCAATGCGGCCTTCACGCCAGGCCCAGACCTGAGGGCTGATGTAATAGATGACCTTGATGGAACGTTTCTTAAGTTCAGCGGCTAGTCTTAAATTAAAACCAGGATAATCGACGAGGATAACGGCATCAGGCAGTTCGGCTTCAGCTTCAAAGAGGACGCGTTCAAAGACTTTTTTGATGGTGCCAAGATTCTTTAGAACTTCGACAATACCGATGACAGCCAGCGAGGTGATGTTTTCAAAAAGCTCAACGCCGGCTTTTTGCATGCATTCTCCGCCGACGCCTGAGAATTGAATATTAGGGTTGATGGCTTTGATGGCAGAAACCAGCTCGCCTGCGCGCATATCGCCTGATGCCTCACCTGCGATCACCATAATGTGGAGATTCTTATTCATAGATAGATGAGTTTACGCTTTCGAAGTATCAGGGGGTATTGATCATAAGATGCTTTTGTTGTGTTCCCATATCTTTTGTGTGATTTCTAAGGCCACCTTGAGAGCTTCCTTGCCTTCGACGCCGGAGACTAAAGGTTTCTTATCTTCGATGATACAGTCGAGGAAATGTTCGAGTTCCTTCTTAAGAGGTTCTTCCTTCTCGATAGGCAGAGATTTTCGATGAATGCCGCCCTTGTCATCCTTGTTGTAGATGAAGGCTTCCTGCTTGGCATAATCCAGCGAGATATAGGCGTTAGGAATAAACATGCGAATTTTACGAGTCACTTCCGGTGAAATACGGCTCGACGTGATATTGCACACGCAGCCGTTATGGAAGGTGATACGGGCATTGGCGATATCTTCTTTTTCCGTGAGGACATTAATACCGACGGCCTGAATATCTTTGACGGTGGATTGAACCAGTCCAAGGATGATATCGATATCATGAATCATCAAATCCATGACGACGCCGATATCTAAGGAACGGTTCGGAAACAGGTTAAGGCGATGACACTCGATAAACAAAGGATTAGCCGCCAGGGGGGCAATGGCCACAAAGGCGCTGTTAAAGCGTTCCACATGTCCGACCTGAATCTTGAGATTATTGTTCCGAGCCAGCTCAATGAGGATATCAGCCTCTTCAATGGTATATGTAATGGGTTTTTCGATGAAGGTATGGACGTTATGTTCTAAAAAGAATTTGGCGACTTCAAAGTGAGTGGTCGTCGGAGTACAGATGCTGACTGCATCGACCTTGCCCACCAGTTCTTTGTAGTCGCTTAGAAAGGGAACATGGTATTGTTTAGCCAGAGGTTGGGCGAAAGAGACATTAGGATCGCAAACAGCAACCAGATTAACCTTGTTTCTTAGGGCGTGAAAGGTCTTCAGATGACGACTGCCTAAGAAGCCGCAGCCGATTAATGCTAAGTTGATTTTCTTCATAGTTTATGTCATTCCCGAATGTTTTCCCCTCGTACCGGGGACTTCCGTTGGTCGTTGTCAGGAATCTAGTGGTTAGCGGATTCTGGATCCCCGACTAATACGTTCGGGGATGACAGTATTGGATTACAGTGCAAAGGATAGTAACAAAGGCCTGTACAAAAGTCAAACCCCGTGCTAAATTTGACCATTCCTTATGAAAAATTATTTCAAACTCCTCCGATTTCTTAAAGGTCATTTCCGTCGTTTTGCTACGGCCATTGCATTTATTCTTGGATCGTCGATGTTTGAAGGGGTTCAGCTGACCTTGATGCTGCCTGTCATTGACCGAATTTTTACCAATAAGAAGATTGTTGTTCCTAATCAGGTTCCTCATTTTATCTCCCGATTTGTGGATTATTTAAACTCCATCGACGCTCACACCTTATTTATCGCCGTGCCTTTGTCCTTTCTGGGGCTTTTTGCCATTAAACAAGTGGTTAGTTTTTGGGCGGATTATTTTATGAATGATGTCGCCCAACGTGTGATGCGGGATGTCCGTTCTAAACTTTTTGAACGTATTCAGACGCTGTCTTTGGACTATTTCAGCAAGCGAAGAACAGGGGAGCTGGTGGCTCGGATCACCAATGACGTCGGTGTTATTGAAAATGCCGTGTCCTATGCGGTGACAGATCTTGTTCGTCAGCCGGTTTTAGTTCTTATTTTCTTAGGTTTGGCCTTTACTTTTAACGTTCATGGAACGTTTTTGATTTTCTTTATCGCCCCATTTATTGCGATTCCGATGGCGATTATTAGTAAGAGATTACGTAAGGTGTCCCGTGGGCAACAGGAGAAGATGGCGGATATCAATTCTCATTTGTTAGAAACTATCTCCGGTGTTCGTATTCTCAAAGCTTTTGGGACAGAGCGGTATGAGATTCAGCGCTTCAGTCAGCAGAATCAGGATTATTACAAGCTGCGCATGAAGGGGATCAAGAATATGATGTTGATGGGGCCTATCACCGAGATGGTGGGGGCTATTTTTGGCATCGCCGCTGTTTTGATTTTGGGTAAGGATGTTTTAGACGGGCATCTGTCCTTTGGTGTTTTCTCGCTTTCGATTGTTTCTATTTTGCAGGTGATTCGTCCTATTAAGAGAATGGCGAACGTACAGGCAATTATTCAACAGGCGCTGGCGGCCAATGAACGCATTTATGAAGTTTTAGATACCAAGCCGACCGTCGTCGAGAAAACAGGAGCTAAAGAATTCGGTGTTATCCAGCAGAAGATTGAATTAGAGCAGGTGAATTTTAGTTATGATCAATCTTCGGGGCCTGTTCTTAAAGACATCAATTTAAGGATTAGAAAAGGCGAGCTCGTCGCTATTGTTGGTCCAACCGGCAGCGGTAAGTCGACCTTGGTTAATTTGATTCCTCGTTTTTATGATGTCACCAGCGGTAAGGTGAGTCTAGACGGTGTTGATGTCAAAGAAGCTTCATTCAAATCACTACGCTCTCAGGTGGGGATTGTTACTCAGGAAGCCATTTTGTTTAATGATACCGTCCGTAATAATATTGCCTATGGAACCTTTGATGCCACCAAGGATCAGGTTCAGGAAGCAGCCCGTATGGCCTTCGCCGATCACTTTGTGGAAAAGATGCCTCACGGATATGAGCCAACGGTGGGGGATCGGGGTTTTAGGCTTTCTGGAGGAGAGAAACAGCGTCTGACGATTGCTCGGGCTATTTTAAAGAATCCTCCGATTTTGATCTTAGACGAAGCCACCTCCCAGCTGGATTCTGAGTCTGAGAAATTTGTTCAAGACGCTTTAGATTCCCTGATGAAAAACCGCACCGTCATTGCCATTGCCCATCGGCTTTCCACCATCATGAAGGCAGACAAGATTGTGGTTTTAGAAGCAGGCCGCATTGTAGGTTTAGGTAAACACGATGAGCTTCTCTTCACCTGTCCGCTTTACCGTCGTCTCTACGAAACGCAGTTTTCCACCTCTTCTTAAAATCGATAGATATTAGAGAAGTATTTCCTGCCAAATTTTGAATGAAACTCATTTCTTCGTCGAGGAAAGCCTTTTCCTTGGTATGCCGTCTACCTATTGACACCGGGATTTTTATAGAGCATCCTTTAAGTGTGGAAGGTGTGTAGTTCCCTGTATTTGCATGATGGAGAAGAGGGCGGTATGTTTATTCAAACGCAAGAAAGACGTTTTAACGGTGTTTTTCGCCTGATTATATCGGTGGTTCTCACCGCCTTTGTGGGCACAAGCCTTACGCCTCAAAGGGCCTATGCGGTTGGTTTGAACCTACCTGTCCCTGGAACCATGATGAGGGTCAGCGACAAGTTCATGCCGCCCATGGTTCGGGGGATTAAGGTCGATCCTAACAATCCCTTGCTGTTTAACTTCCTCATTGAACCCGGCCAATTGCCTCTGACGCCGGATCAAAAGAAAACCCAGTACCGCAATCTCATTAAATATTTTTTAGCCTCCTTAACCACGCCTGAGAAGGATATGTGGGTGAACCTGTCCCCGTATGAACACAATCGGATCATTGCGGACAATTTTCGTCAGACCGAGATGGGACGAGATATGCTGGCCCAGGATTACATTTTAAAACAATTAACAGCGTCCTTGATTTACCCTGAAGAAAGTCTGGGTAAGAAATTCTGGAATACCGTCTATGAGCGTATCCGTCAGGAAACAGGTAGCACCACGAAGGTTCCGGTAAACACCTTTAACAAGGTCTGGATTATGGCGGATAAGGCGGAAGTTTTTGAGCACAATCAAACCGCGTTTGTGGTGGGAAGTCATTTGAAGGTGATGCTAGAGGAGGATTATTTGGCATTACAAAAGCATTCCTCTCCCCTTGTGGGAGGGGTAAGGGGAGGGGGAGATTCACAAAATCCCCCCGCCCTAACCCTCCCCACAAAGGGGGAGGGAATCAAGGTCAGCAATATCAGCTCCCAAATCGTAAAAGAAATCATCCTCCCCGAGTTAGAAAAAGAGGTCAACACGGGCAAGAATTTCGCCAACCTCCGTCAGATCTTCAATTCCATCATTCTATCCAGCTGGTACAAGAACAATCTTAAATCTGCTCTGTTAAACCAGGTCTACGCCAATCATTCCAAGGTCAAGGGCATCGACTTAAACGATCCGACGATCAAACAACAAATCTATGATCAATACCTAAAAGCCTATAAGAAGGGTGTCTTTAATTATATTAAAGAAGACATCAACGCTGCCGGTGTCGCCACCCCAAAGAAATACTTCTCCGGCGGTTTACAGCCAGGTGCAGCGGCACATCCTGTCATAATCTTTGATTCTGCAGTTTTAGCAACTTCATTACCCGATCGTGCGTTGGTATCGTTTCAAACAGGTTTTGAATCCAAAGGTGCGGATCAGGCTTTAATAGCGAATCATAAGATTAGAGATCATAATTCTAATGGGAACCCAGATGATGAAAAGAATGATAACAATAAGAAGGGCAATAAGGGGAAGTGGTGGATGTTGGCTGCCGTTGTCATTGTTACTATTTCAGCTTTTATTCTGATTAACAAGAAGCATGATTCTATTTCGCCTGAAAGACTTAAAGAAATCGTCGAACAATCTCAGAAAATCATTGAGGCTACCAAGGCTGAGATCGAAAGTTCAAAAAGGACTATGAAGAGAAGTGAAGAACTCATAAAGGAGACAGAGGAAGAAAGATCAAAAAGGATTATCAAGAGATTGGAAGAAAATTTAAAGAATGAACGAAAGCCTTTGGGTTCTTTAGAAAATAAAGAAGCAAAGTCTGACGCAGCGATGGCAGTAACGGCTGTCACCAGCGAAAAATCAGAATTTCAAATAGGTGATTCGAAGGTTCAAGTGAAGGTGATCCCCGCACAGGGCATAGCTCTTCATCCATCCGCTGAAGTTTGGGTGGATGGTTCATTCAAAGGACCAGCCACGTTGGCAAAATCCTATAAAGAGGATCCTCGATTCGAAGTGCGGGACTTAGGGGGCGAAGACGCAGGGGTTTATTTTATAAATAAGACTCTTGAGTCCAATACGACTGTAGCATATGACGAAGCCATGACGACGATGATCGGTGATATTAGGGGTCAGAGCTGGGCTCCTGTCAATAAGGACACAGTATTTAAAGTAGGAGATGTTTTGAATCTTGGGCCTCGTGATGGGTATGGTGTGGTTGGACAGGTGGATAAAGATAAAGAAAATCTGTTTTTCCAAAAAGCACGTTTGATTTTTCAAGAAGGTCAGATCACTGCAGTGATTGAAGGAGAGTATCTTTCGATCACACGTTCTCATTTAATGGAAAAGCCTGTTACTCAGCTTCTTCGTCCTCTTTCTTGGACAGATTCTGCAATGACAACGATACCTAGAACGGTGGAAGACGTGAAATTTATTGCTGTTGTGGCGAATCACAATGAAAAGGGTCCTTTAATCTTTCTTACGAACCAGGGAACATTTAAATTTACTCCTGTCTCTTATGCTAAAAGGGACAATGATGATCATGGGCAAAGATTTAAGGGCATTGAAGTCGTCAGAAATGATGTCTATCTGGGATTCTTCCAGGATATCCCACTTAATGACGTTTCGAAGAATTGGAGACAGTTTGTTATCAAGGCATTGCAAAAGGAAGACATAATAACTCCTGAGAATCCTTTCTTTAAGAATTATTATAACTTTCAGGTCAGCTCCGATAAGGCGATGGCCATCGACGAGGCTAAAAAAGAAAATATGGCCTTAATTTTATACGTAGGAGATAAAGATGAGATTTCTCGTCTTCTTAATCTTCACCGGTTACCCATCATAGCTAAGAATGTTGTTGTTGCTAAAGATGAACAAGAAGCTCTTCAACTATGGAGCGAAGCTAAGGATAAGGGAGTTAAGATTGGTGCAGTGTTTACAACTATGAAACTTCCGAAGTTATCTTCGGTAGTTATCTCTGATGATCCGACAGTGCCGATTGGAGTTCTTTCAAATGTAAAGGACTTCTCATTCCAACCGACACCTCTTACAGCAGACCGCCGACAACAGCTTGATGATTTGAACTACTCAGTCCGAGAGGAGTTGCGTGGAACAAAAGACGCTCCCCCTCCCGATGGGGCGATGGCGGGGAAAGAGGACAAGTCTTTTCCATTTAAATTAAAAAGTGTTGAGATGTATGATGGAAGTCCTGGTACAACGTTGTTATCCCACATAGGAGATCTTCGCTTTAGTGATATTCCTCCGGATAATAGAACAATTAGGGTTGATGTCCTTCCATTTAATATCAAGAACCCTTCAGAAAATAGTTATTCACGAAAAGGTTATTTATTACATCTATTCGATGCATTCCATAATCGGTTAATTGAACCAAGTATTTTTATAGAACCTGAACAGCAAGATTATCGTTTCATATTGGCATTATTAGATAGATTAGAGAGCCCAGAAATTAAATCCAAGGTAAAAGAAATATTTGAAAATAGTAAGAGTCAGAAGGAGGCTGAAGAAACGTTTGTTAAATTTCTGATTGATAGAATCAAAGAAATTACTCAAGTGATAGTAACGTCTTCGAAAACACTCATCCCAAAGGAAGACGTAGACAAGGCGGTCTTGGCATTTCCCGGTGGTATCGACCTTAATACCACAGGCATGGGCTGGAAACTTTCCAAGGATGGTCAGGGTGTTGAGATGAATATCGATCAGGCCATGATTGAGAAATTCAAGCGGGAGGGCATGGATAGCCTGACACCTGTGATTTTTAAGATTACCCCCATCGTCAGCATCTGGCCCATCATCGGTCTTTTGCCACCTAAAAGGGAAGAAGAGCGTTTGGCGAAAGCGTAGGGAGTAGTATTTGACGTTATAACGTTGTAATGTTATGCTCTTTCTAGATTGAAGGAGGTTCTGATATGGCCACATTAACCAAACGTGCTACGATTTATTTTGATCCTGCGGTTCACCGATTACTTCGAGTCAAAGCTTTGGAAACAGAGCAATCTTTATCCGATCTGGTGAATAAAGCTGTTTTAGATGAATTTGCCGAAGATGAGTTTGACCTATCTTCCTTTGCCAAACGAGAAAAAGAGCCTACGATTTCATATGAGGCTCTTTTAAAAAAGCTTAAAATCGATGGCAAGATATAGTATTGAAATCAAGCAATCTGCTAGTAAAGAAATCGAGAAGCTTCCTAAGGGTGATCTTAAGGTTGTTCTTACTAAGATTGAATCTCTGGCATCAAATCCCCGTCCACATGGATGTATTAAGTTAAGCGCTCAGGAGAGATATCGTATTCGTTGCGGACAGTATCGGATCCTTTATATGATCCTAGACCATGTCCTAGTCGTCACCATTGTCAAAGTCGCTCATCGTAAAGACGTTTATCGGTCTTAATTCAGCCTTAATATTAACCGAAAATTTTAATTTCCCTTTTAAAGGGATTCTGCTATCATCTTGAATAATTTTTAACAGGCTAAGTGTACATTTATAGGACTTTTAAAGCTAACAAGAGGTTCAAAAATGCCGGCAATTAAACCATTTAACGCTGTTTTCTATAACAAAGAGAAGATTGATAACCTTTCGTCCGTGATCTGTCCCCCTTACGATGTCATCTCCAAGGAGCAGCAGGAAGCCTATTATAAGCAGCATCCTAATAATTTTATCCGTTTGGAATTAGCTAAGGAAACCTCCAAGGATAGCGCCAAGGACAATAAATACACCCGCGCTAAGAAAACCTATGAAGATTGGTTAGCCAAGGGAATCTTAAAGCAGGATGAAGCGTATTGTATTTATTTTTATAAGCAGGATTATACCTATCTCGGTCAAAGATACACTCGCATGGGATTCTTAGGTCTTTTGAATCTCAACGAAGACTCCGGTGTTAAGATTTTACCCCACGAACACACCCATTCTGCCGCTAAAACGGATCGTTTAACCCTCTGGACAGCTTTAAAAACAGATTTAAGCTCCATTTTCGTGGGATATAGCGATAAAACGAATGTGATTGAGAAGATTTTTATGAAGGAATTAGCCAGTCAGAAGCCTTATTTAGAGGCGGTTGATCCTGATAAGGTTAAGCATATGATCTGGCGCCTGGCTGATCCCGATAAGATTCAGCTGGTGATGGATGTGTTAGAAGGGCAGAATTTGTTTATCTGCGATGGGCATCATCGTTTTGAAGTGGCCAATCAGATGCGTCGGGATGCGATGAAGAAGCAAAAGAATCATACTGGTAAAGAGCCTTATAATTTTGTCATGACGTACTTTACCAACATGGATTCCAAAGATTTGCAGATTTTCCCTATCCATCGCATCGTTAAAAAGTTTCCTATCAATGTTACCCTCTTAGAACAATATTTTCGTATCGATAAAATTAAGACCAAGAATGATTTGTTGGTCCTCTTGGCACGTGCCGGTCAGAATGAACATGCCTTTGGGTTGTGCAAGAAGGAAGGGCTGTATTTGCTTCGCTTAAAGAGTAAGACCTTGATTGATAAGGTTGTTAAGGAAGGGTCTAAGGATTATAAAAGTTTGGATTCTGCTATCCTTAAGGCTTTTATTTTTGATCAGGTTGGTGTGGCTTCAGAAGATATTCTTTATTCTAAGGATCCCACAGAGGTTCTAGCTGCTGTTGCTGAAGGTCAGGCGGATGCGGGATTTATTTTAAATCCGATATTGATTAAACAGCTTAAGACGATTGCCTTAAATGATGAGCGTATGCCGCCTAAAACGACGTATTTTTATCCTAAGGTATTGTCCGGTTTAACACTTTATAAGATGGATTAAAATGTCTTTATTCGGAAAATCAAACTATACCTTTATTAAGGTTAAACGTAAGGAAATTCCAACCGGTGTTTGGACTAAATGTCCGGGTTGCGAATCACCCGCCTATTCTAAGGAACTCAAGAATAATCTGAATGTTTGTCCTAAATGTGGTTTTCATTTAGGGGTTACAGCCCCGGAGCGAGTGGAGCAGCTTGTTGACGATGGTACCTTTGTCGAGCTCGATGCCCAGATGACTTCTGCAGATCCTTTAGATTTTCAGGGACCCAAGACCTATAAAGATAAATTGAAAGCAGATCAGGAAATTACCGATTTGGTGGATGCTGTTATTACCGGTTATGGCCAGATCGAAGGGCATAAGGCTGTTGTGGTTGTGACCGATTCTCGTTTTATCATGGGTTCTATGGGGTCGGTGGTGGGAGAGAAAATTGCACGTGCTGTGGAATACGGGACTAAAAATAAATTGCCTGTGATTATCGTTTCTTCTTCCGGTGGTGGGGCACGTATGTATGAGGGGGCTATTTCCTTGATGCAGATGGCGAAAACCTGTGCAGCCTTAGCTCGTCATGCTCAGGCAGGATTCTTGCATATTTCTATTTTGACTAATCCAACCATGGGTGGGATTATGGCTTCTTTTGCAGGGATTGGCGATATCATTATTGCTGAACCCAAAGCCCTTATTGGTTTTGCAGGACCTCGTGTTATTGAACAGACCATCCGTCAGAAATTGCCGGCAGGATTTCAGCGCTCTGAGTTCTTGTTATTGCATGGAATGATTGATATGATCGTCGAGAGACAGGATCTTAAAGGCGTGATTGCGCATGCGATTGAATACGCTGCTTAGCTCAAAAGTTTTCACGCCTGCCTGCCGGTAGGCAGGTTTGAGCTTCGCAGGCGTTCTTACGAAGTTCAACACGAAAGTATTTGAACGAAGTGAAACGCAGGAAACTAATTGCTTAAGCGAAGTGTTTTTAATAGAATAACGCTTCTTAATTATTAATAACGAGAGAGTTGAGAGAATTTGTGGCTCATATTAGTATTAAAAACCTATCTAAGAGTTACAAAAATGGACAGCAAAATGCTGTTAAGAATGTCAGTTTAGAAATTGAGGACAAAGAATTTTTAGTTTTAGTTGGGCCCTCCGGATGCGGTAAGTCCAGTATCCTTCGTATGGTGGCGGGTTTAGAAGACGTCACTTCCGGTGAAATTTTTATTGATGATAAATTAGTGAATGATGTTCCTGCCAAAGATCGTAATATTGCCATGGTTTTCCAAAACTATGCGCTTTATCCGCACATGAGTGTTTTTGAGAATATGGCGTTTGGTTTGAAGTTGCGCGGTTATCCAAAGCCAGAAATTGAAAAACGCGTCCATGAAGCCGCTGATATTTTGGGAATTAGAAAATATTTAGACAGACGTCCTCGTCAGCTTTCTGGTGGAGAACGTCAACGTGTGGCCCTAGGCCGCGCGATTGTGCGAAAACCAGCGGTTTTTCTTTTTGACGAACCTTTGAGTAATCTGGATGCCAAGATGCGTGTGCAAATGCGTACCGAGATTCATAAGCTTCGTATGCGTCTACAAACAACCTTTATTTATGTTACACATGATCAGACAGAAGCTATGACGATGGGGGATCGTATTGTTGTGATGAAGGATGGCATTATTCAGCAGTGTGCAGAGCCAGTTTTTATTTATGATCATCCTAAGAATAAATTTGTTAGTTCTTTTATCGGATCTCCACCTATCAATCTGCTGAACGGACGGATTATTAAGAAGGAGCGTAAGTTCTTTTTTGATGAAGGCAAGTTCCAGATTAAGTTGACAGAAGATATGTTTACGAAGATTTCTTCCTATGAAGGCAAGGACGTGACGATGGGGATTCGTTCAGAAGATATTTACGATAAATTATTTGCTTTTGAAGCTTCTGATGACAATACTGTTCGTGCCACTTGTGAGGTTGTGGAGCCCTTAGGTTCTGAAGTCTATTTGTATTTAAGTTCCGGTAAACATAATTTTATAGCCCGTGTCGGAGCTCATGATAGACCTGAAGTTAACCGTGAGATGGATTTAGTATTCGACATGAGCAAGGTGCACTTCTTTGATGTCCAAACCGAAGAAACCATTGTTTAAGTTGTATTCTTTAGTTGTTTTTAGTTTCCTGCTGCCTTTAGCAGGATTCTTTGTCTACGCCGCTAAATATCATGCGGCGTTTTTTTATTTAGCAGCGGCTTTAGTTATTAATATTATCCTCTTAGTTGTTTTTCACAAACGTCTTTCCCAGAAACAATCCCTGATTACCCTGCAAAAAGAAGAGTATTTTGAAAAGACCAACATGTTGAAAGCCGAGTTAAGTACGGAATGGCAGACGATTGAAGCTTTTCGTCGAAAAATTATTAACTATTCTCAGTTGAAGGATTTGACTGAGAAATTAAGCATGTGTTTAAACCTGGAAGAAACGTCCAATGTTTTATCGCTGGAAGTTGGTAAACTCTTTGGTCATAAGGATGTGACGGTGATTTTGTATCTATTTCATACAAAATTAGGGGAGTTAGGAATTTATTCGTCGCAAAAAGGACAGATGCAGATTAATCTTAAAGCTAAAAAGGGAGACATTTTTGATCAGTGGACGGTGAAAACCTTGCATCCATTGCTTGTAGAGGATGCGAATAGTGATTTTCGTTTTGATGTGGATAAGGTGTCCTTGGAGGACTGCCGTGAAATCCGGTCGCTGATTAGCGCTCCTTTGATGGAAGGTAAGAAGATTTTAGGAATATTAAGAGTCGATAGCCCCTTATCATTTCATTTTACGACAGAGGATCTGCGTTTTTTAAGAACGATTGCGGATTTAACATCCATTGCTGTTGAAAATGCGCAGTTATACCAGAGCTTAGAAGAACTGGCGATCAAAGATGGGCTCACGGGTCTTTATTTACGTCGTTATTTGATGGGACGATTTGATGAGGAAATGGCTAGAACTCTTCGCAGTAAACATGAACTTTCTTTTATATTGATTGATTTAGATTATTTTAAAAAATATAACGACACCTTCGGACATATTGCCGGAGACATTGTCCTGCGTAACGTGGCAGAAGTTCTCAGGGATCATTTTAAGAAGCCAGGAGATTTAGTCTGTCGTTATGGGGGAGAGGAATTCTGCGTTTTATTGCCCGATTGTCCCAAGACCAAGGCGGCTCAGTTGGCCGAGGAGTTACGTCAGAAGATTAAGAGTCAGGAGATTGTTCTGCGTCGTCAGAAAACTAATGTCACGGTTTCAATCGGAGTGGCAGGTTTTCCCAAAGATGCCCGATTGAAAGAAGAGTTGATTCTTAAAGCAGATGAGGCTCTTTATAAAGCGAAGAGAGGAGGTCGAGATCAAGTATGTTTAGCTTCTTAATCCTTCTGATGATTGTTTTTGTGGGGGTAATGTTTTATTTGGTTAAGATTGTTGTTTTTCAACTAGAACAAAGGGCAGATGAAGATATTTTAAAATCTAAAGAAACTTTTCAGAATATTATTAATCAAAAGGACAAGGCCTACACAGAGAAGGCTCGATTAGAAAAAGAAGCGACTCAGATTTTTACACTGTATGAAATGACCAAAAATATTAGCAGTCATTTAAATGAAAAGGAAGCTTTTGAGGTTTTTCATCAGAAGTTAAAAGAAAATATAGTCGTAGAAGATTGCCAGCTGGTTGTTGATTTGGGGGATGAGGAAAGTCTTAAAGAAAAGATGGCTCCCAATGGTTATGCCATTTTTGTTCTTAGAAGCAAGGAAGAGAACTTGGGATATCTTCTTTATAAAGGTGTTTCAGGGAAGGATAATGATAAGTTTAATATCTTGGCGCATCAGTTTGCATTAGCCCTTAAACGCATTAAACTTTATAAAGATCTGGAGCGTTTATCCGTCACCGATGGTTTAACCAATGTCTATACTCGACGTTATTTCATGGAACGTTTTGAAGAAGAAATAAAACGTGCGGCAGCTAAGAAAATAAAACTGTCTTTCTTGATGTTAGATGTGGATCATTTTAAGATGGTTAATGATCAGTATGGGCATTTAACAGGAGATTATGTTTTAAAGGAAGTGGGTTTGATCATCAAAGAAAGCATTCGTGAGATTGATATTGCTGGACGTTTTGGAGGGGAAGAATTCTGTGTGGTTTTACCTGAGACAGATGCTGAGGGAGCTTTGCTGGTAGCAGAACGTATTCGTAAGGTGACAGAACAGCGATTAATTAAGGCGTATGACAACTCTATTCATATTACGTTAAGTATTGGCGTCTCCATGTATCCAGCTGATGGTAAACAAGCGGAAGAGCTTATTGATAAAGCTGATTGGTCCTTATATCGAGCCAAGTCTCAGGGGCGTAACTGTGTCGTGGCTTTCGGGCAATACAATTCATAAAATAAAGCTATGAAGATATCTACAAAAATCATTTTACTTGTAGCTGCGCTCTTGGGATTTCTTGGAGGGAATGCCTATATTTCATGGCAGGAAATTAACAGGATTAATGGTGAGTTTAACGAGGTTGTTAAAGACGATCTAACCTTGATGGAGTCAGCCACAGCCCTGAATGAATTGCAGTTAAAGAAGGAGGTTCTCTTTGAGAAGCTGGCAAGCTCAGCGGAGGAGTTAGCCTTTGGTAATGCCAATGAAAGCAGAAGACAATATTTATTAGATTACGTTAAGGATTTGCATGAACAATTTCAAAATAACAGCAGCATGGCCAAGACACAGATTGATCAAGCGTTAAGATTATCTGAGACTTTTAAATCTTTGACCCCGATGCTTCAGAGTGTGAAACAAGCTGTTGCCTTATATGATCGGAAGGTTGATGCCATCTTTACAGCTGTTTCAGGGGCAGGATATCAACTATCCATGGAGGATTTGGATGATATTCAAACTCAGCAAACAGCATTGGCTAAGGATCTTCAGAAGACCTTGAAAGACGTGTGGATGAAGGTGAATGCGTCCATTGAAAGAATCAATGAGTTAAGACAAAAAAGTCAGCATGTCTTGTGGGTTAGCTTAACGTTAAGTTTGATTTTTGCCTTACTACTGGCTTCTGCCATTATTCGACGCATTCATACATCTTTGAATGTTTTAGTTCATGGAGTTCGAGCCTTGCATCAGGGGCAATTGGGTTCACATGTAGCTGTTAAGTCGACAGATGAGATTGGTGAGTTAGCCAATGCTTTTAATGGGATGAGTGATCAATTAAAGAAGTACCAACAAGACATGCAGACAAAGAATATTGAGTTAGCAAAGAGTCTTGATGTCACAAAAGAACAGAAGAAGGAGCTGGAGAAAATTAATAGGGATTTGGACCGCTTTGTACAATTAATCAGTCATGACATTAATGGACCATTAAGTGGGGTGATTGGCTATAGTGCGTATTTACAAAAACATAGTGAAGGTTTTGATGAGAAAACGGTCAATACGATTAATCATCTGCGTGAGTCCAGTCAGCGTTTGGATCGCATGGTCAAAGATCTTTTGGAAATGACAAAGATTACACGGACACGCAGGCCATTTGAGAAATTAGATATAGGATTAATTGTGCAGGAGGCGGTGGACAGGCAGAGCTTCTTGATTGAAAAAACGTCTGCGGTGATTCGTTTTCCTCAAAATTTTCCAGTAGTCATGGCAGATCGTTTGAAATTGACCGTGGTTTTTTTTAATCTGATAGGCAATGCGATCAAATATTCATCAAAAGATGGAAATAAGCCACAGGTGGATATTTCTTGGGAGACGCGTCCGGAGGATGTTATGTTTTGTATTAAAGATAATGGTATTGGGATTGCTCGTGAATATTATCAGGCTGTTTTTGATATGTTTAAACGTCTGCCTGAAGCCCAGAGCTTTGAAGGTTCAGGGGTAGGTTTGGCAATTGTTAAAGAGATTATTCATGAGCATTCAGGTCATATTTGGGTTGAATCTACCCCTGGATGCGGTGCTCAATTCTTTTTTACCATCCCGCTTGAATCCGCCAGTCGTTTAAGCTAGAATAACCCCAATTTCAATTATTTAAATGCTTCATATTAATAAGGTTTCATGCCTTATTTAATTCAACAAAGGTTTAAGGTCTTTATGAAGAAGTATGTGGTTGGTGTGGATGTCGGAGGCACCAATATTAAATTAGGTCTGGTTCATCCTCGCGGAGTTGTTATTGCCAGAAGTCATTTTCCTACAAAGCCTTTTAGCTCTTCTAAAAAGAAATTAATAGGTGTGTTAGCGCATGAAATTGAGAAGATCATCACCTCGCAGGGGTTAAAAGATAAAGATATCGCCGGAGTTGGGGTGGGAGTTCCAGGGTTGGTGGATTTTGATAAAGGTGTTGTTCGATTTTTGCCTAATATCCCTGGTTGGAAAAATGTTCCTCTAAAGGCAATTTTAGAGAAAAAATTAAAACTACCTGTCTATGTGGATAATGATGTGAAGTTAATTACCTTGGCTGAGTGGAAATTTGGGGCCGGGTGTGGGGTTAAAAATTTAATTTGTTTAACTCTAGGAACAGGAGTAGGCAGCGGGTTAATTTTGGATAATCGTCTTTATCGTGGATCTGCCAATGCTGCCGGAGAATTAGGGCATATGCCTTTAAATGAAAAAGGACCGGCTTGTAATTGTGGTGGGTTTGGTTGTTTTGAAAAGTATGTAGGCAATCAATCCTTGTTTGCCTTAGCCGATCAAGTCATGAAGAAATCGGATATGACAACTCAGAAGATGTTTGCTTTAGCGAATGCCGGCAATTTGAAAGCGTTGCAGTTCTGGCGTGAGGCGGCAACCCATATGGGTAATGGGTTGGTAGGGGTTGTGAATTTATTAAATCCTCAGTTGATTGTTATTGGAGGAGGAGTTTCTAACAATGAGAAATATCTTTTTCCAACAATCAAAGAGGTCATTAAGAAAAGATCTATGAGTCTTCAAGGTTCAATGGTTAAAATCAAAAGAGCAAAATTTGGTGATGATGCGGGTATTATCGGAGCTCAGGTCTTAGTTGATAATGCATAAAAAATATAAAATTATTTCGAGTTGTTTCTTTTATCTTCTGTTTCTGGGGGGACTTCTGATCCTTCCCTATCCTGCCCAGGCTACATCTAATCCTTACAATGAAACCGGTTTTGATATCAAGCATACTAAAATGTTTAATGTCAAACCAGATAAGGTTAATTCGGTTCAATTAGAAGCAGATCAAGTTCAGTTCTCTAAAGATAACGCTAAGGCGATTGCCAGTGGGAATGTCGTTGTTACAGCTGATAAATCCATCCTGTATGCGGATAAGATTGAATTAGAGAAGGCCATTGGCGAAGGAGTTGCTAACGGGCATGTGTATATTGATTCCAACCAAATGCAGATTGATGCAGATAGCGTAAAATATAATTTTAGTAAGGGGACAGGGGTATTTAAGAATGCCCGCGTATTTAATAGCCCCTTTCAAATAAAAGGAGAACAAATCAATAAGGTCTCTGAGGATCACATGATTATGGAACATGGATTCTTAACTACATGTGATTTTGATGAACCCCATTATCGGATGTCGATTCGTCAGCTGGATATTTATCAGGGCGATAAGGCGATCGCCAGAGGTGTCACACTATTCCTAGGCAAAATGCCTATCATGCATGTGTCTAAGTATGTTCAGAATTTAAAAGATCGTCCTATTTTTGTTGTGACTCCCGGATACAAGAAAGACTTTGGAGCCTTTTTATTAACGGAATTACGTTTGCAGCTTTCAGATCAAGTTAAACTTATTGTTCATGGGGATCTTCGTGAAAGAACAGGTATTGGAGAAGGGGTAGATGTAAAGTATACCACCCCTGATTTTGGTGCGGGTGTTTTAAGGACCTACTATGCTAATGAAAATGCGATTGCTTCTAAACATTTGTGGGATATGCGCGACAGTACCGGAATGAAAAAAGGTCCGACAATCACACATGAACTTTACAAGATTGAATGGCGACACAAGTGGCAGATTGATAGAAATACAAGCGCTGTCTGGCAATATTATAAAGTCCACGATTGGGATTTAGCGAATATGGGCTTTATTAAAAGATATTTTCAACGTGATTTTCGTCGTGGACCTGATGTTAATACATATTTCTTATTTACCAGAAGCTTACCGAGTGGCGTTATTTCTTACCGTATTGATGCCAGTCGTGTCAATCCTGCGCTTCAAAGCATCGATCGTTTTCCTGAAATTCGCTATGATTTAAGTGGTCAAAAGCTGGGGAGTACCAATTTCTATTTAAAGACGACCGATATGTTTTCTAATTTTCAGAATTCTCAGCCGGATAACCATATGAAAACGATGCGCGTGGATACGAATAATGAAATTTCATATCCCATTAGGATTGGATTTGTGGAAACAAGGCCTTTTGTTGGAGGGGAACACACCTATTATAGTCGGACTAATAATGTGAATGAACGTTCTGTTGTTAGGGGTCAATTCAAAACAGGTATTGATTTAACGACCCATTTTTATCGTATCTGGAATTATCATTCCAAGTTGTTTGGCGTTGAAAATAATGGTTTACGACATGTCGTCACGCCCTCAGTGAGTTATCTTTACGCCCATCGTCCTACGATTAATGCGAGTCATTTTAATCAATTTGACAGCATCGATGCTTTAGCCCAAGCTCATAGTGTCCATCTATCTTTAGAGAATAAGTTACAAACCAAACGTAATAATCAATCGGTGGATCTCATCCGTTGGATTCTAGAGACAGACTATAGTTTACTGGGGAGTGAACCAGGGAGGAGTTTCGGGCCATATCTTTCCACACTTGAGTTTAACCCTATTGATTGGTTAACTTTTAGAACAGAAGAAAGTTACAATCATCAAGAGGAGTATTGGAATTACATCAATTTTGATGCGTATATTCATAAAAGTGATAAGTGGAGCTTTGGAATTGGCAAACGTTTTGCTCACCACGTGGATGATCAGTTTACGACGGACTTAATGTATAAGATTAATCCTAAATGGAAATTTAAGATCTATGATCGATTCCTTGTTAGTAATGGAACGATCAAGGAAGAAGAATACATTTTGACCCGGGATCTTCATGAATGGGAGATGGATTTGGATTACCATCAAGAACGAGGCAATGGGATAGCATTCTTGGTTGCTTTTAGACTCAAAGCTTTTCCTAATATGATTTCCGGCCTTTTCTCAAATAGTTTCCATCAACCCAAAGCTGGTTCGCAGAGCACTTTACCAACAAATTAATCAGGGGTAGGTATGAATATCGCCATTGTAGGATCAGGTTATGTAGGATTAGTGACGGGGGTTTGTCTTTCCCATATTGGTCACCATGTCATTTGTGTTGATAATAATCCGGATAAAATTAAGAGTTTAAGAAAAGGGGAAATCCCTATTTATGAGCCAGGCTTGGAAGAGTTGATGCATGCCTGCATGAAAAAGAAAAGACTTACCTTCACGACATCCATCAAAGACGCTTGTCAGAAATCGTTGGTTATTTTTCTGGCCCTCCCGACTCCGCCACGAGCTAATGGAGATGCGGATTTAACCTATATTGAGAATGTTTCTAGGGAAATTGCTCTTCATATGGATTCGTATAAATTGATCGTCGAGAAATCTACTGTTCCTGCTCAAACAGGTAAGAAAATTATTCGTACGATTCAGTTAAATTTGCCTAAGAAGTTTAAGAAGGGAAATAAGATTCTATTAGATTTTGATGTGGCCTCTAACCCTGAGTTTCTCAAAGAAGGATCGGCTGTTTCTGATTTTATGAATCCTGATCGGGTTGTTTTTGGTGTTGAAAGCAAGAAGGCAGAGAAAATATTGCGCGAAATATACCAGCCTCTGAAAGCCAAGATTTTAGTGACGAATACAGCGTCGTCGGAGATGATCAAACACGCGTCCAATTCATTTTTAGCCACCAAGATTTCTTTTATTAATGCCGTCGCCCAAATGTGTGATATGGTCGGAGCAGACGTATTAAAAGTTGCTGAAGGAATGGGTTTGGATAAACGTATCGGACGTCAGTTCCTTGATGCCGGCATAGGATATGGAGGTAGCTGTTTTCCAAAGGACGTGGACTCTTTTATTCGTTTAAGCGAAAAAAGTGGTTACGATTTTAGTTTATTAAAAGAGGTTCGTCGTATCAATGAGAAACAGTTGGATAGTTTTCTTCATTTGGTGGAAGAGAAGTTGTGGAATTTGAAGGACAAAACGATCGGTGTGTGGGGACTTGCTTTTAAACCAAATACCGATGATATGCGAAATGCCGCCTCATTGGAAATTATTGCTAAGTTAAAGGCAGATGGCGCCAAGGTTAAAGCGTATGATCCTAAATCCATGGCGAATGCTGCGTCTATGCTTAAAGGTGTGACCCTATGTGATGATCCCTACAGCGCTGCGGAAGATACAGATGCGTTATTGATTGTGACGGAATGGCCGGAATTCAAGGATGTTAATTTTATTCAGGTCAGAGATTCGATGCGTCAGGCGGTAATTTTTGATGGTAGAAACATGTTAGATGCCGATCAGCTTAAGAAATTGGGTTTTGATTATTTTGGGATAGGAAGAGGTCGGCTGTAGTGAGAATTTTCAATACTCTTAAAACAAGAATCGCTTCGAAACAGGCCAAGATTGCTGTGATAGGTTTAGGTTATGTAGGGTTGCCCTTAGCAATTAGTTTTGCCCAAAAGGGATTTAAAGTTTTTGGGATTGATACCAACCCTAAGCATATTGAGCGTCTGAATCAAGGGGAAAGTTATATTACAGATGTGAGGGGGAAGGATTTTAGTAAGTTTATTCAATCGGAAAGCTTTGTTGTTTCGACGGAGTTTGGAATATTACATGAGGCAGATGCAGTTATTATTTGTGTGCCTACCCCTATTAAACGCAAATACACGCCAGATGTCTCCTATATGCTTTCCGCCATCCGCAGTGTGGCGAAACATCTTCATCAAGGAATGCTGATTGTTTTAGAAAGTACCACCTATCCTGGAACGACGGAAGAATTGATCCAACCGGAATTAGAGAAAAGTGGTCTTAAGGTGGGGCGTGATTTTCATCTGGCTTTTTCTCCGGAGAGAATTGATCCTGGTAATAAGAATTTTGATGTGACCCAGATCCCTAAGGTTGTGGGAGGGATCACGGCAGGTTGTACAGAACTAACGACCTTGCTTTATGGGCAGGTGATTAAACATGTTCACCCCGTTTCTTCGGCCAAGGCCGCTGAGATGACCAAGTTATTAGAGAATTCTTTTCGGATCGTCAATATCGGATGGATTAATGAGATTGCGCAGACCTGTCACAAGATGGGCATTGATGTTTGGGAAGTGATTGAGGCTGCTAAAACCAAACCTTTTGGGTTTATGCCGTTTTATCCCGGCTTAGGTGTGGGCGGACACTGTATTCCTGAAGATCCTTTATATTTGTATTGGAAAGCCAAGCGGTATGGTGTTAATTCTAAATTTATCAAATTGGCCGCCGATACCAATGCCCATATGCCGAATTATGTCATTCATCGCATCGAAGCGTCCTTGTCTAAGCCTCTTTCGAAATGCAAGATATTGGTTGTGGGTGTGACGTATAAGAAGGATGTGAAAGATTTGCGAAAGTCTCCGTCGATAAGACTGGTGGAGCTTCTTAAACATCAATCCCAGGTGGATTACTATGATCCCCTGGTTCCTTTTTTAAAAGTAGGGGGGATTGATTTAAATTCAGTTGCTCTTGATAGTAAAAGTGTTAAAAGTTATGACTGTGTTGTGATGGCGGTGGATCATACGGCCGTTAATTATGATTTAATTCGAAAGAATGCGCGTCGTATTTTTGATGTCAGAAATATTTATAAAAACTTCAAAGATTCAAAAATAGAAAGGTTATAAATGGCTACACAGAAAACTGTATTGGTGACGGGCGGTGCTGGTTTTATCGGAAGTCACCTTTGCGATTGGTTTATGACGCGTGGGTATAAGGTGATTGCGCTGGACAATTTAATCACAGGTTCCAAAAGCAATATTGCTCACCTGATGAAGAATAAGAATTTTGAATTTATTAAACATGATCTTTCCAAGCCTATCCGTATTCCGGGGAAAATTGATTATGTGTTAAACTTTGCCTCACCGGCTTCTCCGATTGATTATTTGAATCTCTCCATCCAAACAATGAAGGTCGGAGCCTTAGGGACGCACAATGCGTTAGGGATCGCGAAAGCCAAGAAAGCTGTCTTTCTTCAGGCTTCTACGTCGGAAGTCTATGGGGATCCTCTGGTCCATCCTCAAACAGAAGATTACTGGGGGAATGTGAATCCCATCGGTCCTCGGGGCGTTTATGACGAGGCCAAACGTTTTGCGGAGGCATTGACCCTAGCCTATAAGAAGGTTCATAAGATGGATGTGAAGATTGTCAGAATCTTTAATACCTATGGACCTCGGATGCGTCTGAAGGATGGCCGTGTGGTTCCAAATTTTATTGATCAGATCCTTCATGATAAGCCGTTGACGATTTACGGTAATGGTAAGCAAACCCGATCTTTCTGTTATGTGGATGATTTAGTCGATGGGATTACCAAACTCTTATTGTCTAAAGAAACAGGTCCTGTTAATATTGGCAATCCTCGTGAATTTACCATTCGTGAATTTGCGGATTTGGTGATGAAAACACACGGGGGTAAGGTGAAGTTGGCGTATGAGCCTTTGCCGACGGATGATCCCAAGCAACGCAAGCCCAATATTGCTTTGGCCCGTAAAACATTGGGTTGGGAACCTAAGATTCCTTTAGAACAAGGAATTCAATTAACGATGGACTGGTTCGCTAAGAACAGTTGATTAATCCAAAATCGATCTATATCCTGGGGTTATCCGCATTTTATCATGATAGCGCTGCTTGTCTGATCAAAGACGGTTGTATTGTTGCTGCAGCTCAAGAAGAACGTTTTACCCGCAAAAAACATGATGATTCTTTTCCTACCCAAGCAGTAGCGTATTGTTTAACGTATGCAGGAATAACAATAACAGATATTACCTATGTCGCTTTTTATGAAAAGCCTTTCATTAAATTTGAGAGATTGTTATTAACGTATTTATCTTATGCCCCTGAAGGGGTTTTGTCATTTCTTAAGGCCATGCCTGTTTGGCTTAAGGAAAAGATTTTTATGAAGTCCTTGATTCAAGCGAAGCTTGGGTATTCGGGAGATATTATATTTCCCGAACATCATGAATCTCATGCTGCCTCTGCTTTCTTCCCATCACCTTTTAAAGAGGCTGCGATTATCACTTTTGATGGAGTAGGGGAGTGGACTACGACGAGTTGGGGATGGGGGAAGGATAATCATATTGAATTGGCCCATGAGATTCAATTTCCTCATTCGTTAGGACTACTTTATTCAGCATTTACTTATTACCTTGGGTTTCGTGTTAATTCGGGTGAGTATAAATTGATGGGATTAGCTCCGTATGGGCAGCCAAGGTATACAGATATTATTCGTCGGGAATTAGTGGATATTAAAGAAGACGGTTCCTTTCGACTGAATATGGAGTACTTTAATTATCCTGTTGGTTTGACGATGACGAAGGAGCGTTTTCACCAATTATTTGATATGTCTCCTCGAGAACCAGAGGGTGAGTTAACACAGAAGCATATGGATATCGCTGCGTCCATTCAGCAGGTGACCGAGGAGATTATGCTTAAGACAGTCCATCATGTGTATAAGGAAACAGGATTGGATCATTTATGTTTGGCTGGCGGAGTTGCTTTGAATTGTGTGGGCAATGGCAAGATTTTAGAACAAACACCTTTTAAGAATATTTGGATACAACCTGCGGCAGGAGATTCCGGTGGCGCCTTGGGGGCAGCTTTTTTTGTCTGGCATCAGTGTTTAAAACAGGCGCGTCAGACGGATGGCATCAATGATGTCCAGCAAGGATCATTGTTAGGTCCGGATGTTAAAGAAGGTGTTAAAGAATTGGCAGATAGTCAAGGTTGGATTTATGAGTATTTATCCGATGATGTTTTGCCCGGTCGTATTGCGGATTTGGTTGAGCAGCAGAACGTGATAGGGCTTTGTCAGGGGCGTATGGAGTTTGGCCCCAGAGCCTTGGGCTCCAGAAGTATTATTGGGGATGCCCGCTCAGAGACAATGCAGTCGATCTTAAATCTGAAAGTTAAATTCCGTGAGTCCTTTCGTCCTTTTGCTCCAGCGGTGTTGCGTGAACGTGTCAGTGAGTATTTTGATATGGATTGTGATAGTCCGTATATGCTTTTAGTAGCTCCAGTGCGTAAGGAAAAACGTTTGGATGATCACGCAGGGGATACTTTGTTTGGAATTGAAAGACTAAGATTCAAACGGTCTTTGATTCCAGCGGTCACCCACGTCGATTATTCCGCGCGTGTTCAGACAGTGGATGAAAAGCGTAATCCTGTGTTTTATCGGATTATCAAAGAGTTTGATCGAAGGACAGGCTGCGGTGTTGTGATCAATACCTCTTTTAATATCCGGGGCGAACCTATTGTGTGTACAGCCGCAGATGCGTATCGTTGTTTTATGTGTACGGATATGGATTACCTGTTGGTAGGACAGTATCTTTTTGAACGTCTTAAGCAACCGAATCAAGGGAAATATCGTAAGGAAGATATTACAACACTTCTGGATTAATGATGGATCAACAACAGCAAAAACAACTAAAAGTGTTTGGCTATGGGATGCCTTTAATCTTGGCGTTCCTTGGAGCGCGGCATGGTTTTAAACATCAGTGGGATGTGTTGAGTTTTATTTTATTCATGGTTGCCATTATTCTTCTTGGGATAACTTTAGGAAATAGATCGTTACTTGAGGTGGTATTTAAACATTGGATGAAGATGGTTCATGCCATCGGAGCTCTGGTGACGGGGATTCTTCTTATTGGTCTATATTATTTTCTTTTTACACCAGTTGCTTTTATATTAAAGTTAATGGGAAAAGATTTTATGAAGAAGAATTGGCAAGATAAGAAAGATTCCTACTGGATGGTCAGAAGCCCTTCATCTGACGCATATACACGGCAATTCTGAAAATGAAGAATCTTTGAATATAAAGAAAACTGGAGAATAAGAATTTTGGAAAGATCTAAAGAATCGATAAAGCAATGGCGTTTAATGGCTCTTTTGGTATGTTCAATACTATTTGCTTTAATGCTTGGTGAGATAGTTATCCGATCTATCGGTCATAGTGACGAAGATGGCAATTTTTATGTTAATACACTGAAGTGTTATCCTTATCATTTACAAGCCAAGATCCAGAGAATAGAGAGCAATAAATACTTTGCTTCAAAGAACCCTTCTAAGATTTATGACCGCAATTTAGGCTGGGTGCCAAGGCCAGGAAGTAAGAGCCGAGACGGGTTATATTTCTACAATGAAGATGCCATACGAACCCCTTCTTTGGACACTATCACTTCGAAGACCCCATCCTTGGGGGTTATTAGGATTTTAATTTTTGGAGATTCCTACACTCACGGAGATGGTGTGCCATTTCTAAATACATGGGGGCATTACTTGGAAAATGATCTCAAAGAGCACAATATCAATGCAGAGGTTTTGAACTTTGGTGTAGGTGGCTATGGAATGGATCAAGCTTTTCTTCGGTGGAAGGCAGAGGGGCGTTCTTATAAGCCATCAATAGTGATATTTGGGATGCAACTAGAAAATATGAATAGAAATGTCAATCTGATCAGGCGAATATACGCCCCCGGATCGGGAATCCCGTTTGCTAAGCCCCGTTTTATTTTGAAGAATGGGAATTTGTCACTGATCAACGTGCCGACGCCGGATTCTCAAGAAATTGTTGATATTATGAATCATTTTTCTTCATGGAACCTTGCTAAATATGAGGATTGGTATAAACCCGAAGAATACCAGGGAAATATTTTATTAAGAAGCAAGCTTATAGCTTTTGTTTATTCGTGGTTCAAGGATAAGAATGAAGGGCATAGAACGTATGACAAAGATTTTGAAAAGCTTAGTTTGAAGATTATAACGTCATTTAAAGAGGATGTTGAATCTGCTGGGGTGAAGTTTTATGTTATTTATTTGCCATCAAAGAACGTTATGAATTTAATAAAAACAAAGAAAATGATTCCGTACAAGAGCTTCTTTGAAAAATTGGAAGGAACTGTTCCGATTATTCATCCAGAGGCGCAGTTTTTAAAGGAAGCCGTGGACATCGAGAAGTTTATCCCGCTCCATTATAGCCCTCAAGCAAATAAAACGGTTGCCGATGTGGTTGCTGATTTTATATTACAAAGGATGGCGGGTACTGATCGAGAGAACAAATAATGGATGATTCATAACG
Organism: Candidatus Omnitrophota bacterium; assembly: GCA_015233165.1. Lineage (GTDB taxonomy): Bacteria > Omnitrophota > Gorgyraeia > Zapsychrales > Fredricksoniimonadaceae > JACQCF01. Next base: position 36,139 of record JADFYF010000002.1, read on the forward strand.
TATAAGCATGGAGGCGGAATGTCTAAAATATCTATTTTGAAGGAATTATGGGATTTTCTCAAGGTACGTAAGCGCTTTTGGTTGGCCCCCATCCTTGTTATCTTAGTGCTTTTAAGTTTATTAGTTGTTTTTGCTCAAAGTTCTGCAGTAGCACCTTTTATTTACACAATATTCTAAAGATAGAGAAAAATAATCACTAATAATGGTGTGATTTGATATACTACGTTGATTTTTAAGAGGATTGAATTATGGTTACTAAAGAAGAGATTATCGCTTTTGAACAAGAGATTGCCGGTATTTTTGCGACCGGAGTCATTCGTGCTCCCGTGCATCTGCGTGCCGGCCGTGAAGATCAACTGATTGATATTTTTAAAAAATTTCAGATCAATGATGACGATTACGTTTTTGGTTTCTGGGATTCGCATGAGTTAGCCCTTTTAAAAGGTGTTCCCGCCGCCGAATTAAAACAAGCGATTCTTGAGGGAAGAAGTATTTCGTTGTGTTTTCCTAAGCAGAAGGTTCTTTGTTCCGGGATAGTGGGTTCATTAATGGGAACAGCGACGGGAGTGGCTTGGTCATTAAAGCATCAGGGGCAAAAGGGGCGTGCTTTTATTTTTTGCGGAGATATGTCGGCCGAGACGGGCATATTCCATGAGGCTGTCAAGTATGCCTGTAATTTTGATTTGCCGGCCACCTTTATTGTCTGTGATAATGGAGTCAGCGTTATGACGAATACCCGGGAGACCTGGGGTTCCCCTGATCCCTGGTTTAAGGGAACTGCTTATGAGAAGAAAATTATTTATTTTAAATATACGAATGGCTATCCGCATTCCGGATTAGGTAAATTAATTAAATTTTAATTAGATAGGGAACGGTTTTAAACCGTTCCCTACAAAAAGAATATGACAATGACAAGCCCCCAATTGAAATACTTTGATGAACTCAAACGCACCATGGAATGGCTGGCAACCCAGCCTAAGGTGATGTTCTTAGGGCAAACAGTGGCAGGTCCGGGGACCTTTATGTTTCAAACGTTAAGAGATTGTCCTAAGGATCGCACTCTTGAGCTTCCGATCAATGAAAGCTTTCAAATGCAGTTTACGATTGGGATGGCGCTAACAGGGACTATTCCTGTTTCTGTTTATCCTCGTCAGAATTTTCTGTTATTGGCCACCGCCGATATGGCTAATATGCTAGATAAATTACCGGCGATTAGCGAGGGGAAGTGGCCTGTTAAAGTGATTATCCGGGTGGCCACTGGTCCTGATGCGCCTGTTCATCCGGGACATCAGCATATTGGTAATTATGCCGACGTTTTTCGTAAGTTATTTGAGACGATTGAAGTTGTTGAGCTAAATAACGCGGAAGATATTTTTCCTGCGTATAAGAATGCTCTTGAACGGACAGACGGAAAATCGACCATGATTATTGAGCATGGTAATTTTTATAATGAAGAATATTATGCCAAGCGCATGATTTCAAGTCAGACCAAACATTCCTAATCATACATGCACCGCGACAGCCGTATTTTAATTATTGGACATCAAGACAGCCTGGAGAATTCTTTTTGGAATTATTTCTCTGCACAGAAATTCAGTCAGGTCTATACCAACAGCAGAAGTCGTTTAGATGTTCTTTCCCAATCCAAGGTTGAGAAATTCTTTAAAAAGATACAACCGGAATATGTTTTCTTAGGTTCGGTTCGCTCCGGCGGGATTGCGGTGAATCAGAAATTTCCGGCCGAATTCATTTATGAAAATCTTCAGGCCCAAAATAATATTCTTCAGAGTGCTTATAAGAATGGTGTTAAGAAGTTGGTTTATTTGGGCGCTTCCTGTGTGTATCCAAAGGCAGCCAAACAACCTATTCCAGAAGAGTCCCTAATGACAGGCGTGATGGAACAGACGAGTGAGCCTTATTCACTGGCAAAGTTGGCAGGAATTAAACTCTGTCAGACGTACCGCGCGCAGTATGGTTTTGATGCGATCAGCATTATTCCAGCAACGTTGTATGGGCCGGGCAGTGATACAAATATTGAAACTGCTCATGTGATGGGAGCTTTGATGGCTAAGTTTCATCAGGCCGTGAAGGACAATAATTCTGAGGTCACTGTTTGGGGAACAGGAAAACCTCGTCGGGAGTTTCTGTATGTTGATGACTTTGTGGCTGGTGTTTTGTTTTTGATGAAGAAGCATCATTCGGGAGAGCTGATCAATCTGGGCGTAGGGACTGATATCACCATCAAGGAATTAGCTGTCGCTGTGGCTAAGGTGAGTGGATTTAAAGGAAAAATAGCTTTTGATACGACTAAGCCCGATGGTTCCATGCGTAAATTATTGGATAGCTCCAAGGTGATGAAGTTAGGGTGGAAGCCTAAGGTTAATTTAGAAACAGGTATTCGTTTAACGTATGAATCTTATCGAAAGGAAGTTCAATGAAAGTCTTAGTTACAGGTGCAGCAGGGTATATTGGTTCAGTCTTGGTTCCTCGATTATTACAAGAAGGTTATGAAGTCGTTGCCTTAGATAATTTTATGTACAATCAAAGTTCTTTGTTGGACGTCTGTCATCATGACAAGTTAACGATTGTCCGAGGAGACACCCGTGATAAGAGTTTAATGACCAGGCTGATGAAGGATGCAGATGCGATTTTCCCTCTGGCTTGTTTAACAGGAGCTCCATTATGTGCGAAAGATCCTGTCGGTGCTCAGACGATTTTGTTAGATGCTATTCAGATGATCTTGCAGATGAAAAGTAAGGATCAGAGGGTTATTTTCCCGACGACAAACAGTGGTTATGGGGTCGGAGAAAAGGGTAAGCATTGCACAGAAGAAACGCCTCTTCGTCCCATTTCTCTTTATGGAAAACTTAAGGTGGATGCTGAGAATGCTATTCTAGAGGCCGGCGGCGGTATTACGTTACGGTTGGCCACAGCCTTTGGTGTTTCTCCTCGGATGCGCCTGGATTTATTGGTGAATGACTTTACGTATCGTGCTGTGTATGACAAGTTTGTCATTCTTTTTGAGGCTCATTTTAACCGCAATTACATCCATGTCCGTGATATTTCCAAGGCCTTTATTCATGGGCTTAACAATTTTGACAAGATGAAGAATCAACCTTATAATGTCGGCTTGTCTGACGCTAATTTAACAAAGTTGCAACTCTGTCAGGAGATCAAAAAGTATGTTCCTGACTTTTATTTTGTGGAAGCGACCATCGGTGAAGATCCTGATAAGCGTGATTATATTGTCAGCAATGAGAAGATTGAGAAAACAGGATTTAAACCAGATGTTAGCCTTTCTAAGGGTATTGGAGAATTAATCAAGGGTTATCAAATTATCAAACGGAACCAATATGCCAACATCTAATATTGACGTTTTATTTGTCCATGCCAACGCGGCTAAGAAGATTTATCAGGATTTAGCCAAGGATTATTCCGCTATCGAACCCCCTATCTGGGCGGGGATGTTGGCGAGTCATTGCCGGATTAAAGGGTTCTCTGTTGATATTCTAGATTGTGAAGCCCTGCATTTAACCGACGAGCAGTCGGTGGCTAAAATCGAAAGTATTAATCCTCGTTTAGTGTGTTTTGTCGTCTATGGTCAGCAGCCCTCCGCTAGTTCTCAGAATATGATAGGAGCTGTGGGGCTGGTGGATGAGCTTAAAAAACACAAGACCGAAATCAAGACGCTCTTTGTCGGTGGACACATTGCCGCCTTATCCAGAGAAGTGATGGAGAATCATCCGAGTATTGATTTTGTATGTCAGAACGAGGGTGTTTATACCATTTCTAATTTATTAAAAACAAACTTGAAAGATCAGTTGGATAAGGTTTTAGGATTAGGTTATAGAAAGGATGGAGGGATTGTTCTAAATCCACCTTCTCCCATTGTCGCTAAAGCCGACTTATCGACGGAAATGCCGGGCATTGCCTGGGATCTTTTACCGATTAAGAATTATCGTACGGCCCTTTGGCATTCCTATCCTAATAATTCGAATCGTCAGCCTTTTGCCGCTTTGTATACCAGCCTCGGTTGTCCGATGAAATGTTCCTTTTGTATGATTAATATTATTAATCGTCAGGATAATGAATTCTCTGATGGTTCGGCGATCTTTCGTTATTGGGATCCGGAGCATATCATTAAAGAATTTGATTTTCTGGCCTCTCAGGGCGTGACGAACATTAAGATTGCCGACGAACTTTTTGTTCTCAATGCGAATCACTTTGTGAGACTTTGCGAATTGATTATTGAGCGAGGTTACAAGTTTAATATCTGGTGTTACTCCAGAGTAGATACGGTCAGGGATCAATACCTGTCCACTTTAAAGAAGGCCGGGGTCAATTGGTTGGCGTTGGGGATTGAAAGCGGCAATACTCGTGTGCGCAAGGATGTGACTAAGGGCCGGTTTGATGATGTGGATATTCGAAGCGTCGTCGGTAAGATCCGTGATCATGGCATTAATGTGATTGGGAACTATATTTTTGGTCTGCCGGAAGATGATTTAGAAAGCATGCAGATGACCTTAGATCTGGCAATTGAAATGAATACGGAAGAAGCAAATTTCTATTCCGCGATGGCCTATCCTGGAAGTCCTTTATATGGAACAGCCAGAAAAGAAGGTTGGAAATTACCGTCGAGCTATGTGGGCTATTCTCAGCACTCATATTATGCACAGCCTCTGCCAACAAAATATTTAAGAGCTGAAGAGGTGTTGGCTTTTCGTGATGAGGCGTGGATGAAGTATCATACGAATCCTAAGTTCTTAAGTTTATTGAAAACCAAGTTTGGTCAGGTAGCCTCTGATGAGACGCTTAAGTCGACCCAGATTAAACTCAAACGCAAGATCTTAGAAGATCAGGGACTATTGTCCGTATGATAATTTCTCGCACTCCTTTTCGAATGTCCTTCTTCGGTGGCGGAACAGATTATAATGGCTGGTTTGATGATCATAAGGGCGCCGTCTTAGCGACAACCATTGATAAGTATTGTTATATTACCTGTCGGTATTTGCCTCCGTTTTTTGAGCATAAGTCCCGCATTATTTATTCAGTGACAGAACATGTGAAGTCGATTGATGAGATTGATCATCCTTCTGTCCGGGAAGTTCTGCGTTTTCTAAATATTCATGAAGGCATTGAAATTCATCACGACGGTGATTTGCCGGCTCGTACCGGTCTTGGTTCGAGTTCCGCCTTTACGGTGGGGCTTTTGAATTCTTTGTATGCGCTCAAAGGTCAGATGGTCACTAAGGAACGTTTGGCGAAGGAAGCCATTTATGTCGAACAGGAAATGATCAAGGAAAATGTCGGATGTCAGGATCAGACCCTGGCGGCCTATGGGGGCTTAAACTATATTGAATTTGGCGGCTTTAATCATTTAAGAGTTCAGCCGTTGACCATTCCTGTGGCGAAACTGAATGTTTTGCAGGATCATCTGATGCTGTTCTTTACAGGATTTTCTCGCACAGCGTCTCAAATTGCTAAACATCAAATTCAGAATATTCCCAACAAGAAGGTTGAGTTGCTACGGATGTATGAGATGGTTCAGGAAGCGGTGAATATATTAAATGGCAATGACCTTCTGGCGTTTGGACGGCTTTTGGATGAAAGCTGGAAATTAAAACGTTCTCTTTCCGATAAAGTTTCAACACATCATATTGATGATTTTTACGATTCTGCTCGTCGCGCAGGAGCTGTCGGAGGAAAATTGCTTGGAGCAGGCGGAGGGGGATTTGTTTTGCTTTTTGTTGAACCTTCCCAGAAAAAGAATGTCAGAGAAGCGCTGAAGAACCTTTTAGAAATACCTTTCAAATTCGAGAATCTAGGCAGTCAAATTATTTTCTACCAGCCTGATACAGGCATTATCAAATAAATATGTTCCCAGATGTAGTTATTCTAGCCGGTGGCTTAGGTAAACGCTTAAAGAGTGTTACCGGTGGCGCCCAAAAAGTTCTCGCTTCGATTAACGGTAAACCGTTTATTAGCGTCCTTATTGAGTACATTGCGGCTCAAGGGGGACGGCGTTTTATTTTGTGTACCGGCCATGATGCGGATAGTGTGGAGGCCACGCTTAAAGATGCTCATCCATCCTTAACCTTGCTATTTTCCAGAGAAGAAGAACCTTTGGGAACAGGAGGAGCGATCAAGCAGGGTTCAGCCTTGGTTCAGACCGATGAGTTCTTGGCGATGAACGGGGACTGTTTTTGCGTCGTGGATTACAATCACATGATTGCGTCGCATCGTCAACGCAAAGCTCAGGCCACCATTGCTGTGACGAAAATGGATGATGCCAGGGATTACGGGACCATTGAAATTGCTTCGGATCATAGTATTTTGGCTTTTAAAGAGAAACAACCTGTTCTTCAGTCGGCATTTATTAATACGGGAACGTATTGTTTGGATCATCGGGTGTTTTCGCTGGTGAATACTCCGGCGAAGTTCTCCATTGAATATGATTTTTTCCCTCACCTGGTTCATCGAGGCTTTAGTGCTTTTGAAGTGGAAAATAAGTTTATCGATATAGGAACTCCCGAGCGATATGCTTGGGCGCAGGAACATTTGAAGAATATGTAGGGGCGGGTTCCAAACCCGCCCAGTAAACGGGCAGGTTTAGAACCTGCCCCTACGAGAGGGGTCATTCATGTCATTATCAGATTTTAACAAAGCCACCGCCATCTCCGACGGACAGGAAGCCAAGAAGGCTGGTTATAAAGTTCCCTTTGGGACCGTATCCATTACAGACAAAGCCAGAGCTCTGATTGATACTGCCTTGACGACGAAATGGGTGACCAAGGGCGCCTATGTCGCCGAGTTTGAATCTAAATTTGCAGCTCTCTTTGGTGTGAAATATGGGATTGCTGTCTCTAGCGGTACCGATGCGGATGCGATTGCCTGCGCTGTTCTTTATGATTTTGGCGCTAAGCGTGGTGATGAGGTGATTATTCCGGCATTAACCTTTGTAGCGACGGGAAATGCTGTTTTACAGGCGGGTTTAAAACCTGTCTTTGTAGATGTCAGTCGTGAAACCTTGAATATTGATCCGGATAAGATTGAAGCGGTCATTACGCCGCGCACCCGCGCCATCATGCCTGTTCATTTGATGGGAAAGCCTGCCGAGATGGATAAGATTATGGCGATCGCCAAGAAACATAGGTTACACGTCATTGAAGATGCCGCTGAAGCGCATGGGGCAGAATACAAGGGACAGAAGATTGGTTCCATCGGCGATATGGCTTGTTTTTCTTTATATGCGGCGCACATTGTCACGACGATTGAAGGGGGAATGATTATTACGAATAATGAGCAGATGGCAGAAGCGGCCCGTTCGTTGCGTAATCATGGGATCGACGGTAAGTTTAGGTTTAAGCGTATTGGGTTCTCTGCCAAGATGAATGAGATTGAAGCTGCCGTGGGATTAGGGAACTTGGAAATCTTTCATGATATTTTAGAGAAGCGTCGTCGTAATGTCCGTTATCTGATCAAGCAGTTTGCCCGATTTGAGAAGTATTTCTGGTATCTGAACGAGGATGGTCATGAAGTCTTAGGCCCTCATGCCTTCTCGATGATTCTTAAGCCTGGTTTAAATTTTACCAAGGATGAGTTTGTGAGTTACCTGGAAAAAGAAGGAGTGGATTCTCGCAACTTGTTTTATTCCATCCCCACCCAGACACCCAGCTATGAATTTATGGGGTACAAGTTAGGCGACTTTCCGGAAACGGAATATTGCTCCGATAACGGAACGCATATCGGCTGTCATCAGGATATTGAGATTGCTCAATGCGATTATGCCGTCGATGTGGTTGCTAATTTCTTAAAGAGCAAAGGATATTAATGGCGTCTCGACCAAAAATTAAAAGGGTTTTGGTCGTGGGAGGATCCGGTTATATTGGATCTCATATGACGGTGTTGTTGAAACACAAAGGATATGAACCTGTCGTTTTTGATCGGGTCATTTCCAAGACACTTCAGAAAGTATCTAATGTTTCGACGATTAAGGGAGATTTAAGAAGATATCAAGATATTCAGGGAGCGTTACAAAAGATTCAACCAGACGTGGTGATGTATTTTGCCGGTCTTATTGTGGCTCCGGAGTCGAATATTAAACCGCATGATTATCTGGATCACAATGTTTTAGGTGCCGTGAATTTACTGAAAGCCATGCATGAGACGGGGGTTAAGAAAATCATTTTCTCATCCACCGCCGCGGTTTATGGCAACCCTCCCAAGGTTCCCATCACCGAGGAGGCTCCTCTGAAACCCATCAATACCTATGGCCATACGAAGCTGATGTTTGAACAGATGCTCGAGCGAGTTGCTTTGTCGGATCCAGAGTTTTCGTATGTAGCGTTGCGTTATTTTAATGCGGCCGGTGCTCATCATTCAGGTTTGTTGGGGGAGCGCCATAACCCTGAGACCCATCTTATTCCTAATGTCTTGCGTACGATCAAAGGCAGCTTAAAAGAATTGATTGTCTATGGCGATGATTATCCTACCAAGGATGGAACTTGTATCCGGGATTATGTTCATGTGGAAGATTTAACTGAAGCCCACTGGCTGGCGATTCAAGCCTTGCGTAAAGGGCTATCGAATCAAATAATTAATCTAGGGACAGGCAAGGGCTATTCCGCCAGAGAAATCATCACGATGGCCGAGAAGGTCACAGGGGGTAAGGTGAATCTGAAGGTTTCTTCTCGACGCCCCGGAGATCCGGCCGTCTTGGTGGCTTCGTATAAGAAGGCCCAAAAGCTTCTGGGTTGGCAGCCTCAAAGAAGTCTCACCCAAATCATCGAGTCTGCGTGGGCCTGGGAAAAGGGGCTTTCATGAAGGACTCTTTATGTGATTATCCCCTCGATGTTCTTGTGAAATTATTAAAAAGCAAAGGGTAGCCGTCTAACGATGCGAATTGCCATCAATGCCAGATCTATTTTACTTAGTCAACCAACCGGTATTGGACGATACACCTATCACCTGATTGACAGCTTAGGAGCTGTTGATCCAGTTAATCAGTATTGGTTATATGTTCAAAAGAAATTTTGGGATACGAAGCGGAAGCTTCCTAAGTTTTCCTATTCTAATTTTTCTGTTAAGAATGATTTTTTTGGGAGAGGTGCGCAGCAGTGTTTAAAGGACTCGGATATTTATCACAGCCCAAGTCCTGAATTATTGTCCGTCGTTGGTTCTAAGATTGTTGTGACTATTCATGATTTGATTTATAAAACCTACCCCCAAGGACATACGTCAGAAACGATTGATTTAACAAATCAATATATGAGCCAGATTGTTAAGAGGGCGGATCATATTATTTGCATTTCACAAAATACCAGGGACGATTTGCACCGTTTTTTTGATTTTCCAGAAGGAAGGTCTTCGGTCATCTATAACGGGGTTAATCATCAAAAGTTTTATTGTCTTGAAGGTATGGAAAGACAGGAAGCAAAAAGTCTTTTAGTTCAACTGGGGGTGTTCGAACCATTTCTTTTATTTGTTGGGACTATTGAACCCAGGAAGAATTTATCAGGACTTCTGGAGGCTTTTTCTTATCTGCGCCAAAAGAAGCAATTTAATGGTAAGCTGGTCGTTGTTGGTATGAAAGGGTGGATGACAGAGTCCATTGCGCCATTGATAGAACGCCTGGGGATAAAAGAAGAGGTTGTTTTCTTGGGATTTGTATCCGACGATCAATTACGTGTCCTTTATAATTTCAGTGAAGTTTTTGTTTTTCCTTCTTTTTATGAAGGTTTTGGTTTCCCCATTGTGGAGGCTTTTTGCTGTGGGGCTGCTGTTGTAACAGCGAATACTTCTTCTTGTGGAGAAATTGCTGCTGATGCAGCCTTTTGTGTTAATCCAGAAGATATTATTCAAATGGCAGAAGGGATCACTCAACTATTGGAAAATAAAAAGTTTAATCAGGATTTGAGACAAAAAGGTTTATTACGGGCCAAAGAATTTTCTTTTTTAAAGAATGCTCAGCAGACAGGTTGCGTTTATGAGGAGGTTAGACTTGAAAGTTAGCGGATTTACGATTGTACGCAATGCGGTTAAGTTCAATTACCCTGTGGTAGAGTCTATTTGTTCTATTCTTCCCATTTGTGATGAATTTATTGTCAATGTCGGTGATTCAGAAGATTCCACGTTAGAACTGATTAAAGCGATAGGCGACCCTAAGATTAGAATTATTAGAAAGCAGTGGGACCTTTCTATGGGAGAACAAATGTTGTCTTATCAAACGAATTTGGCTCTAGAAGAGTGTACAGGAGATTGGTGTTTTTATTTACAATCAGATGAGGTGATTCATGAAAAAGATCTACCTTCATTGGTTAAGGTAATGCGACGGGAGTTAAATAGTTCTATTGATGTTATCCGACTTCGTTGGATGCATTTTTATGGTAGTTTCTGGCGTTATCGTATAGATGCTGGATGGTTCCAGAAGAATGACAGGATTATTCGTAATAAGGGACAGGTGGAATCCTATGGAGATGCGGGCGGCTTTCGTAAGAAAGATGGCACAAATTTGAAACGACGTATGGTGCTGACCTTGCTTTATCACTATGGTTGGGTTCAGCCGGAAGATGTTATGGCGCAAAGACGGATTAATGCTATTGATATCGGATTTGCTGGTATTGATGCAAAACGACCAGAAGGAAGGTATTCTTTTGAAGATTTGAATATTTTCCCTGTTTATTTTGGAACACATCCTGCCGTTATGAATAAGATAATTAGGGAACATAATGTGAGTAATCAGGATTGGAAAAGCATCGTGTGTAAATATTGGTATCATCCTGCTAGAATTTTTCGTATCAGATATAAATCTTTTCGAAGGATTAAAGAAAAGTTGAGATGTTAACACAAAGAGAATGTTATGAATGTTCAATTTAAGACGCATATGTTGAAGTTAAGAAATTGGGCGACTCATAGGGCGACAGCTTTAGATGCCTTTGTGTTAGCTTTTATTACAATCTTTATCACCATTCATCCTTTTTATCTTTATGGACAAATCAATTATTTTGAGCTGGGGTTATATCTGCCTGGAGTCGATGCGATTCTTAAGGGGCAGATTCCTTATAGGGATTTTCTTCATTTAAGGGGTCCCTTGGAATTATATTTTCCTGCTTGGTGGATGAGTATGACATCTAGGAGTTTTGCCTTAATTCCAAGTTATTTCTACTTAGGGACAGTGGTCACTCTTGTGTTGGGTCTTTGGGTCGCTATGGAGGTTCTTCGTACAAGAATATTTATTTATATCTTGAGTCTATCTTTTTTGGCAAGAACATTTCCTAGAGTTTCATTTGCCATGGGAGGAGGATTTCGTTTTGCATGGGGGATGGCCTTACTTTTGTGTTTAATAAAATATTTTAGAAAAAGGAATAAAATCTGGTTATTGGGAGCAGGTTTTTTTTGTGCAATAGCTTTCTTTACCAGTATTGAAATAGGAGTTTATTCCTTGTTTCTTGTTGGGGTAGCTTTATTAGTTGACGCGTTGATGATGCAAAAGAGGGGGGGCATATTCAAAGAATTGAGTATTTTTATTTTTGCTTTTGGGGTTGTCGCGGCTCCTATTGTGATTTTCCTTCAAGTTAATCATGCACTTGTTCCTATGATGGAGACTTATTGGAAGGTTGTTCCTGGAATACTTCAGAACTTCCCTCAAAGTGATCCTGTTCCACGCAATGTTCTTGAAGTGATCATTGCGATGTTCACCCCTACGCACTTGAATTTTAAACAATTAACACCTTTGTACTGTTATCTTTTTGCCTTTGTATATTTGGGCTATGGCCGTAGGGACTATCGAAGAGATATTTTTTGTCTTAGTATTTATGGATTCTTGTTGTTTATTGGGAATATGCGTAGCCTTTGGGGGCCGGGGTTTGAGACGGCGATACAGCCGCAGAAGATATTATTGTTCTTTTTGTTGGAGGAAACCTGGTTTAAAGTCCAAGAAAAATTTAATCAGCCAGGCAAAGTTATTGCTATTTGTATTTTGACAGGCATTTTTTTATCAACGGTCATATATTCATTCCCAAGATTTCAAAAACGGTTCTTTTTTATAAAAATGATTTCTAATGTTTTTGAAGGGAAAGGGCCGTTAGCCAAGATTCTTTCGTACTCAGGGAAAGACCTAGTTGCCGTAAATGTTCCTGGCATGAAGGGAATGGTAGTTCCTCTAGAACAATCTCAGGATATTGAACGACTCTATCGGTTTATGCAGGCGCATACTACCCTTAAGGATCCGGTCCTATTTTATCCCGATTCAGGAGTTTTTAATTTTATAGTCAATAGGCCATTTATTGGACGTTTTCCAGTTGCGACCCTAAGTTGGCTTGGGAGAGGGTGGCATGAGGAGTTTAAGGGCTCTTTAGAGAAACAAAAGCCTGCTTATGTGGTGACTTATAGAAGTCTTCCGGAGTATTTCTTAAGGACACAGCTGATTATTGCAGAGAATAGGCGTAAATATGAGGAAGTGACTGCGTTGATCTCAAAGAATTATCAACTCATTTACAGGACACCTTCATTTAATGTGTGGAAACCTAAGCAATGATTCACAAAGACATGAAAAAGATTCTTGTTATCCGGGTAGGCAATATGGGGGATGTTTTAATGGCGACTCCATTTCTGAGGGCATTACATAAGGTTTTTCCGTTATCTGAAGTTGATTTTGTAACGTCCCCTCAGGCCTACGGAATAGTTGCTAATAATCCTTACGTGAAAAATATTTTTATTTATAAAAAGTATAAAGATTTTTGGGGAGGGATCCGAAGGGAAATGTTATGCCGTCGTTTAAAGGCTAGAGGGTACGATTTATGCTTTGTGCTTGAAGAACATCCTCAGTACAAAGATTTTGGATCAAGAAGTGTTTCATCGAAGGCTTTGAAGGTGGGTTTCTCCGGACAGAAGGAAGAATGTTTAACCTATAAATTAGATTTTTCTCATGATAAACACGTCATCGAGAATTATTTGAACATGTTACAAGAATTCTTCCAGGCTGAATTTACAGAAGATGACCTGTCTATGGATTTGATCGTGAGAAATACGACTGCTGCTGACCAATTAAAGCAGGAAGTTAAGAGCTTAGGGAAGTATGTCCTTATTCATCCAGGGACAACAGAATATTTACCTTATCGCAGTTGGACTCCAGAAGGTTATGCTCAAATTATTGATGATTTTCAAGAGAAAGGAATCGCTGTCCTTCTAACCGGTCAGGCCATGCATCAACCGTTAATAGATCAGATATTAAAACAATGCAAGATTCAAGGGAGAGTTGCAAACATTCATTGTTTGTTGGATAAGGATTTTGATGATTTGATATACTATATACAAAATGCGTCAGTTGTCCTCTGCTCTGACACCGGGGTTTTGCATGTTGCTAGAGCATTGAATGTCCCCGTGCTGGGTTTATTTGGTCCTTCTAACCCCCAACACACTGGAGCTATTGGAAAAGGGGTTTACGGTTTTATTCGTAATGATTTTCCCTGCGGGCCCTGCAATTATTCTCCGCAATATCGTTATGAAGAAAAAAAGAGTTGTTTAGATGGTAATCCACCACCATGTATGCGTTCTATAACGGCAGATCGGGTTAAGATTCTTCTGAGAAAATTGAATTGAGAGTATTTATAATGGAGAAATGATAATGTCTAATCATGAGATCGAGAAAGAGATTCTGAAAAAGAAATTGAAAATGGAATTATGGAAGATGTATGGCTCTGATGACCATCCTGCGGAATGGGATGGGATTCATCATGGTGGAGGCGGTGGAAGGCTCAGTCAGAGATTTTGGGAGTATTTTAAGGCTGTTGAGCTGTTAGATTTAAATAAAGATTCCATTGTGGTGGATATCGGCGGAGGATCTAATCACACGGGGGTTGGTTTTTTTGGGCAATTGCTCTCTAAATATGTAAAGAAAGTAATCATCATGGATCCGGTATTGAAATATCAGCAAGGAGTTTCGGATAATCTTCAACTGATAAAAGAGTTTTGCACCTTTGAAACGCTCAGTGCACTATTTAAATCACAACCTGGAATTACTCATGTGGTGTCGATTTCTACTTTTGAACATATTGAAGATGGTATGCGTGAAGGAATTGTGCGTGCAATTAATGATTCTTTTAAAGGGGATATTTTTGTGGCCAGTTATGAATATCATTCCAGAATTTCTTTCTTTGAAAACCAATTAAACGTTAAAACGGTTTCTAAGATATTTTCGGAACTTAAAAGGTTCTTTCCCACAGAATATTATGCTTCTCCTGTTTGGGCGGAGAATGCGTATGTTCATTTCATGTTTCGCAATAAAACATCCATACCGTTTAAACCATTAGACAAGTTGTTTAAGAAATTAATTCCTGCCTGGTATCCAGTCATTATAAAGTTTGAACGTTCAATAATAGCTTAGAGATTTTATTGAAGAGAATAGGTATATTACATTTAGGTTGTGGGACTAAGAAATTAAAGTAGAAATTCATGAGTTTTAGAAAAATCTTGATCATTAATCCCTTTGGTATCGGCGATGTACTATTCACGACACCGTTAATAAGCCATTTGCATTTAGCCTACCCTGAGGCGTTGATCGGTTATATCGCCAATCGTCGAGCCCTGCCTGTGATTGAAAGCAATCCTAAGATTAATAAGGTTTATATTTATGAGAGGGATGAGTTTAAAGACGATTTAGTTCAAAGCTGGGGGAGGCTTTTGAGTCAGATTAAGCAAGAGCAGTTTGATGTGGTGTTTGATTTTACTTTAAATGCTTCCTTTGGTTTTTTTAGCATGATTTGTGGGATCAAGAAACGTATCGGATATGATTATCGCGGCCGAGGCCGGTTTTTGACAGATAAACTTCCTCTGGTCGGCTATGAAGGGCGGCATGTGGTGGAGTATTATTTGGATTTAATGAAATTATTGGATTGTAGGGAAGGGTTTCAAACCCTTCCTGATCGGGCGGGTTATAAACCCGCCCCTACATTAGAAATCTTTATTGATCAAACCCATCAGCAATGGGCTAAGGACTGGCTTAAAGCTCAGAAGGTTGATGCGACAAAGCCTATAATCGCTGTTATTCCAGGTGGTGGCGCTAGTTGGGGGAAGGATGCAGCTTCTAAACGCTGGCCGGTCAGTCAATACGCGGCTTTAGTGGACAAAATCGTTGCAAAATCAAGTTCGACTATTATACTGATGGGCGATCCAAAGGAGCAGTTGTTGTGTCAGGAATTGACCCGCCAATGCTCTTCTTCCGTCTATAGCGCTGTTGGAGCAACGACAATTTTACAAATGACGGCCTTACTTCAAGAATGCCGTATGGCCATTGTTAATGACGGAGGACCGTTGCATGTGGCCGTCGCTGCGGGAGTTTTAACGGTATCTATGTTTGGTCCTGTCGATCCTGTTGTTTATGGCCCGTACCCTTTATCAGAACATATTGTGATTCAGAAAAATTTAGCCTGTCAGCCGTGTTACAGGCAGTTTCGTAAAGCAAGTTGTAATCATTTGAGTTGTTTGAGAGATTTAACGGTTGAGGAAGTTTTTGGTCGATTAAATTTGTAGGGGCGGGGTAATCCCGCCCGTACCATTATCAGAAAGGGTCATATGAGCGTTCCATTTATTGATTTCAAAGAACAAAACAGTTTAATTCAACCCGAGATAGACGCTGGATTTAAAAAGGTTTTTGAGAAGGGTGATTATATATTAGGGGAACAGGCTCATCTGTTTGAATCGGCCTTTTCTAAATACTGTGAAGCTCAATATGGAGTGGGGGTTAACTCAGGAACAGATGCCTTGCATTTGGCCATGGCCGCTTTAGATATCGGTGATGGCGACGAAGTGATTGTTCCTACTCATACCTTTATTGCCACTGCCTTGTGTGTGTCGTTCTGTCGCGCCAAACCTGTCTTTGTGGATATCGAACCTGATACCTATAATATTGATCCTAAAGCCATTGAAAAGGCGATTACCAAGAAAACCAAGGCCATTATCCCTGTGCATATTTACGGTCAGCCGGCGAATATGGATGAGATTATAGCCATTGCCCGTAAACATGGGATCAAGATCGTCGAAGATGCTGCTCAGGCTCACGGTTCAAGATATAAGGGCAAACGCGTAGGTTCCTTAGGGGATGTGGCTTGTTTCTCCTTTTATCCGACGAAAAGTTTAGGCGCTTGCGGCGATGCGGGAATGATTGTCACCAGTGATAAAGCTGTTTATGACAAAGCCCTGATGCTGCGGGATTATGGACGTAAAGGTCGTTATGAGCACAAGATTAAGGGAACAAATTCTCGTCTAGATACCCTTCAGGCGGTTGTTTTAAATGCAAAATTAAAGCATCTCGATGAGTGGAATGCGATGCGCGCCAAGAATGCGGCGTATTACGCAGAATTATTAAAACCTCTTTCAGGGGTTGTGACGCCGATCACCAAATCTGATCGTACCCATGTGTTTCAAACCTATGCGATCCGTTTGTCCAATCGTGATCAGGTGGTGGAATCTCTAAAAGCCAAAGGGATTGGCGCTTTAATTCATTATCCTATTCCTTTGCACTTACAAGAAGCGTATGCCGATCTAGGGTATAAGGCGGGAGATTTTCCTGTGGCAGAAAAGACAGCGAATGAAATTTTAAGTCTTCCGATGTTTCCGCATATGAATAAAGAACAAGTTGAGATGGTGGTTAAGGCGTTGAAAGAATCTTTATGACCAAAGCTGTAAGCTTTTGTGATAAGGCCATGTTTGCAGCTTTGCTGCTTCTTGTTATTTTTGTGCCTTATTCTGCAGTCATGATTGAAGTGGGTTTAATGATCATGATGATTTGCTGGATCGTTAAGAGGTCTTTAATATGGAAAGCCAATCCACATCAGAGTTTTTTAAACAGCTACAGCCTTCCGGTGAATACGTTACAGTGGTCTTTGATCGTCATAGGGATATTAATCCTTGTAACTATTCCTTTTAGTCATGATCCAGCCCTGAGTCTAAAGAAGTTCTTCTCAAGGTTCTTGCAGCAAATCTGTTTAATGTATCTTGTTTTAGAAATTGTCACTACGTCTAAACGTTTTTGGCAATTAATGGCAGTGCTTTTATGGACCTTTGCTGTTGTTAATGCGGATATCTTTGTCCAATATTTTTGTGGGCATAGTTTTATTTTTTCAAGTGGCTTGCTTTACGGAAGAGTCTCAGGACCGATGCGACATCCTAATGATTTGGGGACATTATTGGCAACGGTTATTCCTGTCGTTTTATCGTTGTTAATCATTCATAAATCGTGGACCTCTTTAATCTTAGGTCAGAAATTTTCAACAGCGCTTAAGGTGGTCTGTGCGGTCTTATTGGTACTTTTGGTGATATCTTTAGGCTTAACATCGTCTCGTGGAGCTTGGCTTGCTTTTGTTTTGAGTATGATGGGGTATGCTGTTTGTATCGGAAAACGCTGGATCATGGGGGCTATTTCCATTATGTTGGTCGTGTTTTTTGTTATTTTTGGAATGCATTTTATGAATGTGCGTTCAGATATTTTTACCAAGGAAGTTCTTTCTGCCAATGAAGAAGCAAGGGTTTCTAAGAATTCTTTTTCGCAAGAAGTCCAAAGCACTGAAAAAACATTCTTAAATCCTTCTCGAAGAAGTGAGTACTGGCAGGTCGCTTTGAAAGTGATCAACAAGAATCCATTGTTTGGGTGTGGATATAATGCTTATATTCAAACGCTTAAGTTGTTGCATTTCCTTCCTGAAGAATATCCTCATAGCAGTCTGATGCAAATTACGGCTGAATTGGGCATTGTGGGATTATTGGCCCATTTATGGTTCTTCTTGAGTTTGGGGCTTTATGGAATAAAAACTTTGAAGAGTTTTGTTCATCAACACAGAGAGTTTTATGTGTTGGCACTTGGAATCTGTTTTGGTTTGTTAGCGTGGTTGATTCATAGTTTTACAGATACTCCGTGGGAATCGTTGCAATTAAATATTTTATGGTGGTTGTTGATAGGTGTTTTGTTGAGTCTAGGCAAGATTGCTCAACAATCCAATTTAAACCAAAGGGGGGCGTAGTGTCGTTGCCGATTAGTATTATTATTATTGCCAAGAATGAGCAATTTCGTATTAAAGAATGTATCGAAAGCGTCCATGGTTGGGCCAATGAGATTATTGTGGTTGATGATGCCAGCACGGATCAGACCAGAGAAATAGCGGCTCAATATACAAAGAAGATTTATCAGCGTGTCATGGATTTAGAAGGCCGTCAGCGCAACTTTGGTGTAGCTCAGGCGGCTAATGATTGGGTGATGATGCTTGATTGTGATGAAAGACCGACCCCTGCATTAAAAAAAGAAATTGAAGAACTCTTCTCTCATCTTCCAGATAAGAAGGTGGCCTTCTGGATTCCCCAAATTTGTTATGTCGGTGATGTCCACATCAAATATGGTGGCTGGTCTAATCCGCATCTACGTTTGTATCATAAGAATCATGTGCGTTGGAGTGAAGGGGAATTTGATGTGGTGCATCCTGGAATTAAGATCGATACGGGATATACAGGTGGAAATCTTACGTACGCCTTGATTCATTATAATTATAGAAACATTGAGGATATTTTTGGTAAGGTCAACCGCATGTCCACCCTGGAGGCTTTAAAATGGCATTTGGATGGACGCAAGATGTCCAAAGGCAAAGCCATGTGGCGTACCGTCGATCGTTTTTTCAGACGCTATATTGGTAAGAAGGGTTATAAAGATGGCTATTTAGGTTTTATTTTATCCGTTTCGAGTTCCTTGTATGAATTTCTGGCCTATAGCAAATATAGGGAGATTAAGGACAAGGGGTATTATCTGAACTATTTGAAGAAAAGAAGCTAGGTCATGAAGATTGTTTTCTTAGACAGAGATGGTGTGATTAATCAGTATCCCGGTCATGGGGAGTATGTCACCAGGGTCAAGGATCTTCACATTTTTCCCGAAGCCGTGATTGCGATTAAGCGTTTGAAAGACGCTCAGTACAAAGTCTTTATCATTTCAAATCAGGCCTGTATCGGGCGCGGGATTATTACTCAGGGGAAGTTAGACCAGATTACCAATAAGCTCATTCAGGCGGCGGATCGACGGGGAATTACGTTTGATGGGATTTTCTACTGTACGCATCACCCGGATGACCAATGTTCTTGCCGTAAACCTGGTATTGGCAATATTAAGAAGGCGGTGGCGTCTGTTGGGAAAACTCTGTCATCCATTAAGGGGGCCTTCTTTGTCGGAGATACCGATAAAGACATTGAGACAGGATATAATGCCGGGTTGAAGACCATTTTAGTGGAGACCGGTCGTGATCGTTATAAGCATGTTAAATGGGGAGAAAATAAACCTCATTTTGTTGTTCAAGATTTAGAAGCAGCAGCGGAGATTATTCTTAATGAAAATTCTGGTCATTCACGCCACCGCCGGAGCAGGGCATAAGAAAGCAGCGGAAGCTGTTTACAATGGCCTGTGCGCGCATACCACCCATCAGGTTACGTTAGTCGATTCGCTGGACTACACTAATCCTCTTTTTAAGGCAGCCTATCCCTGGTCCTACGTTTTTATGGTGACCAAGCTTCCCACCTTATGGCAATTCTTGTTTTGGCTTCTGGATATTCCTTGTCTGCAGCCCTTGGTGCGTTTCGTTCGTCGCTGTTATAACGGGATCAATACTCAGCCTTTAGAAAGATTCTTAAAGGAGGAGAAGTTTGATTGTATTATTACAACCCATTTCATGTCGGCAGAGGTAGCTGCTTATCTGAAACGTTCAGGACAGATTTCATCGAAGATCATCTGTGTGGTGACGGATTTTGATGTGCATCATATTTGGATCAACCAGGGAATAGATCTTTTTACGGCGGCTTCGGATTTTACAAAGAAGAAAATTATGAGTCTTGGTATTAGTCTAGACAGGGTGTTTGTGACGGGAATTCCGACGGATGAGAAATTTTCTGTTGAAACAGATCGTCGCCAGATGCGCCAGGCATTGAAGATTAATCCGGACATGTTCACCGTCCTTTTGGCCACCGGGTCTTTTGGGATCGGCCCCATCGAAGAACTGATTGATCTTCTCGGAGGCTATCAGCTGCTGGTTGTTTGTGGTCACAACAAGTCTCTCTATGAACGGCTTAAGGTTAAGGGAAGGTGCATATCTTAGGGCTGGTTCATAATATGCCTGAGCTGATGGCTGCTTCCGACGTGATGGTGACAAAACCCGGCGGACTTTCTATTGCGGAATCCTTGGTGAAGAAATTACCGTTGGTTTTCTTTAGCGCTATCCCCGGCCAGGAAACAGGGAATATCAAGGTCTTGAAATCCTACGAAGTAGCCACGGATCAGGGAGATTTAAAAGAGATCGTTCAGAAGGTGGATGACTTAAATGCGAACCCCGAAACGTGCGAACGTCTGCGTCAGAAGATAGAACTCCTTTCCAAACCTAATGCTGTTAAAGATATTATTAAATTACTGTGATCGCCCAAGTTGCTTTTGACCTTCCTTTAGCAGAACCCTTTGATTATATCATTCCTCCGTCGTTGGAGAATCGAGTCAGTGCTGGTATGCGTGTCGAGGTTCTTTTGGGTTCCAGGAAACGGATTGGTCTTGTGACAGGGCTATTGAATCACAGCAGCGTCGATCAATTAAAGTCTCTTCGGATCACTCTGGATAAGACCCCCTTGTTAGATGCCGCTCAGATGGCGCTCGGGTATCAATTGAGCGCTTACTATGGCTGTTCCTTGGGAGAGGCTTTGTTTACCATCGTCCGTGGTTGTGAGAAAGATCAGGTCGGGCCACCCGTTCTTAAGAAATCCTCATCGGTATTGAATCTTTACTTTGTTCCCTCCGGTCAGTATGAAGCTGTTCTGGCGTCCTTGATCAAACCCTGGGCAGAGAAAAAGCAAAGGGTTCTTGTTCTTGTTGCGGATCAGTATATCGCCTCCTCGGTGGAAGGTTTGCTTAAGAAGTATTTTACCTCTTGGGATTATGTCATCGGCACGCGCTCCTCGGTGTTTCGTTCTCTTTCTGACATTGGCCTGGTGATGATGGTGGATGAAGATAATCCTTCCTTCAAGCAGGAACAGACGCCGATGTATGAGACGCGTGATGTGTTGTTGATGCGCGCCAAGATTGAAGCGATCGAAGTCGCCTTTGTGAGTACGACTCCGACGGTGGAAATGATGCATCTGGTTGATCAGAAACAGGTGAAGCTAAAGGAGCATCCCCTTAAAGATACGGTGAAGCTGCAGATGGTGGATTTGAATAATTACAAGATTATGCTCCGGGGAATTTTGTCGCCGGCGCTTCTGTCTCCCTTGGAAAGCAATCTGGCTCAGAAGCGCAAAACGATTCTGGTATTTAATCATCGCGGCTCCTATGCCATGACCCGCTGCGCATGCGGTTTTGTTCTGAAATGTCAGCGTTGTGAAAGCCCTATGCTGCACTCGAAGGTCAAGAAACAGTATCTGTGTCGTCATTGTAATTTTCAATTGTCGTCGGATATTCTGTGTCCTTCCTGTCATAAGAAACCTGTAAAGGGCAAATCCAGCTGGCAGTCCTTTGGATTTGGGATCGAGCAGTTGCAGAAGGCTTTGCAGGATAAATATCCTACCGCGAGAATTGAAACCTTTGAACGAGGAGCCCAAGAGGTTCTTAAGGATTGGGATATCTTAATTGGCACCGTCGCGCTTCTAAGATTTAAGAATCAGTTGAAAGCGGAGCTCGTAGCTTTCTTGGATATCGACAGTGAGTTGAATCGGATGGATATGCGTTCTTGTTTTCGCGCCTTTAGTATGGTTCAGCATTTAAGAGTGATGGCGCAGAAGCAAGTTTTGATTCAGAGTCGTCAGATGGACCACTATGTGATTCGTTCCTTACGGGAAGATAATCGCGCTATTTTTTATCAGGAGGATATGAAAATCCGACGGGAACTGGGGTTTTCTCCATTTGCCCATCAGGTTGGTATCTATTTTAGGGGAGCAGATCCGACGGAGGTTGAAAAAGCCGCTCAGGGGGTGTATCAGAAGCTTGCTCAGAACAAGTCTTCAGATGAGCAGATTCATGCGCCATCAACCGAGGGAGTGGTCAATAAACGAGGACAGTATCGCTTGAATATTCTGCTGCAAGGGGCAGATGTTGTTGCTATGATAGCGTTCATTAAGCAGGTTTTAAAGTCCATCAAGCGTCAGGCGAAGGTCATCATAACTTTTAATGTGGATCCATAGAGGGTATTATTTAGGAAACCTTAAATTGACCAGCAGATATTTGTAGGATATACTCCCGTTATGAGCATTAAAAATTATATTACAACTGACCCCCAAATTTGCCATGGCAAGCCGTGTTTTAAAGATACCCGTATTATGGTGTATCTTGTTTTGGAAATGCTTGCTGATGGTGAGACTTCCGATAGTATTATTAAAAATGCCTACCCCAAGCTAAGTAAGAAACATATTGAAGCAGCTTTGCATTATGCAGCTCAGATGGCCAAAGCTGGTCATATGGTTGAGACCCATGCAATTTCTTAGTGATGAAAATTTCCGTTTAGATGTTGTTGAATATCTTGAGAATCAGGGACATGACGTTAAGAAAGTTTCTCGACGATCTTCCGATAGCAATGTCGCTTCTTTAGCCAAAAAAGAAAAACGCATCCTTTTGACTAATGATTCTGATTTTGCAAACACGTTAAGATTTAAACCTAAAGATTATTACGGGATTTTGGTTTTTCGTATCCATTCGCCTCGATTCCATAAATTTAAAGAGACCTTGGAAGAGTTCTTGGCCATATATGGTTCAAGCTTAATTAAAGGTAAGTTGTTTATTATAGATGGCTCTACCTTCTTGGAGATTGAATAATAAAATGCGTATTGTTTTTTTTGGTAGTGATGATTTTGCTGCGGTCTGTTTAAAGGAGCTTCTTCAGAGTTCTCATACCGTCGTCGGCTGTGTCACCGGACCTGATAAACGTCAGGGACGCGGGATGCAGCTGGCGCTGTCTCCTATAAAAGAAATCGCCTTGGCGCATGAGATCAGCTGTCTTCAGCCGGAGTCTTTGAAGCTGGATTCTATTCAGGAGCAACTCAAGGTTTTTGCAGCGGATATTTTTGTCGTCGTCGCCTATGGTCGCCTTCTTCCTCAAGCGGTGTTGGATATCCCTAAGTTCTTTTGCATTAATATTCATGGCTCCTTACTTCCTCAATACCGAGGAGCAGCTCCGGTTAATTGGGCGATTATCAATGGAGACAGACAGACGGGGGTGACGATTCAAAAGATGATTTTTGAATTAGATGCGGGGGATGTGATCTCCCAGGAAGTCATGCCGTTGTCTGAAGGGATCACTTCCGAAGAATTGCGTCTGCAGATGGCAGAGGTGGGAGCAAAGCTGTTAGTCAAGACCCTCGATGCTATTGCCAGCAACAGGTATACGTGTACACCTCAGGATAAGTCTAAGATATCCTATGCGACTAAGTTAACAAAGGAGTTGGGCCATATTGCCTGGGACAAATCAGCGACTGAGATTGAACGGCTGATTCGTGGTCTGAAACCCTGGCCTGGAACCTTCACCCACTTCAAAGGCAAGGGACTTAAGATTTTGGAAGCAACGGTTGTTCCAATTCAGGGTTCAGCAGGAACAGTTTTGGATATCAGCAAGGAAGGTTTTGTCGTCGCCTGCGCTCAGGATGCTCTGTTAGTCAAGCGCGTTCATTTAGAAGCCTCCAAACCCGTGTCGGCCTATGATTTTGTTCAGGGACATCGGCTAGCTGTTGGAGATCAGTTAAATTAGGACAAATTAGGGACAGCGCCCTATTTTCATTGAATAATAAATATAAAAAATAGGGCGCTGTCCCTAATTTAATATATAATTGCCACTATGCCTCAAATACGAAAAGATTTAATTGTTTCTCGATGGGTGATTGTAGCGACGGAACGCGCACGGCGTCCGGCTGCTTTTGTTGATCCTGTTAAGCATTCTACGGATTCTGCTCATTGTCCTTTTTGCAAACCTTCTGCGGAACAGCCCTTGTTAACGAATGGCCAGGTGAAGGTTTTTAAAAGCGGGACCCCTTTCTTCTCGGATGCGCAACCTTTTAATCGTCAGAAACATGGCCTCTATGAAACATCTCCTAGCTGGGGAAGTCATGAAGTTGTCGTCGAAAGCCCTGATCACATTGCCAATATGGCCGATCTGCCCTTGGAGGATATTCAGAAGGTTTTTGAAACGTATGCTAAGCGCATGGAGATTCATCATAAAGATCACACGATCCGTTATGTGTTGGCTTATAAGAATTACGGTGTTGCTGCCGGTAGCCGTCCGATTGGTCATGCGCGTTCGCAAATCATGGCTGTTCCCGTCAATCCCATTCGAGTCAAAGATAAGATTACCGGAGCTAAACGCTATTTTGATTTTCATGAACGATGTTTATTTTGTGACCTGATTCAACAGGAACGCAAGGACTCTTCCCGGGTGATTTTAGAAAACAGGGAGTTCATAGCGATGACACCCTTTGCTTCACGCTTTCCTTTCGAAGTTTGGGTTATCCCTAAGCGTCATTCTTGTAATTTCGCCCAGGGGATTGCGGGTAATGAGAATCAGTTGGCTCAGATTATGAAGGAGCTTTTGTTGCGTTTTAAGGTCGGGCTTAAAGATCCTGCGTATAATTATGTGATTCAATCCGCTCCTTTTGAAAATGGGGGAGGGTATAAACGTTATCCGACCATTGAAGAAGATTACCACTGGCATATTGAATTAACACCTCGTTTAACCCGTGTGGCTGGTTTTGAGAGGGGAACAGGTTTTTATATTAATCCTATCCCGCCTGAGAAAACAGCGGAGTTTTTAAGGGAAATCAAAATTTAATGTCTCAACTGCGTCGTGACCCTATTGTTGGTCGTTGGGTGGTTATTGATAATGACCATCCTTTGGTACCTAAGGATTTTTCTAAGGAAGATCATTCTCTGCATCAGAAGGCAACTTGTCCATTTTGTCCTGGTCGTGAAAATCGCACCCCCCCTGAAGTGGATGCTATCCGTTTAAATGGGGCAACAGGTATTTCTGATTGGAAGCTCCGAACGGTTCCCAATAAGTTTCCAGCTCTCCTCAAAGAAGAGGTTATGGAAAAGAAAGCCCTGGGGATGTTTGATGTGATCTCCGGACATGGGGCCCATGAGGTTGTGATTGAAACGAATGATCACGCCAAACAGATGGCAGATTTCAGCGTTTCTGAGATGATTCTGGTTCTTAATCAGTATCAGCGTCGTTATAAGGTCTTGGCGGCGGATCATGCTTTTAAATACATTGTGATTTTTAAGAATTTTGGAACTTCTGCAGGGGCAACCATTGAACATAGCCATTCTCAGGTTATTGCTCTGCCCATGGTTCCTAAATCTGTTTTGGAAGAAATTCAAGGGGCTGAAGTCTATCATTCTGCCCATGGTGGTTGTGTCTTTTGCTCGATGCTGCAGCAAGAGTATCAGGATAGGGATCGTTTGATTTCAGAGAATAATACCTTTGTGAGCTTTTGTCCTTTTGCACCGCGCTATGCCTTTGAAACATGGATTATGCCTAAGGAGCATCAGGCGCATTTTGTGGATTTAGATGAGGGGGGTATTGGTGACCTGGCACATCAGCTGTTAGATATGCTGAATCGAATGAAGAGATGTCTTTCTAATCCTTCTTATAATTTTTATCTGCATACGGCCCCTATTAAGTACGGTCGTGCGAATTGCTATCATTGGCATATTGAAATTATCCCCAAGTTGACCCGCAGCATTGGTTTTGAGTGGGGTACAGGTCTGCAGATTGTTCCTACCTTCCCTCATGAAGCCGCCCGCTTTTTAAGAGATAGTTAAAGCTATTGACAAAAAAGGTCGAGGATATTATTGTATTTTTTCTTTCAACCTTTATGAAGTCCCCTGTGACGGGATTTAAGCAGGATTTAGTATTAACGATTAACCAACGAAGGAGTTACAAATGGCAATAAAAGTAGGTATTAATGGTTTTGGACGTATCGGACGTATGGTGTTTCAAGCGATCTGTGATCAGGGCTTATTAGGAAAAGAAATCGACGTTGTCGCTGTGGTGGACGTCTCGACAGACGCTGATTATTTCGCGTATCAAATCAGATATGACTCTGTTCATGGTCATTTCAAGCACAAGGTGACGACCGCTAAGAGCGATGCTTCCAAAGAAGAAGCCGATATTATCGTGGTCAATGGTCATAACGTTAGATGTGTGGCAGCGACCCGTAATCCTGCGGAACTTCCCTGGAAAGCGTTAGGCGTTGATATTGTTATTGAATCCACTGGTTTATTTACCGAAAGCGAAAAGGCTGCCGGACATATCCAGGCTGGCGCTAAAAAAGTTATTATTTCTGCTCCTGCGAAGGGGGATGTGAAAACCATCGTCATGGGCGTTAATGAACAGGAATATGATGCGGCTAAACACAACATCATCTCGAATGCTTCTTGTACCACGAACTGCTTAGCTCCATTGGTTCATGTGTTACTTAAAGAAGGTATCGGTATCGAAACCGGTTTGATGACAACCATCCATGCCTATACAGCGACTCAAAAGACCGTTGATGGTCCTTCCAAGAAGGATTGGCGCGGCGGCCGTGCAGCAGCAATCAACACCATCCCATCCACCACGGGTGCGGCTAAGGCTGTTGGCGAAGTATTACCTGCCACCAAGGGTAAGTTAACGGGGATGGCTTTTCGTGTTCCAACCGCTGACGTTTCCGTCGTGGATTTAACCTTCCGCTCCATTAAGGATACATCCATTGAAGAGATCGATGCGTTATTAAAGAAGGCTTCTGAAACCTATTTAAAGAATATCCTAGGTTATGCGAATGAAGAATTAGTTTCCACCGACTTCATCCATGACAGCCGTTCTTCTATCTATGACTCTTTAGCGACAACCCAGAACAACTTGAAGGGTGAAAAGAGATTCTTCAAGATCGTTTCCTGGTATGACAACGAATGGGGTTATTCCAACCGCGTCGTTGATTTACTGCGCTATATTACGAAGAAATAATGGCGATTAAGAAAGAATACGTTTGGCAAAAACAGTCGATAGCCTCAGATTTAGAGGTTATCGACTGTTTAGTTTATGATCCTATTTCTGATTTTCGGATGGATCCGTCGGGATGTTATGTTTTAATCCGTCCCTTAATCAAGGAACAGATCATTGAAGTTGCCATTTGCGATAAGAAACATGTGATCATTAAGGTATTTAGAGGGAAGAAGTCCCAGGACGTCTATCACGGCATCTTTACATATGAGAAGAAACACAAGGTGGAATGGTTTAAGAGCAAGCATCACATCGCCTATCTGGGTAAGGAATTAAAGAAGGCAGAGTGGGCTTTAAGGGGGCAAGACGAGTATTGGCAGGAATAAAGCATTGACTAATAGCATCTTTTATGGAGAATACAGCTCATGTTAACACTATTCATTCTAAGTTTTGGAATTCTTTCCCGCATCGTGGTGCACACGCCTAACTTTACGCCCGTGTTAGCCTTGGCTTTATTTGGTGGTATGTATTTGAAAGGTCGTCAGGGAATTTGGGTGCCCTTGGTGTTGATGGCTATCAGTGATGTTGTCCTGGGATGGCATGACACCATGGTTTATACCTGGGGAAGTATTCTTCTGATTAGTCTGATGGGACTTTGGCTGAAAGAACATAAGAGCTGGGTGAATGTTGCTTTGGGAAGTCTTTTATCCTCGGTAGTTTTCTTTGTGATCACTAATTTTGGTGCTTATTTAAGTTTATATCCGCATACCTTAGCTGGTTTGCAGGAATGTTATATTGCTGCTATCCCATTTTATAGAAGCACCTTGGTTTCAACGTTGGCGTATAGTTTAGTTTTGTTCTCTATCTGGGAAATTTTGTTATCCCGTCGAGAGAATCCGTTTTTAATGAAGATGTTATAAAATAGTATATCTATCGGGGGAACATCCGTTTAAATCGGAGACAGTCCCGCTGCGGTGATCCTGCGAAGCTGCCGAATGAAAATTCTGCAGCGAAGCAGGAAAGTCCGAATGCCTGATGGATATTTCATAGCAAAATGTTTATCTGCCGTAAGGTAGGCCTGCGAGAGAACAGGACATAATGCGCATATATTGAGTTTAGTGTCAGGGACACCCTCAATCGTTTTCTGCTTCGTCAAAATACTTTCGTGTTTGACTTCGCAGGAATTGGTTGGGGGTTATTTATTTCTAGGAGGTCTTAATGAAGTATTGGGTATTGGTTCTAAGTTTGCTATTTGTGTCTAAGGTTTACGCCGACGAATTGGATTTGAATCCCATTGTCGTGACAACACCGTTTCGTTATGAAGAGGAGTTAAACAAGACGGTATCGCAGGTGAGGGTGATTACTCAACAGGACATTAAAGAATCCAATGCCAATAAGGTGATTGATGTTCTAAGAACCATCGAAGGGATTACGGTCCGTGATATTCTTGGCAACGGAACGCAAGCCGTGGTGGATATGGCTGGTTTTGGGGAACAGGGGGCGCTGAATGTGTTGGTTCTAGTCGATGGTCGTCGGGCTAACAGTGTAGATTTAAGCGGGATGGATTGGAATCAGGTCCCGTTAGACCAAGTCGAGAGGATTGAAGTTATTCAGGGAGGTTCCATCGGTGTTTTGTATGGGGACAATGCTTCTGGCGGTGCTATTAATATCATTACCAAGAAAGGAAATGGCAAAACGAAAGGAACAGTTTCCACCGAGGTGGGTAGCTATGGTTTAAACAAAGAGAAGCTATCCTTGCAGGGAGGAGGACTTGATAACAAACTGTCCTATTGGATCAGCACAGGAAGAGATGCGGCTAATGGGTATCGTCATAACTCTTATGACAAGGACAGCGATTTTGCTTCCAAGGTCACCTATGATTTGACGGAGGATTTAAAAATTCATTTTAATTCTGGATTTCACGCATCCACCTATGGGGAATCCGGCGCTGTTTTTCAGGATAATATTGATAAAGATGGCCGAAGAGCGACTCGCAAAGCCAATGATCACGCTAATAATAAAGATTATTATTTTGTAACGGGTGTCACCCGTGATTTTCATGAACGGGGCAAGTTAGATACGGATTTTTCTTATCGGCGTACAGTCACCGATGCGTACTCGTTGAGTTCTGGTTTATATACCCGCAGGAATCAAATCTTAACCTATGGTGTAACGCCCAAATATACGTTGGCTCATAGCGTATTCGACAAAGATAACAAGTTGATCGCGGGCATCGACTTCTATAGAACTTTCTTTAATTCGGATAATTACGATATAGCGACGGATCAGGGTCTTGAGGATCTGACGAGGATTCATAAAACGTCGATCGCCGGTTATGTGCAAGATGAGCTTTCTATTTTGGAACCACTAGTACTGGTCAGTGGGTATCGTTATGAAATGGCGCGCTACACCTTTAATTACCATGATAATTCCGGATATAATCCTGATATCGACGATAAACAGATTCCTAAGATGCAGACGTATAATGCGGGGCTTGTCTATACGTATGCCCCGGATTCCAACGTATTTCTTAATGCCAGTAAAACGTTTCGGTTTGTCGAGGTGGATGAGTTTACGTCTCAGGATGAGAATTTTGTGCAACAACTAAATACCAGCTTAAAGCCTCAGTCATCCATCAATTATCAAGCAGGGATCAGGCATACCTTTTCCAAAGGTTTCAAGGGGGCTGTTTCTGTGTTTAGGATGAATGTTCATAATGAATTGTATCTCAATGCGGCGGGCGGCCCGACGGGATTCGGGGATAATGAAAACTATGGTCATACTGTTCATGAAGGACTAGAGGCCTCCTCGGAAGTTAAGGTTACCCATTGGATGAACGTGTGGGGTAACTATACCTTGACCAAGGCGTATTTTGATGGCGGATTATTTAAGAACAATGATATTCCGATGGTTCCTCGTCATAAAGCAAGTCTGGGATTGAGGTTCTTGTTACCTGGGGATTTTACGTTTAATGGGATAGGAAATTACGTGGGGCAGAGGTCTCTTCTTAATGATCAGGCGAATCATTATTCTCGTCTGAATGGGTATCTGACCGTGGATATGAATTTATCGTGGACGCATAAGGATTGGACCATTACGTTTGGCGTGAATAATGTGTTAGATAAGCAATATTCAGAAGTCGCCGGCGTGCTGTTAAATCCCAGTGGCAGTCATCCTATCGGAGAGAGGTTTTATTATCCATCGCCGGAAAGAAACTATAATCTAAAGGTGGATTATCGATTCTAAGAGGAAGTTATTTGCTGATTTTCTTGAGAACAATATTCGTCGGAGAGAGTTTGTTTAGAGTATAAAAATGCAAGCCGGGGGCTCCTTTGTCAAGGAGTTCCTGGCATTGCTGGGTTGCAAATTGAATACCTGCTTTTAGAGTTTCCTCTGGATTGTCAGCCAAAGGTTTAAAGATAGCATGAACGGCCTCTGGAATAGACGCCCCGCAAACCCCACAGAATCTCACCAGCGCATTGTAATCGGTGATCGTTAAGATTCCAGGAAGCACAGGTTTGTTAACGCCTAACTTTTTCAGACGGGACACATAATCAAAATAATCCTGATTGTTAAAGAACAGCTGGGTGATGATAAAGTCAGCGCCAGCGTCGATCTTTGCCTTTAGGTATTGAGCATCTAAGTCGCGATTAGGAGCCAGGATATGTCCTTCCGGAAAACCAGCCACCCCAATTTTGAAGTACGAACCAAAATGCTTACGGATAAAGGCCACTAACTCACAGCTGTACTGAAAATTCTCCGGACCTGGTGTCCAATGGGGATTATCTTTAGGAGGATCTCCCCGTAAGGCCAGAACATGGCTAATCCCGCGACTTTTCATATCCTGCAGAATCGATTTTATTTCATCCTTGGTATGCAGGACACAGGTGAGGTGAGCAATCGCCGGAACATCATGCTGGTTCTGGATATATTCGACGATATCCAACGTCTTCCCCCGACTACTGCCACCAGCGCCATAGGTGCAGGAGATAAAGCTAGGTTTTAAAGCAGAGAGCTGTTCAATAACATTGAGAAGTTTTAGATGCCCCTCTTCTGTTTTAGGAGGGAAAAGTTCAAAGGAATAACTAAAAGGTGATTTATTCATAGATGGTTAATATAGCAGATTTATTTAAAAGGAGGATGGGATTTTTTGATCACATAGAAAGTTAAAATCAATGGCGTTGATAAACAGACCAGAATTTACTATGAAACTCTTCTGTCCATGTTCTCATATCAGAGGCATTAATTTTTTCAAATCGAGAGGAGGAGACAAACATTTTACAGTCAGTTCTTAAAGGTAACTGAAGCGAAAGAACATATTTAAAAGGTTTAAGATTAAGGTTCCACCATCGATTGGCATGTTGAGGAATCGCGTAGGAAGCTTCATTGGCATTACAACACACATTTTCTTGACGATCAAGATCTTGAAAGTCGGGGTTATTTTTGATCCACGTCCATAAACCTTGAGTATTTTGATGGTAGGTGGCTTCTCGATGAAGAGCGTAGAAACAGACGGCTATATTTAATAAGCAAACGAATGAGACGAGAAGGATGGTTGGAGGTAATTTCAGTTGTTCAATTCTAGAGGATAGAATGATGGTTAGTATCAAGGCAAAGAATATTCCTAAGGGGCCGGCATAATAAGACGTCACATTCCAGGGCAAAAGAATCCCAAGAAAGAAGATGTAAGAAAGGGCCCCTAAAAGCAGGCCATAACGCTCTAAAGAGGTGAATGAACAATGTTTTTTGTTTGTGGGGTTTTTTAACAAAAGCCAGATAGCAGCGATTATCCAGGGCAGATGGTTAAGGAAGTCTTTTTTAAACCAAGTTGATAAATTTGAGATGATTGCTGGAAAATTATTTAAAGAGTAAGTGCTAGTATAACCTTTACTGACGATCAGTTTTAGAAAAAGACCATAGCAGACCCCTAAAAGTATTAGTAATAATCCACTGATTAAAGAGACTCGTTTTGAGGTTTTTCTATTTAATCCCCACCAAATACAACTACTCCCTAACGCTAGAATACCAACAAAGAAGGTTTCTTTTGCGCCTAATGCCAGAATAATTTCTAAGAAAGCTATGATGGACCATATTATTTTCTGGGAGGAGGATAATCGATCATTTTGAAGAGAGGTGATTGTCAAGAAGCTGAGGCCTAGAAAAAGCAGTCCTGTGTTTTCTTGGGTGGTCAGAAAAAAGAACTGGTCATAAAGATAGTGAAAAGACAGCGATATAGCTGGAATTAATAAAAAGGCAATTGATCGACGGGTGATCTGGTAGGCTAATGCCCCGTAGACTAAGAACATGGCAATAACCTGGCTCCATTTGAAGATATGAAAACCATTAGGGTTATCTGCAAATATTTTATAGAAGATTCCACAGTAAAGAGAATGAGTCCACTTTAATTCCCCGAAGGCATAGTAATCTTGGAAAATGGATAATGATCGCTGCCAGATGCTGCCTGATCGGTTTAAAAGGCCAAGATCATCCATGAGTCCCCAGGACCAGGTGGAGCTTATAAAGGAATATAGGATCATGAATAGGGGGATCATCGAGGGGAGGATCCAGAGTAAAAGAGTTCTTTTTTGTGATAGGATAGGGGTCGATATGTTTTGATTCATCGAAGAGATTTTATTACGTTCTTTCTGATTGAATTATTACAGGAGATCTTTTAATATTGGCTAGCTTATCAAGAGGAGAAATATTAATCAAGGAAAGGCAAGGATTTCTATTGAAGGAGAATAGCCCCGCCATCAACGTCATTCGAGGAATAGCCATTGTTTTGGTCGTGGCTGGCCATGTGATTCAACGTACGATGAGTATTAACGGGGAAGATTTTTTTCTTAATCCTGTCTTTAAGATCATTTACACCTTTCACATGCCTCTTTTTTTCTTTATCAGTGGATTTGTGATGGCCTTTAGTTTAAATAGGCAAACACCTTGGGAGGTTCTTAAAAAAAGATATCGAAGCCTTTGTGTCCCATTGTTGTCTTGGGGGATCTTGGGAGTTGTCGGCAGCTATTATCTTCATCTATCCTCAGATCTTTCTGTTTGGTTTATCTGGTTCTTATTTACGTTATTTATATCGAGCTGTATTTTACTGTGCTCAGTCCAATTCGAAAGAAGATTAGGACTTTGGGCTTTTGGGGGGATGTACTTAATAATCTTGATTCTTCCCTATAATCATTATTTCTATCTGTATTTTATTCAATGGTTTTATGTGTTCTATCTGGCGGGGTATTTCTTTAATCGCTATGGAATGAATGGTATTAGTCAGCGAGGAGGTTTGGGTGCTTTCTTAGTAGCATTGATTGTATTTTCCTGGCTAAGTTCTTTGTGGACAAAGAATGATTATATTTATATCCATCAAATGAACTTCACAGCTCATAACTACGTTTTTGAGATTTTAAGAATGGGTTACAGGTATGTCCTTGGATTTTTAGGTATCTTCATGACCTTTATGGTGGGGCATGGGATGGCCAAAAGGAAGATTGGGCTAATTTTTGGATATATTGGTATCTTTTCTTTGGATATTTATTTAATTCAAAGGTATATTGTCGAGAGTCTTTATCCTAGTTTATTGGGTAAATTGCATTTGAATTTTGATTGTAATGGGCCGTTGTTTCTTGGCATCTACGTTCCCTTGATGGCTATGTTTTTTGTGAGCATGTGTTTATTAATTTCTAAATTTTTAATTAGAAAGAACGAATTGTTAAACAGGTTCTTATTGGGTGGTCGAAGGTAGTCATGTTTAAAGATTATTATTATCAATTAAGAGATAAGCAATACCGTTATTTTATCCCTGAGGGAAAGAGGGTCTTAAAGGTGGATCCTTATGGTCAGCATAAGGATATCGCCCAAGGAGAGATGTTTGATTATATTGTTCTAGCCGGAACGGTGGGTACGCTCAAGGATATTCAAGCCTATTTGCAAGATCTACGTCGCTATTGCCATAAAGATACCCGTGTGATCATTGAGTATTACAGTTATCTTTGGCAGTATCTTTTAAAATTAGGGGAGACCATAAAGATTAAGCGACCCGAAAAGATTCAAAATTGGGTGACGTGGCAGGATATTTTTAATTTTCTTCGCTTAGCCGGCTATGAGCCTATCAAGCAAGATCGTTGCACCCTTTTTCCTTTTTATATTCCACTCATCAGTTATCTGACGAATAAATACCTCGCCAAATTGCCTATCTTTAATGCGTTAACACTTAATCATTTCATTATTGCCAGACCCCTGTTTGAATCCCAACAGGAATATTCTTCGACGATCTTAGTGCCGTGTCGTAATGAACGCGGGAATATTGAGGCGGCCATTACAAGAACTCCTGAGTTTGGAACTCATCAGGAATTCATTTTTGTTGAAGGTCATTCTCAGGATGGCACCTATGAGGAAGTTGAAAGAATTATTAAACTCTATCCGAATAAGGACATTAAGTTGTTTCGGCAAACAGGCAAAGGAAAAGGAGATGCCGTGCGTCTGGGGTTTGATAAGGCTCAGGGAGACATTCTTATGATTCTGGATGCGGATTTAACAGTGCCTCCGGAAGATATGCCCAAGTTTTATGAAGCGATTCGAAGCGGTAAGGGCGAGTTTATCAATGGCTGCCGTTTGGTCTATCCCATGGAAGATGAGGCGATGCGTTTATTGAATTTGATTGCCAATAAATGCTTTGGTTTATTTTTCTCGTGGCTATTGGGACAGCGTTTCAAGGACACGCTCTGTGGCACCAAGGTGATGTTTAAACATCAGTATCAGGAGCTGGTCGCTAATCGTCATTATTTTGGAGATTTTGATCCTTTTGGGGATTTTGATTTAATTTTTGGGGCTGTGAAACTGAATTTAAAAGTGATCGAACTGCCCATCCGCTACAAGAGTCGTCAATATGGTACCACCCAAATTCAACGTTTTCGTCATGGACTACTGCTGCTTCGCATGTGTGCTTTTGCCATGAAGAAAATCAAATTCATTTGATGAACAATAAAGCGTTTATTTCTGCGGCTATCGTTTTTCTTCTTTGTCTTCTGATCGGATTTTGGATGGCACAACATAAACCGATATGGAATGATGAATTTTATACGGCTGTTTCAAGCGTTGATGCTCGATCCTATGCGGATCAATTCCTAGGACATATTCCTGAAGGCAATAATACTCCGTTATTTTACGCCCTGCAAAAATCGTTGTGTCAGATGATTCATTATCATATTCCCGCTGTTTGGAAGACGGGTCAGTGGGATTCCAATCGACAAGCGCAGATTATTTTAAGAGTGATCCCTGTGCTTTGCATGTCGTTATCGATAGCATTGATATTTTTCTATTTCGCACGAGGGTATTCTTTAGGTTGGGCGATCTATTCCTTATTTGTTTTTTTATCTTCTTACATGGCCTGGGCCTATTGGGCAGAGGCCAGACCTTATCCGCTGATTGTTTTGTTGACGACGGTACAGTCGCTGTTTTTCTTAAAAATAGTGAATCAACCCAAAGGGGAGACTCAGGGATGGAAATCTTTAGCAGTGGTTCACCTCTTATTAGCCTTCACTTTTATCTTTAGTATAGGACAAATTGTCGCTGCATCGTTGATGTTATGGGTTAAGCAGCAGCGCAGCTGGAAGAAATATCTTTTCTGGACTGTTCTTCCCGTAGGTATTGCGCTTTTCTATTACAGTCATGCCCCCAGGTATCCCTTTTATTTTGGTTTAAGTCCGGAGCAGCTGATTCGTGATAATTTCTCGAGAGAACGATTTTATATTCTTTTTGTTTTTATCGTATTAGCAGCAGCCTATTGGCTTGGTGTGAAGAGATCGT
Source organism: Candidatus Omnitrophota bacterium (assembly GCA_015233165.1). Classification (GTDB taxonomy): domain Bacteria; phylum Omnitrophota; class Gorgyraeia; order Zapsychrales; family Fredricksoniimonadaceae; genus JACQCF01. The sequence goes on from JADFYF010000002.1 coordinate 71,913, forward strand.
GGAAGAGTTTTTTCATTAATCAGGAGATCAAGTCATCCATAACGTTTGTTTTCTTTACTGTCTTAACCTTGCTTGCAACAGCGGGAGTGTTGGGGTTATTTATGTTGCATCAGTGCCAGCCAGGGACAGGATTTCCAATTACAAGTCGCTATTTTATTTATCTTACGCCGATAGGAGTTATTGCGGCAACAGTCATGACTCGTTCGATTATTCATTCCTTATCTGGGTATCGATGGCTTCAGTGGATAATGATAGGAGCTATCGCGGTTTGGGTGATCCCAAGATTTTTCAAGATTGTTCCTAAAGCGATTCACTCCATCTTAGGGGGACAATAATGAACCTTCTACGTGTTGGAACAGGATTTGTCCTTGCTGCAGCATTGACATTAGGTCTTTGGATGGCGGCGCATAGTCCGTTAGAAAATGATGAATATTATTCTCTGACAAGAAGTGTTATGAAGACTTCTTATGCACAAATGTTTAAAGGAAGCATTAATGAGGGTAATAATTCGCCATTGTTTTATTTCTTACAAAAACTCCAGTGTAATATTTTCTTGTACCATCCATCCCAAGCCTGGATGGAGGGTCGCTGGGAGGGGGAAGATGTTTTTTCGCAGGTTTTCTTAAGAGTACAATCGATATTTTGGATTGCTCTGGCCTTAAGCAGCGTATTTTATTTCTTTGCCAGTCGGTATTCTTTATGGGTAGGAGCATACGCTTTAATGGTCGCGTTATCTTCATCGATGCTGTGGTGTCACTGGACGGAGGCAAGGCCCTATGCCCTATGGTTTTGTTTAAGTATGTTTCAGGTTTTGATTTTATTGGAATTGTTTCAAGAAGCCAATAATCAGGAAGAGAAGGATTGGAAATGCTTAACGGTCGTTCATTGGCTTTTGGCCTTGACAGCTACCATCAGCATTATTCAAATGGCTGTGGCAGGTATTGTCCTTGCAATTTTCCGTCAGCGTCGATGGGTGACCACTGTGATTGCGTTTGGAATACCCATGCTTGTCTGTCTGTTTTATTATGTCATGGCGCCTAAGTATCATTTCTTCTTTAAAGAAGGCCCTTTGGATTTAGTGAATGCGAATTTTCCTAAAGATCGATTAATGATTCTTTTTATTTTCGCCTTGGTTCTTATTTATAAGTCATTACCAATCAAGGATTGGAGGAAGCAATTAGAGCTGAGATATTTTGTTTTTGTCACTGTGATCATATTATTTTTCGTCCTTCTTTTAATGAAAATGCAGTGGAGTACGGCGGGTATTCCAAGAGGATTTCAAGTATCTAACCGTTATTTAATCCCCTTAGCTCCTGTAGGGATTGTGGCGACTACCTTGTTTTCGATGTATTTGGTTAAAGCCTTTCAGTCTCAATGGGTGAGGGCGATTGTTGTTTTGGTTTTATTAGGATTTTTGATGTTTCGCATTCAAAAGACGATGACGGTTTGTCAGATGCCAGACGTATTGAAATTAAGAATTTTTTCAAGCAACTAGGGTCGTGCAAATAAAACTCTGCTTTAAAACCCCTTGACTTAAACAGGCTTACTTTTATAATGTTCAGAAATTGAACATAAATATGACGACACCTAAAGACTCCCTCAACGAACGTGAATTTGAATTAGTCAATATCGTAGGTGCTGAATTGGCAGCCAATCAGAGAGATCTTTCCCGCCACATGAACATTTCCTTAGGAATGACCAACATGCTCTTAAGACGTTTAGTCACTAAGGGTTATATCCGTATTAAACAACTGGATCGCCGTAAGGTTGAGTATCTTTTAACGCCTAAAGGATTCGCGGAGAAAATGCGTAAATCGATCCGTTACACGATGAAGACCATTGATTCGATCGGATTGATTCAGCAAGGCATTGTTCGATTAGTGCAGGATCTTTATAGCCAAGGTATTCGTAAATTTTATTTATTGGGGAGTTCAGATCTAACAGTCTTAGTCGAAATGTCTTTGCGCAAAGAGCAATGGCAGGATTGTTCCTTCCTTAAGGTGGAATCTCCTTCCTTAGCCCAAGCAGACGGAGTTCTTTTGATCTGTCGTGAAGAGGCCCAGTTAAGAGTTCCTGAGGGTGTCCAGGTGGTCAATGTGGTTGAAGAATTGGCCAAAGATAATCTTGTGACTGGTAATAGTATGCCCATTGTTGCGGCGTAAGGAGATGACATGAAAGAACTTCTTGCTGAGATTGACAAGCTTCAAAAAGAAATTAACGCGATGAGGCCACTTTCGCCGCGAACACTGAAGCAATTAAAGGAGTATTATTGTGTTGGTTTAACTTATTCTAGTAATGCCATAGAAGGGAATTCTCTTACTGAGTCTGAGACAAAGATAATCTTAGAAGAAGGCATCACTATAGGAGGAAAGCCGCTGAAGGATCATTATGAAGTTATTGGGCATGGGGAAGCCTACAATTATCTTTATACATTAGCCAAGAAAGAGATTTTTACAGAGGACGACCTAAAGCAGCTGCATAAATTCTTTTACCGGCGCATTAATGAAGAAGAAGCAGGAGAATATCGAAAAGAAGCCGTGTTTATTTCCGGTTCTCACTATCCCATGCCAACACCAAAGAAGGTGCCAGTTTTGATGAAGGATTTTATTAAGAATATTAAAAGTGTCGGGGGAAAACGGCATCCGGTAGAGTATGCTGCTATGGCACATAAGGAGTTTGTATTTATTCATCCATTTATTGATGGCAACGGCAGGGTTGCAAGATTACTCATGAACCTCATACTTTTACAAAAAGGATACTGCTTGGCTATTATTCCTCCAATTCTTCGGATGGAGTATGTCAAGGCGTTAGAGAAGGCCCATACGGATGATAAGGAATTTGTACAATTTATTGCTAAGACGGTTCGGGAAACACAGAAGGATTACTTAAGGCTTTTTAAAGGATAGTTTTTTTCAGAGGGAGGTGAACCATGATTCAAAAAAGAAGTTCCTCTTTAAAACCAACAACCTTTGGCTATGGGTGGATTCCTGATATTCCTGATACGAGAGATTTGTATTACAGTGCCATTCGTCCAAAATTAAAGTTTCCTCCTTCTGTGGATTTACGATCGACTTGTTCTGCTGTTGAGAATCAGGGGCAGTTAGGCAGTTGTACGGCTAATGCTTTGGCTGGTAATTTGGAATTCTTGGATAAGAAGAATGATGGCATTTACACCGACGTGAGTCGGCTTTTTATTTATTTTAATGAACGTGTTCTTGATGGTCATGAAGACTCTGATTCCGGAGCTTCGCTACGTAATGGAGTTAAGACCTTAGTTAAGATCGGTGTCTGTTTAGAAAAGAGTTGGCCGTATCAGATAAGCAAATTTTCTGATAAACCGACGACAGTTTGTTATAACGAAGCCAAGAAACATCGGATTGTTTCTTATCATAGGATTTTGAGTATCAATGAAATGTTCGATTGTCTGTCACAAGGATTTCCATTTGTATTCGGTTTTACTGTCTATGAAAGTTTTGAATCTCCATTAATGGCTAAAACAGGCAAAGCGCAAATGCCCAATAAGGGCGAACGTGCCTTAGGAGGACATGCCGTGTTGGCCGTTGGGTATAATCAGAAAGACAAACGATTTTTAGTGCGTAATTCCTGGGGCGAAGGATGGGGCCTGGGCGGATATTTCACCATGCCTTTTGAATATGTAGAAACCTTGGCTAACGATTTCTGGACGATAAGGAAATAATGAAAAAAGTATTCATTGCTACAACAACATTTGCAGAAGATGATCCGTCTTTACTCAAAACCTTGGTTAAGGCGAAGATATCGCCGACGATGAATCCCTATGGTCGGCGTCTGAGTGAGATAGAAATCACAGATATTTTAGTGAAAGGTCAATATGACGGACTGCTGGCCGGACTTGAACCATTGACAGAAGTAGTGCTGACGCAGGCGAAGAGTTTGAAGGTGATTTCACGCGTTGGTGTGGGAATGGATAATATCGATCAGGTGGCTGCTAAGAAACTGGGGATTAAGGTCTTCAATACGCCAGGTGTTTTGACGGATGCGGTGGCCGAGTTAACTCTTGGGCTTATCCTGGCAGCGTTGCGTAAGATATCACTCTTGGATCGCAAGATGCGCGCTGGAGTGTGGGATAAGCAAATGGGAGCTCTACTCAAAGGAAAGACCGTCGGTATTGTGGGTTTTGGACATATTGGAACACGGGTTGCTGATTTAGTGTTGGCCTTTGGGGCTAAGGTTATTTTTACAGATGTGCGTAAGCTTAAAAAAGCGAAAGCCAAACAAGTTAGCTTAGCTCAGTTAATTAAGTTAGCAGATATCATCTCGTTGCACTGTTCTGGCAAGGAAGCTTTAATTGGAGAAAAAGAAATTCAAGCAGCGAGGACAAATGTCATTATCATCAATACGGCCAGAGGTTCACTGATTGATGAGAAGCTGCTTCTGGAAGGTTTATCGTCGGGCAAGATTGCTTGTGCGGGTTTGGATGTTTTTTCAGAAGAGCCCTATAAGGGAGAGCTTTTGAAACAGGACAATGTGATTCTGACACCGCATGTTGGTTCTTATGCTAAGGAAGCGCGGATTTTGATGGAGGCAATGGCGGTAGAGAATTTGATTCAGGGATTAAAGGGCAGGGAATAATGAAGGCCTTGATGTTTCTTTCGCATGTTTTAGATGAACAAACACCTACCTATGGCGGCAAGGGCAAGATATCCATTTTAAAAACTCGACAGATGAGTAAAGGGGATCCCTGCAATGAAATGGCCTGGGCCTTTAGTGATCATGCGGGAACCCACGTCGATGCGCCAAAACATTTTATACAGAAGGGAAAAACGATTGATCAATTCCTTCCAGAAGATTGGCTATTTAATACAGTTGAGTTGGTTGTTTTAAATGGCGTAAAAGCAGGGCAGATCATTGGGCCTGATGATATGCCGAGTCTCAATAAAGGCACAGAGTGTGTTTTGATTAAGACGGGGTATGAGCGTTTTCGTAAGACTCAAGCCTATTGGGATAATGCACCTGGTTTACACCCTGATCTGGCGGTTTGGCTTAAAAGAAGTTGTCCTAAGATTAGAGCTGTTGGAATGGATCTTATTTCTATTTCGAGTATTGGAAATCGTGAACTTGGACGTGCATCTCATCGTGAATTTCTAGGACGAGAAATCTTGCTTATTGAAGACATGAAACTTTCTGTGTTAAAGAAATCGCCGCATAAGGTATGGGTGGCACCTATTCGTGTGAAGGATGCCGATGCTGCGCCTTGTTCTATCTTTGCGTGGAGTGTTTGATGAAGTTAAATGAACTGGTTTCAAAATATAAAGCGTTTATTTTTGATTTTGACGGCGTGATTGTGGACAGCATAGAAATCAAGTCGGAAGCTTTTGCGCAACTTTTTGTCGATTTGGGACCTGAAGTCATGGAGAAAGTCAAGGCCTATCATCTGAGTCATGGAGGTGTTTCACGTTACGAGAAGTTTAAATATTATTATCGTACATTTCGAGGAAGAGAAATCACCGCTGAAGAAAGCGCAGACTTGGATCAGCAGTATTCAGATTTGGTGGTTCGTAAGGTGATTGAAGCAGATGCCATTCCTGGAGTGATGGATTTTCTATCTTTGATTAAGGCAAGTGGGAAATTTTGTTGTGTGGTGTCAGCGACACCGCAGGATGAAATTCGTTATATTGTTAAAGAACGTAAGTTGTCTAGTTTTTTTGTTGAAGTGTTAGGATCTCCTCGATCAAAGAAAGAAAATGTGGGGATTATTATTGATAAAAATGGGCTTGTGGCACAGGAGACGGTTTATTTTGGCGATGCGAAGAGTGATTATGAGGCGGCGAAGGCGTATGGGGTTAGTTTTATAGGGGTTACTTATAGTTTTGATGGTGAATTGAGAGATATTGAAGGAATTAAGAAAATAAAAGATTTCTCAAATTAAGAAAATGGATATGCAAAAGTGGATTCTTTAAGAAAAAGATATATTTATAAAGTATTTGGCAATGTGGTTTCTTTCGCAGCAGGAGCGGCCATTCAGACGATTATTCCCAGAGCCTTGGGGCCTGTTCAATATGGAAATTTTAATTTCTTGACTGACTTTTTTACTCAGGTAATGAGCTTTTTAAACATGGGGACATCGACAGCTTTTTATACAAAGTTATCAAAACGTCCTGGAGAGCACAAGCTTACAACTTTTTATATGTTATATATCATAGCTGCAATAGGATTTTCTTTCTTAATGGTTTTTTTCTTCATCGGGTTAGGTTTTCAGAGAAAGTTATGGCCGGGACAAGAAATTGAGTATGTTTATGCTTCTATTTTGTTTGCAGGTCTTGTATGGCTTGCAGGAAGTATTAATGATATGGTCGATGCGTATGGTTTAACAGTTGCTCTTGAGAAATCTAGATTTTTTCAGAAATTGGCAGGTGTCTTACTTATTGTATTTATGCTTTCTCAAAAAATTATCTCTATGGGAACAATCTATTTTTATAATTATCTGTTGTGTTTTTTAGCAATATTGGTGTGTTTTTATATATCTCGCCGAGGATCCTCTTTAAAAGCGTTTGAAGGTTTGACTTTCTCTGAAAGTTGTGGATATTTGAAAGAATTTTATCAATATTCTCAACCTTTCTTTTTGTATTCTTGCATTGGATTAGGTGTAGGCTTGTTTGATCGTTGGTTTTTGCAAGTAATGGGAGGGGGTATTGAGCAAGGTTTTTACAGTCTTTCCTTTAAGATCGGAGCACTGTGCTTTTTAATTACAGGTGCTATGACTCAATTAATCATGAGAGAATTCTCTATTAGTTATGAGAAACGTAATTTTAACGAAATGGCTCGTCTTTTTCGTAGACACATCCCATTGCTATATGGAGTGACTGCATTGATTGCTTGTTTTGTTATTGTTAATGCGGATAAAGTAACAGTAATTATGGGAGGGAAAGGATTTCATGGAGCGGTCGTTCCTGTCATGATTATGGCCTTTTACCCAATTCATCAAACCTATGGACAGCTGAGCGGGGCTGTTTTCTTTGCGACGGATCAGACTAGGTTGTATAGAAATATTGCCATTTTCTTTACATTGATTGGCTTACCAGCAACATATGTTCTTATAGCATCTTCTTCTCAGGGTGGTTTAGGACTGGGGGCTATTGGTTTGGCAGTAAAGATGGTTTTATTTAATATTCTTATTAATAATGCATTATTATTTTTTAATGCAAAGTATTTAAAATTACCTTTTGGGTGGTATCTCGTTCACCAAACTGTAAGTGTTTTAGCTTTTCTTATGAGTGCCTATCTCATTACGTGGAGCGTGGATCATTTATTCAATGGTGCAGATGTCTTTTGGCGTTTTATTTGGGCAGGACTAGGATATCTAATAGTTGTTGTTATTCTTATATATTTCTTTCCGCTACTTTTAGGATTGGGACGCCAAGATATAGATAAACTGACCTCTAAGATTTTGTCGGGTATAAAGAAGGTCTAAAATATCGTTTTATGATAAAGGGATGCTATGAAAACTAAAGTCTTAGTGACAGGTGCGGGTGGGTTTATTGGGAGTCACCTTGTTGAGAAGCTGGTTCAAAAAGGATACAAAGTAAAAGGTTTTGTTCATTACAATTCGAAGAATTCGTGGGGATGGTTAGAGGACTCTAAATATAAAGATAATGTTGAAGTCATATCAGGAGATATTCGTGATCAGGATATTATTCGATATGCAATGAGGGACGTGGATACGGTGTATCATCTAGCGGCATTAATTGGCATTCCATATTCATATATTTCTCCAGAGGCTTATGTAGATACGAATATTAAAGGTTCGTTAAATATCTTTCAGGCGGCAAAGGAACTTGGTGTTAAGAGAGTTATTCATACCTCAACGAGTGAAATTTACGGAACAGCTCAATTTGTACCTATTCATGAACAACATCCGATTAATCCACAATCTCCCTATGCGGCTAGTAAATCTGCTGCTGATTTTATTGGGCTATCTTTTTTTCGTTCATTTGACTTACCTGTAACTGTTGTTCGTCCATTTAATACCTATGGTCCTAGACAATCAGCAAGAGCGATTATTCCGACTATCATTACACAGATATTGAGTGGTCATAAAAGTATAAAATTAGGATCCTTGACTCCTACTCGAGATTTGACATTTGTTGAAGATACTGCAGAAGGATTTATTTGTGCTGGAGAATCTCTTTCTGTCGGGGGAGAAGTTGTTAATCTTGGGGCTAATAGTGAGATTTCTGTCGGTGACTTAGCTCAATTGATTGGTCATTTACTGAATGTAAGTATTACAATTGTCGAGGATTCAGTAAGGAAGAGACCATCGAAAAGTGAAGTGGATCGATTAATGGCTGATAATTCTAAAGCTAAGAGTATTTTGAATTGGTCGCCAGAGAAATCTCTTGAGCAGGGTCTTAAGAAGACAATTGAGTGGTTTCAAGAAGCGGATCGCTTAAAGAAATATAAATCGGAAATTTATAATGTCTAAACAGATTCAATTAGATGCTCCTTCGATAGGCTTGCTTGAAAAGAAATATGTTCTTCGTGCTTTACAAGAAGGGTTTGTTTCTACCTATGGTCCTTACGTTGCTGAGTTCGAAAGAAAGTTTGTAGGATTTATTCAAGGAGGTTATCCCGTTGCTGTCCAAAGTGGGACAGCTGCCCTTCATTTAGCTTTATATAAACTTGGGATTGGTCCTCAAGATGAAGTGATAGTCCCAGCGTTGACTTTTATTGCTTCAGTTAATCCGGTTATGTATGTTGGGGCTAAGCCGGTCTTTGTGGATGTGGATGCTTTGACTTGGAATATTTCGGTAGAAGCAATCGAGAAAAAGATTACTGATAAGACAAAGGCGATTATTGTCGTTCATTTGTATGGAAATTGCTGCGATATGGATCGTCTCACTAAACTTGCTCATAAATATAAGCTTTTTCTAATTGAGGATGCAACTGAGAGTTTAGGGAGTCGTTTTGCAGGACAACATACAGGGACTTTCGGTGACTACGGATGTTTTAGTTTTAATGGTAATAAAACAGTAACGACTGGTGGAGGAGGATTAATCCTTTGTAGATCTTCAAAAGTGGCAGATCACGCGCGGCATTTGGTGAATCAAGCCAGGCCAGGCACAGCATATACCCATAATGAGATTGGATTTAATTATCGCATGACAAATCTCGAAGCTTCTCTTGGGTTGGCTCAGTTAGAGCGGCTTAAGGGATTTGTTGATAAGAAACGAAAGTTTCGTGAGATTTATGAAAAAGAAACAAAAGGATTACCTGTCCGTTTGCAACAGGAGTATGAAAAAGCCCAAAGTTGCTTTTGGCTTAATGCAATGACTTTTGAAAATGAGACTGTACGAGCAAAGATTGAGAAGGCCTTGATAAGGGCAGGCATCCCTTTTAGACGTTTGTTTGTTCCCTTACCAGAAAGTACGCCTTATAGTTCAGCAGAAAAGAAAAGTCTGATCAACACTTATGATCTTTATCATCGTGGACTGTGCTTACCGTCCTCGGTGGTTAATACAGAGAAGAATATACAAACGGTGTGTAGAGCTATACGGAAAGTGTTAATAGAGAAATAAATTATGAAATCAAGATTACTTCTAATTGGAGCAGGGGGACATTGTAGAGTTATTTTGGATTTGCTTTTACAAACAAAAAAGTACTCTGTTAGCGGTATTCTTGATTTAAAAGAACGCGTGGGAGATGAAGTTCTAGGCGTTCCGATTATTGGTACAGATTTGGATTTGCCAAAGTTTTATAAGAAGGGAATTAGGTATTGTTTTATATCTGTGGGCAGTATAGGAAGTCCAAGAGTGCGTATCAAATTGCAGAAACTCGCCCAAGAGGCGGGATTTATATTTCCAAATATAATCCATCCGTCTGCCTTGATATCTCCTCGGGTGTCAATTGGGGAAGGAAATTTTATCGCTCCTCGAGTCATTGTTAACGTGAATTCAAATATTGGAAACCATTGTATCCTTAATACTGGGGCGATTCTTGAACATGATTGTCAGATAGGGGATTTTGTTCACATTGCTCCAGGAGTTGTCTTAAGTGGAGGCATTAGCGTTGGAGATCAAGCTCATATTGGAACAGGAAGCATTGTTCGACAGAGTTTAAAGATTGGTTCAAAGTCAATTATTGGTGCGGGCAGTGTTGTTACGAAAGATATACCCACTAATGTGATGGCCTTTGGGAATCCTTGTAAGGAACAAAAGAATGTCTAAAGTTTTCATTATTGCTGAAGCAGGAGTTAATCATAATGGATCTTTGCAGATGGCTAAGAAAATGATTGATGTTGCAGCAAAAGCGGGTGCAGATGCAGTTAAATTTCAAACGTTCCATGCAGAATCTCTGGTTTCCAAATCTGCTGTAAAAGCTAATTACCAGATGAAATTTACTGATAAGAATGAAAGTCAACTGCAGATGATTCAACGGCTTGAATTGAGTTTAGAGGCACACAAGAAACTGATGGCATATTGCAAAACAAAGAAGATTATATTCCTTTCTTCTCCCTTTGATATGCAAAGCATTGAATTGTTAGTCGATTTAGGGTTAGAAATATTTAAGATCCCATCAGGTGAAATAACAAATTTACCATATCTTCGCAGAATAGGATCCTTGCGTAAGAAGATTATTATTTCTACAGGAATGGCGACTATGGAAGAAATTAAGGATGCCTTAGGGGTTCTTATCAAAAGTGGGACTAAGAAAGAGGATATAACGGTATTGCATTGCAATAGTGCTTATCCAACGCCTTGGGAAGATGTAAATTTGCAGGCTATGCTTACCATAAAAAAGAAATTTGGCCTTGAGGTTGGATTTTCAGATCATACATTAGGGATTGAAGTGTCTATTGCGGCTGTAGCTTTGGGGGCAAAGGTGATTGAAAAGCATTTAACTTTAAATAAAAGTTTGCCAGGACCGGATCACCAAGCTTCTCTAGATCCTGTAGAATTCACCCAAATGGTTCAGTCCATCCGTAATGTTGAAAAATCTTTTGGCAATGGGATTAAACGGCCATCGACATCAGAACAAGAAAATATCTTGATTGCAAGAAAAAGTATTGTCGCTGCAAAGGGTATAAAAAAAGGTGAATTCTTTACATCTTCTAATTTATGTACTAAGAGACCTGGATTTGGTCTTAATCCCATGTTATGGAATAAGGTGATTGGCCATCAAGCGAGCAGGGATTATATACAAGATGAACTGATAGAAGGTAATTTCAAATGAAAGTTAACGTGCTTGGTTACGGAATTATGGGTAAGCAGATTGCCGGATTGTTATGTCTGGGAGGTTTTGATGTTGATATTTATAGCCATACCTTCATGGATCCATTGGATATTCAGCGTTCCATTAAGCTAATTGCAAGAACTATTAAATCAGATAAAAGGGGCAAGATTACTTTTGTTAATGAGCTTAATGCTCTTGAAGATGCTCTCACCATTGAAGCAGTGGTTGAAAATATTGAAATAAAGAAATTGTTATATAACAAGTTGAAAACTAGAATGAGTGCGCCTATCTTTACAAACTCTTCGTCTTATTTATCCAAAGAAATCGGTGATGACGTTAGTATTATGCATTTTTTAAACCCGATCATGCTTGGTTTGGTTGAGGTCTCGAACGTTAATCAAGAAGCCGCTTTAATATCGGTACCAATTATTGAATATTTAAGAACTATAGGGTTTGATGTTATTTTCACCAAAGATAATCGAGGGAATTTAGCTAACTATTTGATTTTTCGTGAAGTATCTTCTGTTTTGAAATTGATGGAACAGCATTGTTATTCAATGGATGATATTAATAAAACCTATAATCGGTTATATTCCAACCGTAATATTTTTGATCTCATCGACAGGGTAGGTGTTGATGTAACTTATAAGATCATTTTAAATCTACAACAGGAAGACAGTTCTGTGTACTTGCCTAAGTGTTTGACCTTGGCATTAGAGAACAATATTTTAGGTAAGAAGAATCATACTTCGATAAAACAGGTTCTAGAATGAACTTAAGATTTGTCGACATTGAAAATAAAGATAATTTGCTGTGTAATGTTGGTTCTATTGAAGGACTATTTAAAGAATGTTTTGGCAAAGAAATTTCAAAAGCTCTGTGGGCCTGGGCTTATTTGGAAAATCCGCTTGGCAGTCCATTAGTGTCATTGTGTTTAGATGAAGATGTTTTGGTGGGCCATTATGCAGTTATTCCGATTAATTTGAGGTCGAAGAACGAAACGATAAAGGCATGCTTATCAATGACGACTATGGTCAAAGAAGAGTATAGGAAACATGGTATTTTTGTGGAGCTTGCAAAACAGGTTTACGCAAAAGCTTCACAACAGGGGTATAAGTTAGTTTTTGGCTTCCCTAATAAGAACTCAGCTCCTGGTTTTAGAAAACGTTTAGGATGGGAGATTCAATCGGGCAGGGTTGTCAGCTTAACCAAAAAGAATATTCTAGATTGTGATGTTTTGTTGAATAAATTAAATGATTGCCATTCGCTAAGGTTAGATATCATCGATCAGGAATTTCGCCGTTGGAGATTGAGTAAACCAGGTGCACAGTATATTGACAGAGGTAATTTAGTTTTAAAGAAATATGGTCAAATGTTGGATATAGTTTTTGTAGAAGATGGATTTGAGAACTCGTTAAACGATTATGAACAATACAATGTTTTATGTGATGAGAATGATTTAGACTCTAAAGAATTAATAGGGTTTGAATACTACTTTGGTTATAGAGTATTTGAGGATAATTTGGCAGTTCAATTTAAGAAAGATCTTCTGCTTTCGGATCTATTCTAATGAAAAGAATACTTGCTTTTACATCTATTCGTTCTGATTATGATTTAATGAGTAAGGTTTATGCTTTGCTCCATGCTGATCGACAAATTGAATTTGCTCTTATTGTGTCTGGGACCCATTTATCAAGAATGCACTCCTATACCATTAGGGAAATAGAAAAAGATGGTTTTAAGATATTGGCAAGGATTAAAACACTAACAGGGGATTCTAATAGCCTAGAATCAAGAATTAAATCAGGGAGTGTTTTGTTATCTAAATCCATTGAAGTGATGTCTAAATATAAACCTGATTTAGTCCTGATTTCAGGCGACCGTGAAGACATGGTGATGGCCGCCTTGTGTGCCGGTTATTTGGAAATTCCCTGTGTTCATTTCTTTGGGGGAGATCATACTTCTGATGGATATATAGATAATCCTGTTCGACATGCCATTTCAAAATTGGTGACAGCGCATGTGGTAAGTATTCATGAACATAAAATGCGATTGTTAAGTATGGGGGAGTTTCCAAGGAGGATATTTGTTACTGGCAGTATAGCCCTGGATCGATTTCGCTCAATGCAGTATTTATCTAAGAATGAACTACTAAAGAAATTAAATATTAGGAACAGATTTAAAGATTTTGCCTTGGTAATTTTTCATCCTTTTAGTCAAGAATCAGATAAGACTAGAAATTATTTTGAGAATATTTTAAAAGTTTTAAAAGAAAATCAGATCAATTCTTTTGTTAGTTATCCTAACACAGACCCAGGCAATAAGGACATCGTCGATGCAATTAAAAGTTTCAAGAATGATGAGAACTTCTTTTTTTATAAAAACATGGATAGAAGAATCTTTATGTCCATTTATAAATATAGTTTGTTTATTATAGGGAACTCTTCATCTGGTATTTTGGAAGCAGCTTCTGTGCCAATCCCTGCCATAAATGTAGGACTCAGGCAGAAAGGGAGATTGTCAGGCAGGAATGTGGTGTTTGTTGACGGTAATATTGTTTCGATTAGAAAGGCAGTAAAAAAAGTCTTGGGGAAAGGATTCTTAAGTAAGATCCAAGGGATGAAGAATGTTTATGGTGATGGGGATAGTAGTTATAGGGCGTACTGTATTCTTAAAGGATATAATTTTAAGAAAATGCTTTTTAAGAAAGAAGATCCTTTGAGGGGGAATGAAAATGCAAAAGATTTTGGTCGTTTCTGTTCATCCAGATGATGAGACTTTAGGTTGTGCTGGAACATTGTTGCGTTTAAGATCACAGGGAGCGCAAATTTCTTGGCTCATTCTAACTCAGATGGGAAAAGATAAGTTTTCTAAAGAAACTATTGAGGGACGTTCAAAAGAAATTCAGGTTGTTTCTAAGATTTATGGAATGAACGATGTGAAAGTTCTTCGATTCGAAACAACAAATTTAGTTCAAGTTCCTTTAAATGATCTTGTTCAAGAGATCTCGGAAGTTGTTAATCAATTACAGCCGGATACAGTTTTTATTCCTAACCGTTCAGATGCCCATTCAGATCATCGTCGTGCTTTTGAAGCTTTAAGCGTTTTGGTGAAGGGTTTTCGATATCCGTATATTAAAAATGTACTTATGTATGAAACTATCTCTGAAACAGAATTTGCCCCAGCTTTGCCGGAAAAGATTTTTATTCCAAATATGTTTGTCGAGGTGACGCACTTCATTCAAAAGAAAATTGAGATTATGCGTATTTACTCAAGTGAGTTAGGTCAGCATCCTTTTCCAAGAAGTGAAAGAAATATTTTGGCATTGGCAACCTTTAGAGGAGCAACGGCGAATGTCGAATATGCCGAAAGTTTTATGGTCTTAAAATTTCAGATTTAAGCCATAAGGAGAAAAACAATGTCTTTTAACACAAAACCATATTTGATTTCTAAAGATAAGTCTGTTAAATCAGCTATGCGGCAAATGGGCCAAGAAGGAGCAAAGGAACTTTGTGTTATTGACCCCTCGGAAGAGTTGTTTGGTGTTCTTAGTAATGGTGATATTCGTCGTTGGATTTTGCATGGCGGTTCACTGGAAAATGAGGTGGGTAAGGTTTGCAATTCTTCTCCCAAGGTAGTTAAAGAAAAATGGGACCAGGAGAATGTAAGAAAAATGATGCTTGAGCAGAGAATTGAAAGCGTCCCTGTACTTGATAGAGATAATAAAGTAATAGAAATTCTTTTATGGGAAGAAGTATTCTCCAATAAGAAGTTTAAAAGACATGCAAGTTTAAAAGCTCCGATTGTTATTATGGCAGGCGGTAAGGGGACTAGGCTTGATCCATTTACTAGAATTTTACCTAAGCCGCTTATCCCCATTGGGGAAAAACCTATTATTGAGATTATTATGGACAAGTTTTTGGAATATGGTTCCCCGCAATTTTATATTTCTATTTTTCACAAGTCCCGTATGATCAAATCTTATTTTGAAGAGATCAATGGTAGATATAAGATTAAGTTTGTTGAGGAGAAAAAGTCTTTAGGAACAATTGGAGCTTTAGGGCTTTTAAAGGGCAAGTTTAAAGAAAATATTATTGTTACTAATTGCGACGTGGTGGTTGATGCTGATTATACCGAGCTTCTTAAATTTCATCAGGAAAAGAAACACGATTTGACCCTAGTTGCCTCGATGCGTTATTTTAAAATACCATATGGGGTTTGCGAGTTAGGGCAAAGAGGAGAGCTTAAGAATATTAATGAAAAACCGGAATATGACTTGTTGGTTAATACAGGAATGTATGTGATAAGCCCAAGAGTCATTCAGATTGTCCCAAAGGAACAATCTTTTACGATCATTGATTTAATTAAGCTCGCGCAGGATAAAGGATTCTCTGTTGGGGTATTTCCCATTAATGAAAAATCATGGATCGATGTGGGACAGTGGGATGAATATAGCAAATCTGTGAAAGAGTTTGAAACGAGGCTTGGGTCTTAATTATGAAGAATGCAAAAGGTAAACTTAGAATTCTTATTTGCGGTTTAGGTTCTATTGGCAAGAAGCACGCCAGAATCTTAAGAAAGAGTTATAAACATGAGCTGATGGCCTTAAGAATAAAGGATAAGGGCAATGATTTAGGTTTGCCTGAAATTTCTTCTTGGAAAGAGGCTAAAGAATGGATGCCGGACGTAGTGTTTGTGACAAATCCAACGAAATATCATATTCAAACAGCCAAGAAGGTTGCTCAATTAGGGGCAGCTATCTTTTTAGAGAAACCTATCGGGCATTCAATGGCGGGGGTTGCTGAATTAGAACGAATCTGTTTAAAAAAAAAGTCGATTTGCTATGTGGCTTATCCACTTCGTTTCTTACCAGTCATCCAAAAAA
Source organism: Candidatus Omnitrophota bacterium (assembly GCA_015233165.1). Lineage (GTDB taxonomy): Bacteria > Omnitrophota > Gorgyraeia > Zapsychrales > Fredricksoniimonadaceae > JACQCF01. Next base: position 88,006 of record JADFYF010000002.1, read on the forward strand.
CAAAAGAGCTTTTAAAAAATAAAAAGATTTTGCACACAAGGGCTGTTTGTTCATCGTATTTGCCTAGTTGGCGTCCAGGAACTGATTATCGTAAGAATTACTCTTCTCGTTATCAAGAAGGCGGAGGGGTTGTTCTTGATCTTTCGCATGAGTTTGATTTGATGACTTATTTGATAGGTCCGGTTAAATCTATAATGGGAGTAAAAGGCAGGGCATCTAATATCACGGTCGATGCAGAAGATTTTGCTGATTGTCTTATAAGATTTGAGAATGGGTCGTTAGCTAACGTTCACCTTAATTTTATGAGCCAAAAAGCAGAACGTTATGTGCATGTTGATTTTAAAGGCGGTTATGTGAAATCAGATCTTATTGCTAATACGATTATCTTTTGTAATGGCACAAAAAGAAAGATATTGAGATTGCCTTGCAAGCGAGACAATTATTTATTAAAACAAACCAATTATTTTTTAAACCATTTAAATAATCCGAAACTCATGAATAATCTTTCTGAAGCTAAAGATCTTTTTGCCAAGATTATTTCTTTTAGGGAGAAATCTATATGAATATCCTTTTAACAGTTGCAGCTCGTGGTGGCTCCATAGGTGTTAAGAATAAAAATATCCGTAAACTTTGTGGGATGCCTTTGATTGCTCACACCCTTGAACAAGCCAAACGTTGGGGCAAAGCTTCACGGATTATTTGTTCAACTGATTCATTACAAATTGCTGAAATAGCTAGAACATATGGGGCAGAAACTCCTTTTGTCCGTCCTGAATCAATGGCTACGGATACTGCAGGCAAAATAGATGTTATTAGGCATGCTTGGCTTGAGACTGAACGTATTTTTAAAGAAAATTACGATGTTTTAATAGATTTAGATGTAACAGCTCCTATTCGAAAAGTTGAGGATATTGAGGGGGCGTTTCAGCTTTTCTTGGATAAGAAGCCGGATTGTGTTGTAAGCGTTGTCCCGGCAAGACGAAGCCCATATTTTAACATGCTTGAAGAACAAGTAGATGGGAGCTTTTCTTTACTTAAAAAGCTAAGCCAACCGCTCTTAAGAAGACAGGATGCCCCTAAAGTCTATGATATGAATGCCTCAATTTATGTGCACAACAAAAGATTTATTTTAAATCAAAATACTAAAAGTATAGTTCAAGGTCGGATTTTAATTTGGGTGATGGATCAAAAGTCAGCTTTTGATATTGACAGTGAAGATGATTTTCTGTTTGTCGAGTATCTTGTTTCGAAAGGACTTGTAAAATTATGAAGAATTATCTTTCACTCTATTCGCTTAAAGGCAAAATAACCTTTGTCACAGGTGCTGCTGGACTGATCGGCCGTGAAATTTCTGTCGCTTTGGCCCAGGCCGGAGCTGTTGTTGTTGCGCTGGATCTTGATTCATCTAAAGGGAAGAAATTAGAAAGAAGTTTTGTCGGTGGAGGTAGAATTATTTTTCGAAGTTTTGATATCACCTTGCTTGAAGATCTGAAGAAAAATATTCAGGCCTTGGTTAAAGAATTCAAGAAGATGGATCTTTGGGTTAATAGCGCATATCCAAGGACTGCCGATTGGGGAGTACAGGTGGAAGATATTACGGTCGATTCCTGGCGAAAAAATGTGGATATTCAGTTAAATAGCTATTCACTATCGTCGAAATATGCTGCTCAAATAATGAAAGCTAAAGGAGGTAGCATTATTAATTTGTCTTCGATCTATGGAGTGGTGGGGGGTAGTTTTAATATTTATAAAGGAACGCGCATCAAACCATATTCCATGATTTATGCTGCCGTTAAAGGAGGACTTGTTAATTTAACTCGGTATATGGCTTCTTATTTTGGGAAATATAATATTCGCGTTAATACCATCTGCCCAGGGGGAGTTTACGATAATCATGATAAAGCATTTGTTAAAAATTATAGTGAACGGACGCCTTTAGGCCGTATGGCTCGACCTGATGAAATTGCTAGTGCTGTTTTGTTTTTAGGTTCTGATGCATCTTCTTATATTACAGGTTCTGTATTGATGGTCGATGGAGGCTGGACAGCTGTTTAATATGAAGAAATCATCTCACGCCAATTTCATTCCCTTAAGCGTTCCTCATTTAGAAGGCAATGAGTGGAAATACATTAAAGAATGTTTGGATACTGGTTGGGTCTCTTTAGTAGGCTCTTATGTCGAACGTTTTGAAGAAAGAATGTCTCAGTATATTGGTTCTAAGTATGCTGTTGCTTGTGCCAGTGGCACCGCAGCCTTGCATATTGCTCTGGTGGTTTCTGGCATTAAAGAAAATGAAGAAGTGATTATGCCGTCATTGACTTTTGCTGCTCCAGCTTTTGCAACTAGGTACGTTGGAGCTTGGCCACTATTTATGGATGTTGATCCCATGTATTGGCAGATTGATGTTTCTAAGCTTGAAGAATTTCTAAAGACCCAGTGTATTTTAAATAAGGGGCAACTGATCAATAACAATACCAAGCGCACGATTAAAGCTATTTTACCGGTTCATTTACTTGGGCATTCATCGAATATGCAGCCACTTCGTTCGTTAGCTAGAAAATATAAGCTCATCGTTATTGAAGATGTGGCGGAAAGTATTGGGGCAGAATATAAGGGCAAGAAGATTGGCTCATTTGGAAATCTAGGATGCTTTACTTTAATGGCAATAAAATGATCACCTGCGGCGGAGGTGGCATGATTACAACTGACGATGAGACTTTAGCTAAAAGGGCCAAGCATTTAAGTACGCAAGCAAAATCAGATCCGATTGAATATTTTCATGATGAGATTGGTTATAACTACCGTCTGACTAATATTCAAGCTGCGTTAGGTTTGGCCCAAATGGAGAAAATAGATACGTACATTAATCAAAAACAAAAGATTGCCCGGCGATATCAAGAAAAACTCAAAGATATGCAAGGGTTATGCCTTAAGAAGCTCCTTGGGCAAAGAGTGTGTGGTGGCTCTATACCATACTCATTGATCAGAAAAAATATGGAATGCATGCTCGTCGATTAATGCAAGATCTTGCTAAAGAAAAGGTACAGGCAAGACCGCTTTGGCAACCACTTCATTCGCAAGCTATTTTTAAAAAGAGTTTTTCATACAAAATAGAGGTCTCAACCAAGCTGTATGATATGGCACTTAGTCTTCCCTCATCAGTAGGGCTTTTGGCGAAGGAACAAGATAAGGTAATTTCAATCATTAAAGGTAATTGAGTTTTATTTAAGGAGAATTATGAGTACAGGGGTATTTTGGTGTAAGAATTGTTTGAATATGTCAACTAGACCAAGGATCACTTTTGATGAAAGAGGTTGGTGTAATGCTTGCCAATGGATGGAAGAGAAAAAGAAAATGGAATGGAAACCTAGACAGGAAGAGCTCAAAGCCTTATTAGATAAATATCGTTCTAAAACTGGTGGCTTCGATTGTATTGTCCCAGTTAGTGGAGGTAAAGACGGCTGCAGTATTGCTTATAGGTTAAAGCATCTTTATGGAATGAATCCATTGACGGTGACGGTTCGTCCTGCTCTTGAACTATCTATTGGTAGTGAGAATTTATTGAATTTTGTTAATAAAGGATATGATCACATACATATTACTACTGATATTGAGGCTATGAGACAAATAAATAAAGTGGGCTTTATTGAAAAAGGTTTTCCTTATTATGGCTGGTTGATTGCCATTTCTTCAGCCGTCATTAGAGTAGGAATTAATTTTAATATTCCACTTTTAATTTATGGTGAAGATGGAGAAGTGGAATATGGAGGATCTAAAGAATCAATGTATAAGAGTGGTTTTGATATTGAATATATAAAAAGAATTTATGTTGAGGCTGGGTATGATTTAGTCTTGAAAAAGTTGAATTTGGATAAAAAGTCTTTATATTTTTTTACTTTCCCCTCAGCTAAAGAATTAGTTGGTAAAGAATTGTATTTGACTCATTGGGGCTATTTCGAAGCTTGGGATTCCTACAAAAATTACCTTTTGGCTAAAGAACACTGTGGTCTCAAAGAAAAAGATGATACTAATATTGGTACATTTACTAATTTTGCCCAAAATGATCAGGCTTTGTATGCTTTACATGTGTATCTGATGTATTTAAAGCTTGGTTTTGGAAGAGCAACTCAGGATGCGGGTATTGAAATTCGAAGGGGGGCCATGACCAGAGACCAAGCTGTTGAACTTGTGCGGCTTTATGATAATCATTATCCAGAAGAGTTTATGGATCAATACTTAGATTATTATCAGATGACGCAGGCAGAGTTTGATGCTGTTTTAGATAGGTGGGCCAATAAGAATCTTTTTAGAAAAGTAAATGGCCGTTTTGAACCTAATTATAAAGTCGGATAGGGGCAGTTAGTGATCGTTATTATTGATTACGGGATGGGTAATCTTTTCTCAGTTCAATCAGCATTGAACTATTTGGGTGTTTCATCTCAGATCAGTTCTGATGTCGAAGTGATTAAAACAGCCAGCAAATTAATTTTACCGGGCGTTGGCTCTTTTTATCAAGCTATGGAGAATTTAAGAAAAAGCGGCCTTGCTAAGATTATCACAGAGACTGTTGTGCAAAAAAAGACACCTATTTTGGGGATTTGTTTAGGTATGCAACTATTAGCTTTATCGAGTACAGAAAATGGGTTTAGTGAAGGCTTTGGATTTATTTCTTCTGTGATCAAACGATTTGAACTTCCACCATCGAGCGAACTTAAAATTCCTCATGTGGGATTTGAGTATGTAGATATTGTCAAGAATTGTAAATTGATGGAAGGGTTAGGAGCAGGTGCTGATTTTTATTTCACTCACAGCTATCGGATGAAATTTGAAAATCAGCCTTTTACCGTTGGTACTTGTTTGCATGGGGAAAATTTTGTGGCTGTCTTTGAGGATGGATATGTTTGCGGAACACAGTTTCATCCAGAGAAAAGTCAAACTAATGGTTTAATAATTCTAAAGAATTTTATAGAGAAGTTCTAAATGGCTAAAAAAAGGCTCATCTTTACTCTTTTATACAATAATGGCGATTTTATGTTGAGTCGTAATTTTAGGCTACAGAAAGCTGGCAATATCAATTGGCTAAAAAGTAATTACAATTTTAAAAGGATTGCTTTTTCTATCGATGAGTTAATTATTTTGGATGTTTCTAGGAATAAAAGAAATTTATCTTGTTTTTGTGATCACATTAAGTTAATTGCTGAGGAATGCTTTATTCCTATTGCTGCTGGAGGGGGGGTTGTTTCCTTGGAGCATGCTAGGACTATTTTGAATTCCGGTGCAGATAAGATTGTTGTTAATACGGCTCTTTTAAAGCACCCATCTTTAATTAAGGAGTTAGTTAAGATTTATGGAAGCCAGTGTATTATTGCCTCTATTGATGTAATAAAAAAAGAAGACCAATTGGAATGTTATATCAGCAATGGTATGGAAAAAGTTAATCAAGATTTTTGTAATTATATTAAATATGTGATAAGTCTTGGCGTTGGAGAAGTGTATTTAAACTCCATTGATAAGGACGGTTCAGGACAAGGGTATATGGTAGCGCTTTTAGAACAATTGGATAATTCGGTGAAAGTGCCTATTATTATCGCTGGAGGGGCGGGTAATTGGAGTCATTTATTGGAAGGTTTAAAACATAATATGTCTCAGGCTGTAGCTACAGCTAATTTGTTTAATTTTATTGGTGAAGGGTTCCCTAATGCTAGAAGACGGTTATTAGAAAATTCTTTGGATTTAGCAACGTGGAGTGTGGATAAGGTGGTGAGTGTTAATGATTAATTATCAAAGGCATACAGGCAAGCATGGATTCATTGATTATCTAATTTCAGGATACAATGAGATATATTTTATGACTTATGAGCCTTTGATGCTTAGGTTTTTACGGATGCGTTATGAGACACACTATCAAAATAAGAATGAAAACCCATTAGTTACGGTCTATATTCCCACATATAATAGGGCTGAACTTTTGATGGAAAGATCCTTACCCACAGTGCTAGCCCAAACATATAAGAATTTGGATATTCTTATTATTGGAGATCGGTGCACTGATAAAACGAAGGAATATGTGACTTCAATTAAGGATCCACGGATTCGTTTTTATAATATCCCTAAACGTGGTTACAGATATCCGCCTACTGCTGAGAATCATTGGCTTGCGGGCCCGGTGGTTGCGGCCAACACAGGTTTAAAATTAGCAAAAGGTAAATGGATTGCGAGAATCGATGATGACGACAGATGGGAACCAGAATTTATCACAACACTCTTGAAATTTGCCCAGGAAAATAATTATGAGTTTGTTTCATCGGCTTGTGTTTTTGAAAAAAATGATAAGGAAACAATAGTTCAGGGCTTACATGCACGAGATCCTTATTATTCTCGATTAAAAGTTTTACCTAGAAATCCAGGTCCAAGATTTGGCAGCAATGCAACATGGATCTTTCGGCGTTATCTTAATTTTGTTAGGTACAATATTCATTGTTGGAGAAAAACTTGGAATCGAGTTAATGATATCGATTATTCATTACGTATGGCACAGACAGGGGCACGTATGGGGTATATTGATAAGGCTTTATTAAGAGTTTGCCCTAGACCAGGAGAACAGGCAATAGGTTTGGAGGCTTATATGCTTAAACAAGAACAGATAGAAAAAGACTATTATTTTGATAAATAATTGTTAAAATCAAAACTAAAAAAAGGGAAAAAATAATATGATTCCAATTTATCGGATGCCTGTCATCCATATTGAAATTACGAATGCATGTAACATAACCTGTTCCAATTGTACTCGTTTTGTAGGACATCATGACAAAGTTTTCTTTATGGAATTAGACTTTGTTGAGAAGGCAATTGATTCTTTGGAAGGGTTTCCAGGTTTTATTGGAATTATGGGAGGAGAACCAACAGCTCATCCAAGATTTGTAGAGATCTGTAAAATTGTTCAACAAAAGATTCCTCGTCCTAAAAGACAATTATGGACTAACGGCTTTAAATGGGACAAGCATAGAGCCGTTATTTCGGAGACTTTTGATGATCATAATATTACTTTTAATAGCCATAAGGATCCAGAGGTTGGCACACATCAACCGTTATTGCTCGCCGCTGAAGATATTTTAGAAGATAGAGAATTAATGTGGCGGCTTATTGGAAATTGTTGGATTCAATGGCGTTGGGCCGCCTCTATTACTCCTAAAGGAGGATTTTTTTGTGAAGTAGCTGCTGCTCAGGATATGCTCTTTGATGGGCCTGGCGGGTATCCTCTCGAAAAAGGCTGGTGGAATAAAAATCCTAACGAATTTGCTGATCAAGTCAAAAAGCATTGCACTAAATGCAGTGCAGCTATTCCAATGCCAGGAATTAGTAGTCATGCGGATTATGATCTTATTTCAAAAACAAATGAAAAAAGATTAAAAGATGTAAATTCGCCGAGATTGGCCAAGGGTAAGTTTAGAGTAGTTGATATCAAACTTACCGAGGAAGATATTGAAAGAGCGGTGAAGGCTGGTTGGACCCCCTGGTCTCATAGGCCATATAAACAAAACTCACCAGAGCATAAATGGGTTGAAACCATTGTTGAAGGTAAATCTATTCCAATTCCAGAGACTAAGAGCTCCTCTTGCAAGTCTTGTGGATAATTTAAGTATTTAAAATTAGGGCATGGTGAAGTGTTTTAATACGATATGTTGTCTGATACAAGTTCCTTTGTCTAAGAGAGATTATGTTAGGTTCGGGATAGAAACTTTTATCAAAAAAGGATATGAAGTTTTTGTTCTGGATTTAACAACCTTATTGACACCAGGATATGTCGAGAATTATCAAATTCTAGAGTCTTCTAATTTTGCAGGGATTGTTCAAATTAAAGATAAGAATCAGTTTGATGATTTTTTTAAATATAGAAAGAATTGTTTTGTAATTGATTTTATTCATGGTAACCCTTGGAATGTTTTTATTTATCAAACGTTTTGGAAGTATAATATTCCATATGGAGGTTTAAGGGGGGTGTATTTTGAGCTTGAGGGAGTTTTGGGGGTAGCTGGCTTAAGAGCATGTAATATCCTTAGGTGTCTATTTCTTTTAAAATGGGATAAATTTAAGAACTATTGGAATAAAAAAGACATTCTTCTTTTTGATTTGCCATCTTTTATAGGTCGAATAAGACCTCCTGATATTCTTTTAATACAAGGTCTTAAGTATGATAGAAATTATATTCCTAAGCCATCAAAATCGACCAAATTTGTTTTAGGGCATACCCTTGATTATGATTTGTATTTAGAAAAAAAGAATGATCCTCGTGAAGTAAAGGGGGATTATGCTGTCTTCTTAGATGCTTATTCTCCTTACCATCCTGATCGGCTGATAATTCCCACCGAACCTGTAGATCCGGATCATTATTATAAAACCCTTAATGCTTTTTTTGATTGGTTTGAGAGAAAGTTTGAGACCCCTATTGTCATCGCTGCTCATCCACGGGCACGATACGATTTGAAGCCAGAATGTTTTCCTAAGAGAAAATGGTACATCAATAAAACTATCAATCTGGTAGAGGGAGCCAAGGTCGTATTGGTACCGGCAACAACGGCTATTAGTTTCGCTGTTATTTATGAAAAACCGATTATATTGTTGACATCAGATGCCAATATTGCTGAAGGACAGGGGCCGTATATGAATAAATTAAAACAGCTTCTTAAGAAAGAAATTATTAATATCGATAGGCCAGAAGATTATGAAAAATGTGAAATCGAGATTGATAAGAAATCGTATGATAATTTTTGTTCTTCTTACATTAAAGTTCCAGGATCTCCTGATTTATTAATTTGGGATATCATGATTGATGCTATCGAAAAGTCTGCGCTTAAATCATAATTCTTGAAGTATCCAAAAGACGTTAATATAGCAATGTTCAATAATTGAACAAAATATGTCTAAATTACCTCTCAACGAATGTGAATTCGAGCTTATTAATATTCTAGGCGGAAGATTTCTTACCAATTAACGTAAGTTGTTTCGACAAATGAATTTTTTTGATATGACTAATATGCTTTTGCCTTGTTTGGTTGCTAAGGGGTATATCTGTATTCAGTAATTGAATCGGCGTAAGGTTCAATATATTTTAACTTCTAAAGATTTTGCAGAGAAAATATAAAAATCGATTAAATATATGTTTAAAATCATTAATTTCATAGGTCTAATGAAAAAATATATTAATATTATTGTAAGTTAGTTGTTTTGGAAGATTGTTTTGAATGGAAAATGCTAGAGTGAGATGAATTTAGTAAAAAATTGGATCCTAGCAATCTTTTTCTTAGAACTCGATGTATAACCATTAAGTTTCTTGTCATTGGTTGTACGTTTACTCAGGGGAGTATGCTAAGGGTACATCCTGCTCATTCGCAAATTTTGGATCATTTAGTTTTTGGATGGCAAATATATAGGGAAAATTTTGTAGTTTAAGCTATGGAGGAGTTTGTTTTAAAAGGGAATGAGATAAAAAGATGATTTCAGCCTTATTAATTAGAAGAAAAGGAAGCGTGGGGTTTCCAGGAAAGAACACCTATCCTATTTCTGGAAAACTTCTTTCGCTTTATCCTATGCTTGCTGCACAGAAAGCACAAAGAGTGATAAGGTGTTTATATCAACAGACTGTGATAAATATAAGAATATTGGCTAATGATAATGGAGTAGAAGTTATTGAACGACCTGCCTATTTTGTCACAAAAGAAGCCAAGGGTGAAGATGTTTTTATGCATGGATATCAAGAGATTGAGAAACGCTCGGGGGTTCAAGAATTGATAGTATTGTTGCATTGTAATTCAGCTACGGTTTCTGCGGAGCCTATCGATCAAGGGATAGATATTTTAACAAGAAATCTGTAATGTCTACATCAAGCATCAGAGTTTTAATGATTTCTTCTCGTTTATAAAGGCTGATATTCAAGGGCAAAAGCAGAGAATTTTGGATCAGCTCAGGATAAAGACGTATCCAGGCAAGGAGACAATTGTTGACTCTATCAAGAAAGATCTGAGTGCAGGTGCGACAGAAGGCTTAGCATATTGTTAATATAGAAATGGGAGCCTGGGACTTCATTTAAATGTTCCAGATTTTAAAGAACGTTTAAAGGGGGAGCATTTCTAATTATAACGAGAGTAATTTTTTTAAAGAACTGATCTGGGACACCTTGGTTGTCGAAATGGAAGAGTGAATTATTAGAATAGCCAGCATTGGCAGCAAAATAGTAGAAAAGAATATTTTATTCATTTAAGAGTTAGCAGCTGATTGACTAGAGAAAAGAGTTTTAAATGGGAATTAAGAGAAAAGTATTTGATTTTATAACAAAAAGACTAATAAAACTTTTACGTTTAAATACAGGAAATAAGATTTCTTGTAGTCTCGCAGCTTTGTTAAACCCAACGCTTAGTGTTTCTAAGGAAAATGTTAACTACGTTTTTTCTTGCCCCAATGAGTTAACTAGATGGCGGGTAGAAACTTATTTTACAAAAGAACCAGAAACAATTGAGTGGATTAATTCTTTTAAAGAAGGTGATGTTTTGTTTGATATTGGAGCAAATATTGGGTTGTATTCTATTTATGCAGCAAAAAAAGGAATTAACGTAATAGCCTTTGAGCCGGAGTCTCAGAACTATGCGTTGTTAAACAAAAATATATACATGAATCAATGTCAAAACAATGTTATGTGTTTAAATATAGCTTTATCAGATACTGATAGCATTGATTATTTATATTTACCTTTGTTTGGAGCAGGTGGAGCAATCAACTGCCTTGGCAGCCCAATGGATGAAAATGGAGAGCTGTATAACCCTATATTTAAACAGGGGGTTGTGGCTAATAGCCTGGATAATTTTTTATTGAAGAGTAAGTTCTTCCCTACGCATATTAAAATTGATGTTGATGGTATAGAACCAAGAGTTATAAAGGGGGCAGAAAATACAATGAAAGATCAGAGGCTTAAATCAATATCTATAGAGTTAAATGAAGAGTTGAAAGATCATTTGGCAATAATTGAAAATCTTCGATTAAAAGGATTTGACCTTCTACATAAGAAGCATTCAGGAATGTTTGATAGTGGTAAGTATTTTAAAATATTTAATTATGTCTTTGTAAGAAATGGATAGGCTATGATTTCAGCTTTATTAATTGGAAGAAAAGGCAGTATTGGTTTTCCAGGAAAGAATACATATCCCATATTAGGAAAACCTCTTTCACTTTATCCTATCCTTGCTGCAAAGAAAGTAAAAAGTGTAGCTAAAGTCTTCATATCAACAGATTGTGATAAATTGAAAGCGTTGGCCTCTGAAAATGGAGTAGAAATTATTGAACGTCCCGACTATCTTGCGACTAAGGAAGCAAAAGGTGAGGATGCTTTTGTACATGGTTATCAGGAAATTGAGAAACGCTTTGGGCTTCAAGAATTGATCGTCTTGTTGCATTGTAATTCAGCTACTGTTTCTGCAGAACTTATCGATCAAGGGATAGAAGTTCTCAGAAACAATCCTTCCTATGATTCAGCAGTATCTGTTTCAAAATATAACATGTGGAGTCCCTTAAGGGCGCGAAAGATTGGATCTGATGGGCTTTTACAGCCCTTTGTTCCTTTAGAGACCTTTGGTGATCCTAAGAAATTAAATTGTGATCGCGATTCACAGGGAGATGTATATTTTGCAGATATGGGGCTTTCTATTGTCAGACCTCGTTGTTTACAGAATATAGAAAATGGACAATTACCTCAGAAATGGATGGGGCAGAAGATATACCCTTTGATTCAAGAGGCTGGCTGCGATGTAGATTACGAGTTTCAGATTGCTCAAACAGAATATTGGATTAAGAAATATGGAAAATAAGACTAATATTTATGTTAAACACCAAAGTTTCAATGATTTTTTTTCATCGATAAAGGCGGATCCTCAAGAGCAAAAGCAGAGAATTTTGAATCAGCTAATGCTAAAGATATATCCAGGTAAGGAAGCCATTGTTGAGTCTATTAAAAAAGACTTAAGCGTTGGTGGGGTTGAAGGTTTTAAAATCACACAACACATTGCTGATGAAGTAAGCCGATTGGACGATACGGATGTCGGTACCTATGCCATTCATCGTTATCGTTATGATATTTATCCTGCTCAGAAGATTTTGGATGCCTATCCACCATACTTGCAGATTGAACCAACTTCCGTTTGTAATTACCGTTGTGTATTTTGTTATCAGACAGATGTTTCATTTACGACTAAGGCTAATGGATTTATGGGGACTATGTCATTAGATCTTTATAAGGAGATTATTGATCAGTCTTACGGTAATATTGAGTTTTTCTCGTTAGCTTCTCGTGGAGAGCCTTTATTGTGCAAAGAGATCGAAGAGATGTTAGCTTACTGCCAAGGAAAATTCTTAGGTTTTAAGATAAACACGAATGCATCTATGCTCAATGAACGGCTTTGCCATACGATTTTATCTGGAGGGGTCAATACTATTGTATTCTCTGCGGATGCAGCTAAAGAACCGTTGTATAGTCAGCTGAGGGTCAAGGGTAATTTACAAAAAGTGTTGGATAATATTCGATTGTTTCAAGATATTCGTCGTAAACATTATTCTTCTTCAAGAATTATTTCTAGGGTTTCTGGTGTTAAATTTGGGCCTGAACAAGACATGGATTCAATGATTCAGCTTTGGGGAGAAATGGTCGATCAGGTGTCTTTTGTCAAATATAATCCTTGGGAAAATATTTATGAAGCAAAGATAAATGATGTACAAATGCCATGTTCAGATCTTTGGCGCAGAATGTTTATCTGGTTTGATGGTAGCGTTAACCCATGTGATACAGATTTTAAATCAACTTTAACTGTTGGACAAATGGGCAAACAGAATATTTCTGACCTATGGCAATCGCAGAATTATCAGCAATTGCGTAAATCCCATTTGGATAAAAACCGTTCTTCTGTTAGTCCCTGTCAGCGCTGTTCGGTCGTGTAGAGTAGATTATGATTGTTATAAAGAAAAATTCAAAGATCTTAATTACTGGTGCAAGCGGTGATATAGGCTTTGCACTCTTGGGATCTTTAGTGTCCCAGTCTTTGGTGATTGGAGTTCAGTCGTATAGTAATAAGGAACGACTTGAACGATTCGTTCAAAGAAAACATAAGGCCCGTATCAAGATCTTTGTGGAAGATGTTGCATCGCAAGAAGGTAGTACATCCTTGGTTGATCAGTTTGAAGATTGGGCTGGAGGAATTGATGCTGTAGTCCAACTATCTGGGGCTTTAAGTCGTCCGATTAGTTGGGAAGAGATTGATCAAAGTGATTGGGATAGGGATTTAGCCGTCAATCTTACGGGACCTTTCTTTTTGGCGCGTGAGGCTATCAAACGCATGAAATCCAAAGGTGGTAGAATCATTTTGATGAGCACAGCATCTGCAAGTCATGGTGGTGGACCAATATCCATTGGTTATGGGGCTGCTAAATCAGCGGTAGAATGCATTACTAAAGGATTGGCCAAACAGGCAGCAAAATATAATATTTTGGTCAATGCCATTGCCCCAGGGTTTATTAATACGAAATTTCATACAAAATATAAGAAGGTTTCTGCCAGCGGGTTGGTTAAAAGAACACAGATGATTCCTCTTAAGCGTGCAGGTAATGCTGAGGATGTAGTGGGGATGATTATGTATCTTCTTTCTGATCACAGTAATTATATTACCGGTGAGATCTTAACGATCAGCGGAGGAGATTGGTTATAAATGAAGAAGCAAGGTTTTAATAATCTAGGAGGATTTAATGGCTTTTAAAGTCATGTTTATTTATCCAAATTTACGCGGTATGAATATGTTGCCTCCAGCCATAGGACTTCTTTCTGCAGTCTTAAAACGTGCAGGTTATGAAGTGCGCTTATTTGATACAACTTACTATAAATCAATTGAGGGTAAAGAATCGGATTCAGACGGTTCAAAGGCAGAAAGATTGATGGCGCGCCCTTTTAAAATGCCTCATGAGATTACCTGTAAGACAACTAATTGTTTTGAGGACTTCCGAAAAGAAGTTCTGGAGTTTCAACCCGATTTACTGGCTCTTTCAACGACAGAAGATATGTATAGGTTAGGAATAAAATTATTAGAACAGGTCAAAGACCTTAAGATCACAACCATAGCGGGAGGTGTTTTTCCAACCTTTGCTCCTGATCTCGTATTGAAATGTCCCTATGTAGATATTGTTTGCCGTGGTGAAGGAGAAGATGCCCTTCTAGAATTGTGTCATCGATTAGAAAAAGGTTTAGATTACGATGAAATCGCTAACCTATCTATAAAAAGACCGGATGGAAAGATAAAAACCAATCCTATTAAATTGGTGGATATGGATAAGAATCCATTGATTGATATGTCTATCTTTGAAGAAGCCCGTTTTTATCGTCCTATGGGGGGAAAGGTTTATAAAATGTTTCCGGTGGAAACTTTTCGTGGGTGTCCTTATACGTGTGCCTATTGTAATTCTCCAACACAGACACAATTGCATAAAGATGAGCATGGAGGAAATTATTTGCGCCGAAAGTCATTTGAAGGACTTCGAGAGGAACTTTTATTTTATAAAGACACAATGAAGGCCGAGTATTTATATTTCTGGGCAGACACTTTCTTTTCTTGGACTTCTTCGGATTTTGAGAAATTTTGTGAGCTGTATATGGAAATAAAATTGCCATTTTGGTGTCAAACACGACCGGAAACTATTACGACAGAAAGATTAAATAAATTAAAAGAAATTGGTTGTGCTCGTATTTCATTTGGTATTGAACACGGGAATGAAGATTTCCGTGCTAAACATTTAAGACGTAATGTGCCTAACCAGATTCTGATTGAGCGGATGAAACTTGTGACTGAATCTGGGATTCCTTATAGCGTTAATAACATCATGGGATTTCCACATGAAACTCGAGAAGTGGCGTTTGATACAGTTTTATTAAATAAATCTATTGATTCTTCAGATCGTAATGCCTATCCCTTTACCCCTTTTCATGGGACTCCACTTCGAAAGGAATGTGAACGTTTAGGCTTTTTAAAGCATGAAGATATTGTTGAGTCATTCGTCGTAGGGGGATCTTTGTTGGATATGCCCCAGTTTCCAAAAGAATCGGTCGAAGGATTAGTCAAAACATTTAATATGTATGTTAAGTTTCCTGAAGATCGCTGGCCAGAAATTCGTCAAGCAGAAAAAGATACCCCAGAAGGTCGTAAGATCTATGATGCTTTAAAACAAGAATTTGTCAGTAAATTCTTTTTTGAGTCGGATGAGGATTTCGAGCAGGCGGCTGTATCCAATGATTGATATTTATTAGATGGAGGGTTGCATGTCTAAGATTGTTGTTTTTGGTGGGGCTGGTTTTTTGGGAAGTCACGTGAAAGATGTCTTAAGTAAAGAAGGTCATCGTGTGATTATTTATGATTTAATTAAACCTTCCAGCTTCTTGAAGAATCAAAAAATAGTCATTGGGGACATTCTTGACGAGAAGAAGGTTTTTGATACAGTCAAAGATTGCGATATCGTTTATCATTTTGCCGGTGTGGCAGATATTGAGGATGCTTGTCGAAACCCCCTAGAAAGTATTAAAAAGAATATCTTAGGGACAGCCATTGTCCTGGAAGCTTGTCGTAAAGCCAAGGTCAAACGTTTTATTTTCGCTAGCTCACTATATGTTTACAGCAAATCGGGGTCTTTTTACCGAAGTGCCAAACAGTCTTGTGAACTATTGATAGAGAACTATCATGAGAGCTATGGCTTAAATTATACAATTTTACGTTATGGATCTTTGTACGGTCCTCGAGCAGGAAAAGGAAACTTTCTTCATTCAGTTCTTTATAAGGCTCTTGAAGACGGACTTATTGAACGGGAGGGGGATGGGGAAGAGATTCGCGAATATATTCATGTGACAGATGCTGCCAGGTGTAGTGTAGAAATTTTAGTGCCCGAATTCAAGAATCAGTGTGTGATGATTTCCGGCACTCAACAAATTAAGATTAAAGATCTTTTATTAATGATTAAAGAAATACTTGGTAATAAAGTTAGAATCAAATATCTCCCCGTTAAATCAAAATCCCATTATGAGATAACACCATATTCCTTTTCTCCTCGTCTGGCTAAGAAGTTTGTCAGTAAAACATACGTTGATCTTGGTCAAGGAATTTTAAGCTGTCTTGAAGAAGCCTACCAACAGATAAACATTTCAAAATGAGTTAAAAATAATTTATTATGAAAGACAGCTTATCAAATAAGCAAAAGTTAGATGATTTGAATAAAACGTCTGAGGAATGTTTATTTGTGGTTCTTTCATTTATGGATCCATTTTTTTTAAGAAAGAAATTTGTTAATTCTAGTAGTGCAATTAATTGGATTTATTTTGGAGATAATTTCCAAGAGAGAAAGAGTATCTCTTTATCCTTAGGTAATGGTTTTCAGTTGTTAGATATAGCAATGACGTATCGATCAATTGCCAATGAAATCAAAGAAGACCATGTTAAATGGGTAGATCAGATATCAGAGCAGTTTGTTGATGATAAAGAGTGGTGGTTTGGGGCGGTTTCTTCTAGAAACTTAAAACAAAGTAAACTTTTTGTTTATAGTTGTTTTTTAGAACTTATAGATCGACTTTGGAAACAAAAGGATAATAAGCCAGCCATTATTGTGGTTGAATCTTTGAGTTTAGCTGAGAGTATTTATTTGTGGGGTAGAAAAAATAAGATACAAGTTAAGATTATAGGCAGTCATAGTGCAAAATTAAGAAAATGTATTAGAAGAATTAGTGTTTTTCTTTCTATTTTTAAATTCTGGATTGTTCAATTAATAAAGTGTTTTGCTGCCTTAATAACATTGAATTTAAGAAAGAAAGATAAGACAGAATTTCAGGCTGATACGATTATTACGACTCATATACATCAAAATTCCGTTAATAAAGAAGACCCTTTTCAAGATAGATATTTCCCGAGTTTAAATAACTTTCTTATCAAGAATGGAAGAAAGATTGCAATTTATCCTTTGTTCTATGACATAGGATGGAGATACATGAACTTATATTATAGATTGAGGCGAAATTCTTCTTTTTTTATTATTCCTGAAGATTATTTAAGTTTCTCCGACTATTGGAGTGCTATAACCTATCCTTTTCGTGTTCTTTCAAAGAAGATCAATCTCAAATTATTTCGTAATTTTGATTTATCAAAGATTGTAAGAGAGGATCAAGTCGAGAGAGATTTCTTTTTAGGCCAAGAGTCTGTTTTGTTGTATAGAACTTGTGTGAAGTTGAAGAATTCTTTTCCATCTTTAAAGAGAGCGATTTTGTGGTATGAAAATCGTGTCACAGACAAAGCAATCGTGATGGGGCTACGCAAAGCCTTTTATAATATAAAGATAATAGGAGCTCAAATATTTCTTCACCACCCATATTTCTTATCTTTATACACCACTTCAACGGAGGTATCTGCAGGAGTTTCACCAGATTATTTGTTGTGTATCAGTTACAGAGAATGTGAACTTGCTAAGTTGTTTGCTAAGAATATAAGTTGTCATCCCGTAGCAGCGTTACGTTATAAAAATGTTTATGATTCAGTAGATATAAAATCAGATAGTAATAATTCAGTCTTAGTCTTACTATCGTATGATTTTGATGAATCTTTAGAGATTCTGGAGATTGTTCTTGAAGCTTTAAGGGATTTGGATAAGAAATATGAATTTATTCTAAAATATCATCCTGATACGGATATTAATAATCTGAAGACGGTGTTTGGTTATGAAAGATGGTCAGAAAAATTTGTTGACGCTCAAGAGGGTTTACAGAACTGTTTCGCAAAGGCTAATATGGTAATTTCTGCTTGTTCCAGCTCTATGGTTGAGGCTGCCATTGCAGGGTTACCTGTTATTTTTATTGGCTCTCAAACTTCCCTAGATGAGAATCTTCTTCCCTTCAAAGAACTTGAAATGACGACTAATCGTTTCAATTCTAAAGATTTGCTTAAGGCAATATATAGGTATTCGGAATTGACCATTGATGAGCGATTGGCATATAAGAAACAAGGAAAAGAATTAAGAGATCTTTATTTTCTGCCTACTAGTGAAGAAACGATGAAACCATTTTTATTATGAATATAAAGAAGATTTCTCATCTTTTGAATCTCTTATTTAGTAGACAATATTTTGGTTTTGTCCAAGGGCATGCATGGCTATCGGACAATCAATTGTTAGAAATTTCGCATATCTTGGATAGTAAAGAGAATGGACATATTGTTGAAGAGTATGAACATAAATTCTCCTCCATGATAGGTAACGGTGTGGGAACGAGTTTCGCTAGCGGACGTATGGCCTTTTATGTTTTGATGAAGGCTTTAGGTATTGGCCAGGGCGATGAAGTAATTTTACCTGCTTTTACCTGTGGAGTGATGCCTAATGCGATAGGCCGTCTGGGTGCTGTTCCTATTTTTGCTGATATAAGCGTTGAAACCTTAGGATCAGATGCAGCTTCCATAGAAAGGAAGATCAGCCCTCGCACGAAATTGATTGTAGCGCAGCATTCTTTTGGAATTCCCTGTTGTATTGAAGAAATTGTGGCATTAGGAAAGAAAAAGGGTATTAGGGTTATCGAGGACTCGGCCATTTCGTTGGGATCTTCACGGGATGGTGTTAAGGTGGGAGATTGTGCGGATGCGAGTATTTTTTCTACAGATCATACCAAACCCATAAATACATTAGTTGGAGGCTTGCTTTATACGCGTGATAGAGGGCTAGCAAATAAAGTTCAAAAGATTATGGAGGGAGTCCCCAGTTTATCTAAAGATCACCAACGACGATTGTATAAAAGGTTTTTATATGAAAGATATTATTTCAATCCACAGAGGTATGGTAGGTCTATTTTAGAGGAAAAGATTGGGTATCATTTATTGAAGGGGCTTAAGCTTCGAGGCCCATTCTTAGAAGCAGATTATGGGAAAGATTTTTCTCATCAGGACTATCCTTATCCAGCTCGTATGCCGGCTTTCTTGGCCCAACTTGGAATTTATGAATTGGAACGTTGGCCACAGCAGAGAGAGCAGCGACAGCAGATATTGAAGGAATATCTTATTCTTATGAAAGAATCCGGATGGGGGAAATTTGTCCCTAAGGCTTATATGGATAAGAAGAACGACATTATTCCCTTACGATTCGCATTTTGTCTACCGTCTTTTGATAAAAGCAAATGGCAAGACTTCCTTGCTGTTGATCATACGTGGTTTCAATCGCCGGTGATTTGTTCTTCAAGCCCAGAGATTTGGGGATATCAAATGGGGACTTGTCCCAAGGCTGAAGAAGTGACAAAATGTATTATGAATTGGCCATGTGTTGTGCCTGAGAATTCTCGAGACAAGTTAATTTCTAGACTACGGAGTGCAAGTGGGGTACATGAATAAGATTAGAGTTTCCAAATCTTGTGTCGGACTTCAAGAGGTTCGTGTTTTACGTCGCGTCATCATGGAAGTCGGCTATCTAGGCATGGGACAAGAAGTTCAGTCTTTCGAGAATGAATTGCAGGAATTTCTTGGTGGGAAATCAGATGTCGTTTGTGTCAATTCCGGAACAGCGGCGTTGCATTTGGCTTTGATGAGCGTTATTAAGCCAGGCGATGAGGTATTGGTTCCATCCTTTACCTTTGTAGCATCCTTTCAAGCCATCACAGCAGCGGGCGCTAAACCAGTTGCTTGTGATATTAATCCTCAAACATTAATTATTGATTTAGAAGATGCCAAGAAACGATTAACGAAAAAGACGCGAGCGATTATACCGGTGCATTTCGCTGGATCGGTTGGAAACCTAAAAGAAGTTTATTCATTCGCAAAGAAAAATAAGTTGCGAGTGATTGAAGATGCGGCTCATGCCTTTGGCAGCACCTATCAAGGTCAGAAGGTTGGCAACTTGATATCCAAAAAGGTCAGCTTGTCCGTCCCGGCAAAAATCGCGGCCTGAACTTCCATTGAATTCTCATCACAAAAAAGAATTTCGGCTGCCCGAGTCAACTGCTTCTGATCCAGAAGACTAAG